>NZ_JBIVXW010000109.1:0-19809 GCF_044769405.1 Streptomyces sp. NPDC090442
CACGCTTTCGCAGCCCTCCACCAAACCGCACCTCGCTGACCCGCTACGACACCAGCCCGGCCCGGCTCATGTGCCCACCAACTGATGAACTCGGGCTTCCGAGGTGGTGAGAATCGACGCGGAGCTATCCATCAAGCCGTGCGTTGCCGCGGAAAGAGGAAGAACCTGCAGGATGTTGGCAGGCTGAGCGCCATACGCCAACAGAGCGGCCAGCTGATCACGCATCACGCTGGGCCCACCGACGTTGCGCCGGACCACTGATTCGCACACGACCACGGAAAAGTCCGGCGGCGAGGTCCCCCGCAGCACTTCTTGCCGTGCCAGTCGGGCCCGTACTTTCTGCGCCAACTCTGCGTTGCTTGCGTTCGGAGTTCCGGCTTTGAAAAGGGCACGGGCGTAGGAAGCCGTCTGCAGGAGGCCCGGAACAACAGTCGGGGACCATTCGACGATGGCTACCGCGTTGGCCTCCACCTCCAACCGCAGCCTGTACTGCGACGGAAAGGACTGCTTCACGATCTCCTCGTAGAGCCGCTTGAACAGCCCGTCCGTAGCGAACACCCGGTCCAACTGAGGTGGCAGATCCGGAGGGATGGGGCCGGTACACGTCTCGACCCGACTGATCGTGGACTTCGACACCCGCACCATCCGGGCCAACTCTGTTTGGCTGAGCGACCTTTCCGGATACAGCTCCCGTGCGCTGCGGCACTCTGCCGCGAAGCGGTATCGGGGGTCCCGATGTTCCAGGTTCGAGGCTACTTCTTCCTTCATAACTCCCCCTGACCACAACCTTGGTCAGCCTGAAGCAGGGACACGCCCTTGCTGGTCAGCAAGGTGTGCGTATGCCGCGACGCCCAAATACGAGGTCGGGCACCTTTTCCCTCCCACGGTACCGACCCTTGGGCCACGCTGGTGATCGAACGACCACACTCAGTAAGGAAGTTGCATGGTTGACAACGATGCGCTGTGTTCTTCACTCACGGGGGAGGACTGACGTGGCTACGCCTGAGGAGTGCCCCAAGTGCACGCAACTCCGGGCCGAGTTGGCCGCCGCCGAGCGGGCCCGCGACCGGGCCCGGGTGGTGGACTGCCGCGTACTACTGCGTCGGCATCCGCGCCACGACGACGTGCCCGTCCCGGCGCGGCCGCCCCGCGATGGCCGCGGCAACTGACGCGACCGCGGCGGCGCGGCAACGCCCCCGCGGCGGCGCGAGGTGACCGGGCCAAAACCGGGCCGGGCGCACCCGCCCCTCTGTGGCGCCACGCGGCCCGCGGGCAGCAACAACCCCCGGCCGTGCGCCCGCGCCGCGCACGAGGACGGGAGGCACATCGACCGGCAAGGCGTGGCCTGGACGAGCGGGCGCACCGACCAACTCGACGACGACGCCCGCCCGTTCACCACCGGCCCGGAGATCCGCAGCGAGCGACGGAAGGGAAAGGCGTCATGAACGCGGCGCCCCGTCGCCCACCCGCGCCGGTCGCCCCGGCGCGGGTGGGCGTCGGTTCAGCCGTCCCGGGGCGTCGTCAGCGGCCCTGGGACTTCGTCTTGTACGGGGCCGCCGCCTGCTGGGCGGCGTAGAGGAGCGCGGGCTTCATCTTCGGCCAGAAGTAGCTGTCCTGGCAGGAGTAGTCCGGGGTGAAGCCGTCGCAGCCGCGCCCGTCGCTGTCGCCGATCTCGATGGTGAAGCTGGCCAGCCCCAGCTTGTCGTACGTCCAGTCGTCGGAGCCGCCGGAGGCGTCGTAGAGGATCTCGCCGGCCTGCCCGGACTTGTAGCCGGTGATCTTGCCGAGCTGTCCGCCGAGCGCGCGCAGGGCGGCGTCGTTGCCGGTGTGGATGGTGTGGTCGGCCTCCCAGGGGAGGAGCACCATGCTCGCGTCGCTGTGCAGGCTGATCATCATGCCCTTGGCGGTGGCCGGCGCCGGGTCACTGTCGCCGGTGCCGGTGCGCACGGCCGGGTACAACTTGCGGAACAGGCCCTCCAGGGCGGTGTTCTCCGGCTCGGAGTCGGCACCCGGGCCGAGGTAGATCTCGCTGCACGGCTCGGTGGAGGTGCCCTCGCCGCCCCAGTGGGTGCCCGCGTTGCGGTTGAGGTCCACGCCGATCTGACCGTCCCCGCTGCACGTGCCCTGCGCGTCGTCGGCGTTCTTGCGCTGGAGGACGGGGTGGTCGCCGCCCTGGGCGACGATGTCCACGCCGTCCGGGTTGGTGATCGGGACGACCCACATCTCGGTGGAGTCCATCAGGGCGGTGATCTTGGGGTCCTTGCCGTAGTCCTTGGTCAGGGTGTCGATCCAGCGCCAGGACGTCTCACCGGTGGTCAGCTCGCGCGCGTGGATCTGGCTCATCAGGAAGAACCGCGGCTTGGCGGACTTCGGGTCGAGCGCGCAGTCGCCCTTCTTCATCTTGGTGAGGCAGATGGCCTTCAGATCGCGGCCGCCGCGGCCCTTCTCCTTGAGCCAGCTCTTGCCGTAGGTCACGACCTTGGCCATGTCCGGGTGCTCGGAGGCCACTTGGTCGAGGTGGGCGTAGTGCGCGTCGACGGTGTAGTAACCGCCGTCGTAGGTGTCGTCCACGCCGCCCTTGGAGCGGGTGGGGCGCGGTTCGTGGGCGACCGGCTGCCGCGTCGTCTCGACGGCCGTGGGGGCGAAGCCGAGCCGGCGCAGCCCGTTGGCGGTGGCCGGATCGCCCATGACGAACAGGTCGTTGCCCTGGCGGCGCTCGATCAGGTCGAAACCGCCGGAGATCAACTTCTGGGCGTCGCCGCGGTCGTGGGTGGGAACGCGGTAGACGACCATGGTGCGCTCGCCGGACGCAGGGGTGGGTCTCGACGTGTGGGCGAGGGCGGACGGGGTGAGCGGGGAGAGGGCCGTGAGTGCCACGACCACCGCTGCCGCGGCCGTGGTCACCAGGGTTTTCCCGGGCATGGCATGGCCTTCCGTGGGGGGTGTGGGGCACCTGCCCGCGGGTGGGGCGCGGCCTTGTGCGCCCCACCCGCGACGGCTCCCGGAGGCCGGACCGGTCGGCGCTCCGGGAGCGTTGCGCGGTGCCGTCGAAATCGATGGGCCGATGGATCCATGGACCGATGAGGCATCGTGCCATGGCCATGCCAGGTTGAACAGGGGGCCTTCCGGGCGTTCGAACGGGCGAAATCGGCGGTGCGGGAAGGGAGTTGGAACGGTGGCCGGCTCCGCGCCGCGCCGCGTCAGTGGCCCTCGGGCCGTCCCCCGACCGTCTGCCGGCACATCGCCTCGATGCCCGCGATCTGGAGGTCCAGGGCGAAGGCGAAGTCGCGGTCGAGCAGTTCCACGGCGCTGACGTCGCCCCTGGCGTAGCCGGCGCGAGTGGAGAGCGTCCGCGCCTCGTCGAACTCGGGGCGGTCCGAGGTCGCGTCGACGACTTGGGCGAAGTGCTCGTCCAGGTCGATGCCGGCGGCCCGGCAGCGGGCCTCGTGCAGGGAGCGGATGGTCGCGAAGCCGTAGACGAACTGGAAGAGCGAGGCCAGCGCCCCGGAGGTGTGGGCCGGGCCCAGGCCGCTGCGGGCCATCACGCGCAGGGTGGCGTTGGAGAAGGCCGTGGCGTGCGGGCCGATGTTGAGGACCTCGCCGAGCAGCCGGGGCGCCCAGGCGTGGCGCACCAGCACATCACGGTAGGAGGTGGCCAGGACCCGGAGTTGGCCGCGCCAGTCGGCGCCGTCCGACTCGTCGGGCAGCGCCAGCTCGCCGGCGACCGCGTCCACGGCGAGTTCGAGCAGGTCGTCCTTGGTGTCGACGTACCAGTAGAGGGACATCGCGGTGACGCCGAGCTCGGCGGCGAGGCGGCGCATGGAGAACTTGGCCAGGCCCTCGTCGTCCAGCAGCCGGACGGTGGCCTCGACGATCCGGTCGAGGTCGAGCCCGGCCGGCTGCTCCGCCTTCCGCCGCAGCGGGGGGCGTTGGGTCAGCCAGACGCTGTGCGGCCGCTGCTTGGCGCGCCCGTTCGTCGCTGCTGCCATGGCGCCCCTCCTTGGGTCGTGCGGGTGGTGCGGGTCGTGCGGGTCCTACGGGGCCCGGGCGGGGGCCGGTGCGGTGACCGGCGCCCCACCCGGGACCGATGCTATTCCGCCGGCGCGGGTGCCGGGTTGGGGCCGGCGCCCTGCCCGACGGCCTCGCCGTCCGCCCCGCCGACGGACTCGTCCCGACCGGCCGCGTCCCCGGCGCGCTCGGCCCGACGCAGCAGCACGGCGGCGATCAGGCCGCCGAGGAAGACCGCCGCCGCGCCGACGAGTTGGCTGGTGCCGATGCCGGCGGCGAAGGCGTCGTGCACGGCGGCGCGCTCCTCGGCCGTGCGCGTCCGGGCCAGCGCCGCCGGCAGCGAGCCGGCGCCGGCGGCGACCACCGGGAGCAGCGCGGCGAAGCGGGAGTTGAGCACGGCGCCGAGCACCGCGACGCCCAGCCCCTGGCCGAACTCCATCAGGGTGCCGTTGACCCCGGCGCCGACGCCGGCCTTGGCGGGCGGGATCGCGGACATGATGGCGTTGGCCATCGTCGGCATCGCGATGGATACCCCGACGCCCATGACGATCAGGCCGAACAGCATGCCGCCGTAACTGCGGCCGCCCAGCAGCGAGATCGCCGCCAGCCCACCGGCCAGCAGGGACATCCCGGTGACGATCATCTCCGGAGTGCCGAAGCGCGGCATCAGCCGGGCGCCCAGACCGGTGAAGTTGATCAGCACGACGGTGAGGGCGAGCGGCGCCATCCGCAGACCGGCGTCCAACGGGCCGTACCCGAGCACCAGTTGGATGTGCTGGGTGAGCAGGAACATCGAGCCGCCCATCCCGAAGGCCACCAGGATGCCGCCGGAGACCGCGCCGATGAAGGGGCGGTTGCTGAAGAAGTGCATGTCCAGCATGGGGTGCGGGTGGCGCAGCTCCCAGAGCGCGAACAGCCCCAGGCCGACCACGCCGACGGCGACCGCGGCCAGCACCCGGCCGGACAGCCAGCCGTCCGACGGGCCGGAGATGATCGCGTAGACCACCCCGACCATGCCGATCATCGACAGCAACGCGCCGAGCACGTCCGGCCGTTCGCCACCGCGGGTCCTGGACTCCGGGACCAGGGCGACGACGGCCACCACGGCTATCGCCGCGACCGGGAGGTTGACCAGGAACAGCGAACCCCACCAGAAGTGGTCCAGCAGCACGCCGCCGATCAGCGGCCCGGCGGCGAAGCCGAGGGAGTTCACCGAGCTCCAGATGCCGATGGCCTTGGGGCGGTCGGTGTCGTCGAAGACCTGCATCACCACGGCGAGGGTGGTGGTCACCAGCAGCGCGCCGCCGACGCCCATCGCGGCGCGGGCGGCTATCAGTTGGCCGGGGGCCTGGGCGAGGCTGGCGGCGAGCGAGGCGAGGCCGAACAGCACCAAGCCGATGACCAGCATCTTCTTGCGGCCGTAGCGGTCGGCGGAGTTGCCGGCGATCAGCAGCAGCCCGGAGAGCACCAGCGAGTAGGCGTTGAGCATCCACTGGACGTCGGCGGTGCTCGCGCCCAGCCCTCCGGTGAGGGACGGGACGGCGACGTTCAGCACGGTGTTGTCGAGGACGACGGTGAGCTGGGCGACGCAGATGACGGCCAGGATCAGCCAGCGGGTGGCCGGCCGACCCGGTGGCTGGAGGGGGGTGGCGGTGGCGTCCGGGGCCACGGCGGACATACGAGCTCCCTGTACGGTGCGAAGCGGGGGACTTACACCGTACAGGGACTCTTATACGCCGTACATCTGGCGGGTGCGGAGGGCAGGGCGGAGGGGGCCCAAGCCGTCGGCCCCTCCGCCCCGTTGGCGCTACGCCTTCCGCTGCGTCAGGTCGTAGAAGGTGGCGCCACCGGCGGTGACCTTCTTGAAGGTCTTCTCCACCCAGGCGCTGATCTGCGACGAGGGGCCCTTCTGCCCGAACCCGCCGGGCGCCCCCGGGCCGCCGGCCCGCTTGCCGCCGGCGCCGCCCGCGCCCTTCGCGCCGCCGGAGCCGTGGAAGCCCCGCTCGCTGACGATGAAGTAGTGGATCTTCCCCTCGGCCACGTACCGCTGGAACTGGGCGAGGGTCGGCGACGGGTCGCTCCCCATGAAGCCGCCGATCGGCATCACCGGCTTCTGGGTGGCCAGTTGGTAACTGGCCGCGCTCTGCGAGCCGATGGCGGCCGCGGCCCAGGTGTAGTGATCGGCGTCCTGCTCCACCAGGCGCCGGGCCGCCGCGCTCACCGTGGCGCCGCCGTCCATGCCGCCCTTGTGCGTCCCGCCGCGCCCGGCGCCGGCCGCCCCGCCGGGGAAGCCACCCGGGAAGCCCGGCCCGCCGGCGGCACCCGCGCCGCCCTCGTGCCGGCCCGCGGCGCCGCCCGGCATCCCGCCCTTGGCGCCGCCCTGCCCGCGCAGCCACGCCTGGCCGCCGGGGAAGCCCCGCGCGCCCTGGACCGCGGGGCCGGCGAGGACCATCCCGCCGCCCTTGGCGGTGTTGACGGTGTTCAGGGTGTACGCGAGGGGGCCGGCCAGCGCCGCCGCCAGCCCGAGGCCGGCCGCGACCGCACTCACCGCGCCGGCCGGACGGCGCCGCTCCGGCGCGCCCTCCCGTACGCCACCGGCCGCCAACAGGAGCCCCAGCGCCGCCAGCAGGCCGACCACCAGCACCACCCACCGCAGCCACGGCAGCCAGTGCGGCGACCGCGCCAACAGGACGTACGACCAGACCGCCGTCGTCCCGACGACCGTTGCCAGCACGATCCGCGCCAGCCAGCCGCCGCGCCGCCACACCAGCACCGTCCCCATGCCGACCAGCGCCGCGATGTACGGGGAGAGCGCGATGTTGTAGTACTGGTGGAAGATCCCGGACATGAAGCTGAAGATCGTGAAGGTCATCAGCAGCGCGCCGCCCCACACCAGGAACTCCGCCCGCTGGGCGGCCTGTTCGGCGGCCACCGCGCGCCGCGCCCGCCACAGCACGCACACCGCCACCACCAGCAGGATCAGCGCGGCCGGCAGCAGCCAGGAGATCTGGCCGCCCATGTCGGAGGAGAACAGCCGGGTGAGCCCGGTCTGGCCGTGGCCGAAGCCGCCCGACCCGTGGTGGCCACCGCCGCCGGCGGCGCCGGCCCGCTCGTTCCCGGAGATCCGCCCCAGCCCGTTGTAGCCGAACGTCAGGTCCAGGAAGCTGTTCGTCTGCGAACTGCCCACATAGGGGCGCGCGGACGCCGGCAGCAGCTCGTCGATCGCCACCCACCAGCCGCCGGAGACCACCAGCACCAGCCCGGCCAGCAGCAGTTGGCCCAGCCGCTTGCGCAGCGCGACCGGCGCACAGCACGCGTAGACCACGGCCACCGCCGGCAGGATCAGCCACGCCTGGAGGGTCTTGGTGAGGAAGGCCAGCCCGAAGCAGAGCCCGGCCAGCAGCAGCCACTTGGTCCGCCCCGCCTCCAGGGCGCGCAGCACGCAGGCGACCGCGCAGACCATCAGCAGGCACAGCAGCGCGTCGGGGTTGTTGTAGCGGAACATCAGCGCCGCGACCGGGGTGATCGCCAGCGCGCCGGCCGACAGCAGGCCCGCCGCCGCCCCGAACCGCCGCCGCACGGTCGCGTACAGCACCCCGACCGCGGCGACGCCCATCAGCGCCTGCGGCACCAGCACCGCCCACGGGTTCAGCCCGAAGAGCCGCACCGAGAGCGCCATCGGCCACAGCGAGGCCGGCGGCTTGTCCACGGTGATGGAGTTCGCCGCGTCCGAGGAGCCGAAGAAGAACGCCTTCCAACTGACGCTGCCCGCCTGGACGGCGGCCGAGTAGAACTGGTTGCCGTACTGGGACGCCGACAGGTCCCACACGTACAGCACCGCGGTGACCGCCAGCAGCGCGAGGAGCGCCGGTCGGGCCCACCCCGGGTCCTCGGGCCTGCCCCGCACGATCCGCTGCGCGAGGCCGCGCGACGGGGTGCGGTCGGGGGCCTCGGGCGGGCCGGTGCGCGGCCCGCCCTCCGCCGCGGGGTGCGATACGGGGTCCGGCGCGTCGTGCGCGGCCGTCCTCGGGGCCATCGTTCTCTCCTGGTGCGTCGTGCGGGGGCGGGTGCTCATCGAGCACTCCTGCTGAGGTCGTTCCGGTCGTGCGCGGCGCCGGCCGGACCGGCGGCCGGGTCCGGACCCGCGCCGTCGGTCGGGCGGGCCGCCGCCTCCCGCCGCTCCCGCTCCGGGAACACCCAGGCGCGGAAGAGCAGGAAGCGCAGCACCGTGGCCGCGAGGTTGGCGGCCACCAGCACCGTCAGTTCGCTGGTGTGTGAGGGGTGGCGGTTGGCGGCGTCCAGGGCCGCCAGCGACCCGCTGGTCAGCGCCAGCCCGATGGCGAAGACCACCAGGCCCTGCGCCTGGTGGCGGACCGCCCGCTCCCGGCCCCGCACCCCGAACGTCAGCCGCCGGTTGGCGGAGGTGTTGACCAGTGCGGAGACCAACAGGGCGGCGGCGTTGGCCAGTTGGGGTCCCACCCCGAGCCGGAAGAGGGAGTAGAGGCCGAGGTAGAGCAGGGTGCTCAGCGCCCCCACGACGGCGAAGCCGAGGACCTGGCGGGCCAGCCCGCGCGGCACCCCGGACAGCTCCCGGTCCCTGGGGTCGTCGCCGAACGGCCGGGCGAGCCGGTCCAGCGGCAGCGCCCCGGTCGCCAGCGCCCGCCCCACCCGCCAGACGCCCTTGAGGTCGTCGGTCGCGGTGCGGACCAGGTGGACGGTGCTGTCGGGGTCGTCCACCCAGTCCACCGGGACCTCGTGGATCCGCAGCCCGGCCCGCTCGGCCAGCACCAGCATCTCGGTGTCGAAGAACCACCCGGTGTCCTCGACCATCGGCAGCAGCCGGGCCGCGACGTCGCCCCGGATGGCCTTGAAACCGCACTGCGCATCGGAGAACCGCGCCGCCAACGACCCGCGCAGGATGAGGTTGTAGGTGCGCGAGATGAACTCCCGCTTCGGGCCGCGCACCACCCGCGAGCTCCGGCTGAGCCGGGAGCCGATCGCCAGGTCCGAGTGCCCGGAGATCAACGGGGCGACCAGGGGCAGCAGCGCGTTGAGGTCGGTGGACAGATCGACGTCCATATAGGCCAGCACCGGCGCCCCGGAATGCGACCACACCGTGCGCAGCGCCCGACCGCGCCCCTTCTGCTCCAGCCGCACGGCGGTGACGCGGTCCAACTCGTCGTCCAACCGGGCCGCGATCCGGGGCGTGTGGTCGGTGCTCGCGTTGTCCGCGATGGTGATCCGGAACCCGTACGGGAAGGTGCGGACCAGATGGTCGTGCAGCCGGCGCACACAGGGTTCGAGGTCGTGCTCCTCGTTGTAGACCGGGATCACGACATCGAGGACGGTCTCGATCTGGCCCGGACGCAGATGCTCACGTGGCGGCAGGGAACCCAGTGGCGTCGGGGTCTGCGATGGCGTCGTCATGGTCACGACGCTCGCCAATTGGCCTGTCACCGCCGTGTGGTGAGGCTGTGCGCCGGCTATGAGACGACGGCGGACCGGGCCGCGCACCGGTCGCCCGAGCGCCGTCCCCACCGCCCTGCGCGCCCCCGCCGGCGCCCTCCCCGGCGGCCGGCAGCGTCACCGTGAACACCGTACGGCCCGGCACGCTCGCCACCTCGACCGTCCCGTCGTGCGCGGCCACCACCGCCTGCACGATGGCCAGACCCAGCCCCGTGCTGCCGCCCGTGCCGCCGCCCGCGCTCCGCGAACGGGACGCGTCGCCCCGCGCGAACCGCTCGAAGACGTGCGGCAGCAGCGCGCCGGGGATGCCCGGGCCGTCGTCCTGCACCTCCAACCGGACGATTCCCCCCGCCCGTTGGGTGGACCGGGCCCGCACCCGGGCCGTCACCGTCGTGCCCTCCGGCGTGTGTGTCCGGGCGTTGGCCAGCAGGTTGACCAGGATCTGCTGGAGCCGGTCGGTGTCGCCGCGCACCAGCGCGGGGGCGTCCGCGTCCGGCAGTTCGAGCCGCCAGCGGTGCCCGGGGCCGGCCGCCCGCGCATCGCTCAACGCGTCCACCACCAGCGGCGCGAGGTCCACGGTGTGGTACGACAGTGGGCGCCCGGCGTCGAGCCGGGCGAGCAGCAGCAGGTCCTCCACCAGGCCGGTCATCCGCTCCGCCTCGGACTCGATCCGGCCCAGCGCGTGCCGGGTCTCCGGACCGGGCCGCTCCTGTCCGCGCCGGGTCAGCTCGGCGTAGCCGCGTATCGACGCCAGCGGCGTCCGCAGCTCATGGCTGGCGTCGGCGACGAACCGCCGCACCCGCGTCTCGCTCTCCTGCCGCGCCGAGAGCGCCGAACCGACGTGCCCCAGCATCCGGTTGAGCGCCGCGCCGACCTGTCCCACCTCCGTACGGGCGTCGGCCTCGGCCAACGGGACGCGCACGTGCAGCGCCACCTCGCCCTGGTGCAGCGGGAGTTCGGAGACCCGGGTCGCGGTCGCGGCGACCCGCCGCAGCGGGCGCAGCGCGATCCCGACCATCGCCGAGCCCGCGATCCCGGCCGCCGCCAGCCCGGAACCCGTCACACAGCACTCGATGAGCACCAACCGCCCTACCGTGTCGTTCACTTCGTTGAGCGGCATCCCGAAGACCAGCGCGCCGTCGCCGGCGTACTGCACCCGGTACGAGCCGAGACGGGGCAGGTGCCGGGTGTGCGGCTTGGCGTCCCGGGGCACCGAGGCCAACGCCGCGAGCTGCTCCCCGCTCAGCGAGGTCAGCCGCTCCGACGGCGTCCGGCTCTGCGAACGGTTCACCCGCGCGCCGGCGCCCAACGTGCCGTCCGGCGCCACCCGCGAGCCCACCGACCCGAACGGCTGGCCGGGCATGGCCACGAACTCCAGCCCCTCGTTCCGCTGCGGATCGTGCGGCCGCGGCAGCTCCGCCCGGACGATGGCGTCGAAGAGCTGACCGTCCAACTTCCCCTGGAGGTACGAGTGCAGCGCGATCGCGGTGACCGTGCTGATCACCGCCCCCACGACGGCGATCAGCGCCACGGCCGACACCACGAGCCGGGTGCGCAGCGTCCAGCGCCGCCGCCCCCGACGGCCCGGCCGCCCCGCGGAACCGGACGGTCCCACCACCGCTACCCGGCCGGCTTGATCAGATAGCCCGCACCCCGCCGGGTGTGGATCATCGGCTCCCGACCGGCGTCGATCTTCCGCCGCAGATAGGAGATATACAGTTCGACCACATTGGCCTGCCCCCCGAAGTCATAGCTCCACACCCGGTCCAGGATCTGCGTCTTGCTGAGCACCCGCCGCGGGTTCCGCATCAGATAGCGCAGCAACTCGAACTCGGTGGCGGTCAGATGGATGTCCTGGCCGTCCCGCCACACCTCGTGGCTGTCCTCGTCCAGCACCAGGTCGCCCACGGTCAGCAGCGACTCGCTCCGCAGCGCCGCCGCGCCCGCCCGGCGCAGCAACCCGCGCAGCCGGGCCACCACCTCTTCCAGGCTGAACGGCTTGGTGACGTAGTCGTCGCCGCCCGCCGTCAGCCCGGCGATCCGGTCCTCGACCGCGTCCTTGGCGGTCAGGAACAGCACCGGAACGTCCGGCAGTTCGTTCCGCAGCCGGCCGAGGACGGTCAGCCCGTCCATGTCCGGCAGCATCACGTCTAGCACCACCGCGTCCGGCCGCCAACTCCTGGCGCACCGCAGCGCACCCGCGCCGTCGCCCTCCGCCTTGATGTCCCACCCCTCGTAACGCAGCGCCAGCGACAGCAGGTCCGCGAGCGAGGACTCGTCGTCCACGACCAGCACCCGCACCGGGCTGCCGTCGGCCCGCAACAACTCCGGCTGCTTGCCGGGTGCCTGACCGGACGCCTTGCCGGGCGCCCTTCTGGCGGACGAACCCGGGACCGGCGCACGGTACGAAGCTGAGGACGTCGACGAAGTCAGGGTCATGACGGGAGCCTGACCAGCCCCTCTGAAAGCTCCCTTGCCGGTTTCTGTGAATCTCCTGAGAATCTCCCCTTCCCTCGGTCAAGCCCCCGTAAGCCGTCGACCACGCCGCCGGACACCCCGCGTCGAGCGGCCCGCGGCCACGGCTTCCCACGCCCCGCCCCGGACGCCCCGAACGGCGCCCACCGGGCCGAGGAACCAGCCCGGACCGCCCCCCGCGCGGCCCGGGCCGATCACCTGCACCCAGCATCCCACCCCCCACTGACAATCGCCCTGACCTGCGACTTTGCCGCGGTTCGAAGGGCCGCTCACCGACCCCACCCGCCGGCATCGACGGCGACGCCGCCCAGGGGCCGCCCCGTCCCGTACCGTCGCCCCATGCCCCGACTCCTGGCCCTCTCCGGCAGCCTCCGCGCCCGCTCGTCCAACGGCGCCGTGCTGCGCTCCGCCCTGGACCTCTTCGACGGCCCCACCGCCACCGCGGACATCGGCGCGCTCCCCCACTTCAACCCCGACCTGGACGGTGAGGACGCCACCCCGCCCGCCCCCGTCGCGGCCCTGCGCACCGCCGTGGCCGCCGCCGACGCGCTGCTCCTCGTCAGCCCGGAGTACGCGCACGGTGTCCCCGGCGTCCTCAAGAACGCCCTCGACTGGCTGGTCAGCAGCGGCGAGTGCGTCGACAAGCCGGTCGCGGTGATCACCGCCTCCCCGTTCCCCACCGGCGGCGACCACGCCAACGCCCAACTCCGCGAAATCCTGCGCATGATGACCGGCAACGTCATCGCCGACGCCTGCCGGGAGATCCCCGCCATCGGTCCCAAGGTCGATCCCACCACCGAACGCGTCGCCGACGCCCCGACCCTCGCCGACCTCCGCACCGCCATCTCCCACCTGGCCACCGCAGCCACGCCGACGGCCGGGGCCGCCCCAACCGCCGCACCAGCCACCGCCGTCACCCCGTAACGGCCACAACCCTCCTCAGAACAGCCCCTCCTGCTCCCCTCCCCGCCCCTTCCCGGGCTCCGCCGCCCACCGCACCGGCGCCGTCGTCACCGCTCCCCGGGCGGCGCCGAGCACCCACCCCGAGAGCAGCCGCGCGTCCAACACGGCGACCCCGCCGCCCCCACCGGCCCCCGCCAACCGCAGATAGACATCGACCCCCACCCCGGCCACGACCTCGCCCACGATCTCCGCCCCGGCCGTCAGCCCGCCCACCTCCCCGACCTCGCCGGCCGCCGCGATCCGCGCCAGCCCGAACAGCTCCCCGTGATCCACCGGCTCGCACCCCACCGGCTCCAACGCCTCCGGCCACCCCGCCAACCCCCGTGCCACCGCGTGCAGTTGCGCCAGCTCGGCGGCCCGCTCCGGCCACGGCGGCAGCGCCCCGCGGGCCGCCCGCTTCGCCTCCTTCGCGAACCGGTCCGGGACCCCCAGCGCGCTCCCCAACAGCGCCTCCGCCCGCCGCGCCGCCATCAACGGCCCGCGCCCCAACCACGCGTACGCCACCGCCCCCTGCTCCACCAGCCGCGCCGCCCCGCGCTCCGCGGCCGTGATCCCCACCTTGACCAGCCCGGGCCCGAAGTACGCCAGATAGACGCCGTACGGGCGCGGATCGTCGGCCATGGTGTCCGCCGCCACCGACCGCGACCGGTCCAACTGCGCACACCGCGGGCACTGGTCCTTGACCCCCTCGCCCTCCAGCACCGCACCGTACGGGCAGACGATCCACCGCCCGGCCCGCCGCACCCCCAGGCACCGCCGCTCCCCCACCGCCGCGAACGCCAGCGCCTTCCCCACCGGCAACGGGCTCACCCGCTCGGCATCCCGCTCCGCGCAGTACCAACCGAGCCGCTGGCCGAACCGCCCCACCGGCCCGGCCCCCGGCCCGCCGCCCGACCACCGCGGTCCCGTACATCGCCACACACCGTCAGCGTACGACCGGCCACTGACAACGCCCCCGCCCGCCGACCACCGCCCGGCTACCCCACGGCCGCCCGCGCCCCCTCCGGCTCCTGCTCCCGCTCGCCCTCCCCCCGGAACGTGGCCCGATAGGCCCGCGGCGAGACCCCCAGCGCGACCTGGAAGTGCTGCCGCAGCGACGCCGCCGTCCCGAACCCGGCCTCCGCCGCGATCCGGTCCACCGTCAGCCCGGTCTCCTCCAGCAACTGCCGTGCCCGCTCGACCCGTTGCTGGGTCATCCACTGCACCGGCGACATCCCCACCTCCTCCCGGAACCGCCGGGTGAAGGTCCGCACGCTCATCGCCTCCCGCGCCGCCAACTCCCGCAGGCTCAGCGGCCGGTCCAGGTGCTCCAGCGCCCAGGCCCGCGCCGCACCCGTCGACGACACCCGCGGCTCCGACACCGGCCGCCACACGTACTGCGCCTGCCCGCCCTCCCGGTGCGGCGGCACCACCGTCCGCCGCGCCACGTCATTGGCCACCGCCGCCCCGTGATCGCACCGCACCATGTGCAGGCACAGATCCACCCCCGAGGCCACCCCCGCCGCCGTCAACACGTCCCCCTCGTCGGTGTACAGGACGTCGGCATCCAGCTCGATCTGCGGGAACAGCCGCCGGAAGTCCTCCACCGACCGCCAGTGCGTGGTGGCCCGCCGCCCGTCCAACAGCCCCGCCGCGGCCAGCACGAACGCCCCCGTACAGATCGACGCGATCCGCGTCCCCGGCCGGATCCGCGCGAGCGCGTCGGCCATCCCCGGGCTCAACCGCCCGTCCCGTTGCTCGGTCCCCGGGTCGTAGTCCACCGAGGACGCCGGCAGCACGACCGTGTCCGCGGTCGCCAACGCCTCCGGCCCGTGCGCCACGTTCACCGTGAAATCGGTGTCCGTGCGCACCTCCCCCGGCTGGAGCGCACACGTCACCAACTCGTACAGCGGCTCCCCGGACGCCGACCTCGCCTCCCCGAAGATCCGGTGCACGATCCCCACCTCAATGGGCAGCATTCCCGGCCGCACCAACACCACCACCCGATGCCGCCGCCCCCGCATCCCCCCAGCCCCCCTCTGCATCCCTATCCCTATCCCCATCTTCATCCCCATCCCCTCCGTTCCATGACAGCCACGGTCCGGCCCTTGGCACGGCCCCTGACCCGCCCCCGATCCACCCTTGGCCCGATCCTTCCACATGCTGTCCATCGGGCCACTCGTTTCGCTCCAACCCGCCCCGGAAGGTGGACCCATGAAGGTCCTCTGGCTGTTCGCCCACCCCGATCACCGCTCCCTGAACGGCGCCCTCAAAACGGAAGGGCTGCGCACCCTCGAAGCCCACGGCCACCAGCACCAGGTCTCCGACCTCTACGCGATGAAGTGGAACCCGCTGGTCGACGCCGCCGACTACGACCACGACCCGGCCGACCGCCTCCTGGTCGGCGCAGCCTCCGAACGCGCCCACGCCACCGGCCGCTTGAGCCCCGACATCGCAGCCGAACAGCAGAAACTCGCCTGGGCCGACACCCTCGTCCTCCAGTTCCCCCTGTGGTGGTACGGCATGCCCGCCATCCTCAAGGGCTGGTTCGACCGGGTCTTCGTCAAGGGCTTCGCCTTCGGCCACACCGACCCCGCCACCGGCCGCCCGCAGCGCTACGGCGAGGGCCCGCTCGCCGGCAGACGCGCCCTGGTCGTCGTCACCGCCGGCGCCCGCGCCGCCACCCTCGGCCCCCGCGGCGTCAACGGCGACCTCAACGACCTCCTCTTCCCCCTCCAGCACGGCACCCTCTGGTACACCGGCATCGCCGTCGTCCCGCCCCTCCTCATCCCCGGCGCGGACCGCACCACCCCCGACGCCTACGCCACCGCCGCCACCCGCCTACGCCACCGCCTCCTCACCCTCCCCACCACCGACCCCCTCCCCTTCCGCCACCAAAACACCGGCGACTACGACGACAACCTCCTCCTCCACCCCCACCTCACCCCCACACCCCCCATCGGCCCCGCCGCCCACTACACCACCACCCCGCCCCCCAACTCCCCCTAACCACACCCCACTTGAAACACTCCCCCCGTGCCCACCAACCATCACCATCACCACCGCCGCCCCCACCTCATCTCCGTCATCGGCAACAGCCCCGGCGTCGGCAAGTCCACCCTCTGCCGCTCCCTGGCCACCTGGCTCACGGAAACCGGGTCCACCGTCGAGCACTTCGCCGAGGCCGACATCCTCACCCACCCCGCCTTCCGCCCCGTCGCCGAGGAATTCGCCGCCGCCCCGCACACCGTCCGCCCCGAAACCCTGATCGCCGCCACCCGCACCTACGTCACCGACGCCCGCGCCGCCGGCACCGACTTCCTCGTCACCGACGCCCTCCTCCCCTTCATCCCCTCCCTCGTCGCCTGGGGCCACGACGAACCTGCCCTCGCCCGCTTCCTTGAGGACCTCGTCGCCGCCGTCCACCCCACCGACGTCACCGTCGTCCACGTCCAGGACGACCCCGCCGCCGCCCTCCGCCGCGCCATCGACCGCGAGGGCCCCGCCTGGGAGGACTGGTACCTCACCAAACTCGCCAACTCCCCCGGCACCAGCACCGTCCACGACCTCGACTCCGCCGCCGCCCACCTCCGCACCGAAACCGCCCTCACCCACCGCCTCCTCGCCACCACCCCCTGGAACCTCCTCCCCATCCACACCACCAACCGCACCGCCCCCCAAACCTTCGCCCACACCCGCACCCACCTCACCCCCCTCCTCGGCCTGACCCCTTGACCCCCCACCCCTCAGAAACACGCGCAGAGATCGGCCAGTCGGGCACAGCGGCCATTACGGAGCCGCCGCCCCTGACCACCCCTCAAGCCGCATGAGGCCGCAGCCATCCAGCACACGGAGCCTGGGAGGGCCCCAGCAACACCCGAGTCGGGGCCGCCGACTCCCGACCAACTCCCCGACGTCGCCGAGCCGTTCGGGACCACCGAAGCGCAGGCCCCGGCGTTGATCTCTGCCGACTGGTACGGCGTGGAGCCCCACGACGGACCGTCGCCCCGCATGACGAACCTGGCCCCGCCACTCGATCGGCTCGGCCCGGAACAGACAGACGCACGCGCAGTGATTGTCCGCACCATGACCGAGAGCCGACAACGCGAGAAGCGTGATCGGCAAGATCGCCTCGGCTGACCAAGCCGTCCGGAATCTGCCAGCGCCGCGCCCAGAGGGCGGGAAGGGCACCAAGCGGGCCCCCGGGCGCCGACGTTGCTGTTCCGCCGGCGAATGCCGCGAGGCACTCCCCCTGAGGAGATCGACAAGAACGTCGCCTCCTTGGCCATGACCCCAAGCCGCGCCACGGCCGCCTCAAGCCCCGGCCCGCAGCAGCGGCGAGCCGGCCCCTCGCGGCCTGGGCGCTCGTCCTGCGCCCTCAGCTCCGCCGCGGCGAGGTGCCGGAGCCTCGCCGTCGCCGCGTCCAGCAGACCGGAGTCCGCAAGACCGCCGGCGGCCACCGGCGACCTCCGGCAAGAACAGTCACGGCCCGGTCTGCACGACGAAGCACGACGCCCCGACCCAGCCGGGGAACCTCACCCGCAGGCGCGCGCTACGGGCTCGTCGTGACACCCCCACCACCCAACCCCGCTGCTGTACTTCACCGCCGTACACCACGACAAAGCCCCCGCCCGGAGAACCCGGCGGGGGCTTTGCTCTGCTGTGCGCTCGGCAGGATTCGAACCTGCAACCTTCTGATCCGTAGCTCTATCTAGATCGGTCAGCAACGGTCATACCAGTCGCTGAACGGTCCGGAAGCGGCATCGCCGGACGGGGGCGGTTGCTGTGGTTGCTGTACTTCGCTGCTGTACCGCACTCGCCCATCCTGTGCTCCATCCGCCGCCTCACCACTCTCCTCAACCCACTACCTTCCCAAGCTCCCATCCCGTACGCCGTCGACCCACACACCGTGGAGCAGGCGTGGTTCATGGCGTCCAGGTGGAGCGCGCCACTGTACGAACGACCTGGACGCCATGGGCCGCGTCTGCTCGGCTCTGCCTGGGTCGACGGCGTACGGGATGGGAGCGCCTCGCGCACGCCACGACGGACCCGCGGCCGGGAACGGCGCCCCCTGGCCCCCGGTGCCGGCCGATCCCCCGCCGGAGGCACTGTTCTGGCCGGGGCCGTGTGTACGGTGATCGACTCATGGGCCGTAGTTCGCTGCGGCCCCAGGGGTCGGCCCCTGCGCCGAAGGCGTGTGGGGGCCGGGCCCCAGGGGCCAGCCCGCGCCTCGCGCGGGCACTTGATGAGGTAGAGAAACCTGTAACAGCCCGGCTAAGCGATGAGCTTCCGGCCGTCGTGGGAACGAACCTGTGGCCCGTCTTCTCTCAGGGCGTCCAGGACACGAACCGCGTACACGTCGCCCATGCGGTTCCTGATGTCGTCGCCTGTCAGCCACTCCACCGCAGTGGACTCGTCGGAAAGCCGCTCGTGACCGCTCTCGGCATGGCATCGGAACACCATGGCGACGACCCCGCGGGACATGTTCTTGTACACCCCGGTCAATCGATCTACACAGACCTTGATCCCGGTTTCCTCGTAGACCTCGCGGCGTACGCCGTCCTCGGGAGTCTCGTCCAACTCCAGCACGCCGCCCGGCGGCTCCCACGTACCGTTGTCGGCCCGGCGGATGGTGAGCACTCGGCCGTCTTCACGCACGACCACTCCCGCGACCGATACGGAGTGGAGCGGCGTTGACCCCGTTTGCGGCTGGCTGCTACTCATGTACATGAGCATAGGAGACGAGAAGGACTATGGCGACAAGTGGCCGAGCATCCTCGGGGAAGCCCAAGTATCTGCAGATTGCGGATGATCTTGCGGAGCAGATCCGAGCAGGCACTTTGGCTCCCGGCGAGGCCGTGCCGAGTGAATCGGACCTCATGGAGCGGTACGGCTCCGCCTCCGGGACCGTTCGCAAGGCGATTGCCGAGTTGCGCACGACGCAGTTGATCGAAACCCATCATGGCCGTGGTTCCTTTGTCCGGTCGCGCCCTCCTGTGCAGCGCAAGTCGAGCGACCGGTTCCGCCGCTCGCACCGCAAGGCCGGCAAGGCGGCCTACCTGGCCGAGGCCGAAGCGTCGGGAGGAAAGCCGTCCGTGACGGTTCTCTCGATCGGTCCCACCGAGGCGCCAGCCGAGATCGCGGAGCGCCTGAACGTCGCGCCCGGTACCAAGGTGCTTGCGCGTCGGCGTCGCTACTTCCGGGACGGAACGCCGACTGAAGAAGCCACCTCGTACCTTCCCTGGGACGCGGTTAAGGACATCCCCGAGATGTTTGCCGAGAACCCGGGCGGAGGTGGCATCTACGCCCGGCTTGAAGAGCATGGGCACACGCTTGAGGAGTTCACCGAAACAGTTCGAGCGCGACTGGCGACCAAGGCGGAGAGCGCCGCCCTCGCACTCAGTCCCGGAGCTCCCGTCATTCATCTCGTGCGCAACGCCGTCACGCAGGCCGGCCGCGTCGTGGAAGTGTGCGACACAGTGATGGCTGCCGACCAGTTCATTCTTGACTACCGCTTCCCTGCTGACGACTGACGCAGCATCAACTCCCGCGGCCCGTCCTGAGATTCTTCTCGGGGCGGGTTGACTCATGTACAGGAGTAGGGCACTCTTCTATCAGTCACTCATGTACATGAGTGCAGGAGATCAACTCTGCTATAGGAGTTCACATGCCGTCGTTCAAGATCGACCTTTCGACTGCTGTCGTGTTCGTGGCGACGGCGCCGGCGCCGAAGATGGCGAACAAGCAGACGGGGGAGCGGGCGGTGGATCGGGAGTCCGGTGCCGGGCTGTCCACTGTTGGTCTGCTGATTTCGGATGAGGGGGAGGGGAACCTGTACCAGGTGACCGTCCCGGAGACCGGTCTCCAGGAGAACCTGGCGCCGGGGATGCCGGTGAAGGTGACCGGCCTCAAGGCCCG
>NZ_JBIVXW010000110.1:0-19760 GCF_044769405.1 Streptomyces sp. NPDC090442
CAAGGTTGTTCGGCTCCGTGCCGCCACCCTGCCGCACTCCGAACGCCCTCAAGAAACCAGCTACTCGAAAGATCAAGCGATCAAAAACACTCACTAAGGCGCGCCGCTTCACTGCTGACGTGACCGTGATCGCTGCTGAGTGCGCGTCTGAGGGGCTGTTTCCCGTGGAGGCAGTAGAGGAGTCGGCCCCGAAGGGGAACGGGCCGGAGAACGACGCTGAGACGTGCGCGCCGGTCGACCCCGGCTACAGCCTTGATGTGGCCGAGGGGGAGCGCGTGTTCACGCGCCCCGGTTTCGCCGACGGTGGGTCGTACGAGGGGCGCGCGGCAGTGCTCCGCGGAGTCGTCACGGTGGCGGACGCGCGCGCCGCGGTCGAGCGGTTCCCCGCGGCAGTGCGCATGGTGGGCGGCGCGGTTGTTGACGGCGCGATTGTTCCGATGGGGTGCGCGATGCTCAGCGCACGGGCCACGGTGCGTACGGATGCCGGGTACGTGGTGACGCTGCCCGACGGTACGACCGTGACCGGTACGTGGGTGGAGTGCGGGAACGCGTTCGCTGAGTGGGCGATCACGCAGCGCCCGGAGTTCGTGTGCGCGATGGCCGAGGGGCATGCGGACGGCGCGGCGACGCTCGCCCGGATCGGCGCTGAGGTTCGGGCGGAGCGCGAGCGGGCCGAGGCGGAAGCGGCGCAAGCTGCCGCGGACTTGGCCACGGTTGCGGCTGATCTTGAGCGGGTGTGGTCGGTGTGGTCGCCGTACGTGGCTGATCTGACGGACGAGGACGAAGAGCGGGTGTACGGGGTGGATGCGGGGGCGCGTACGGCGCTGCGGTACGCGCGTGCCGCGGTCGAGCGCAACGATTCGGGGGCAGTTGTGCACTACGTCAACGAGGCGCGTGAGGGCGTCGAGTGGCTGGCAGAGTCGGCGCGCCGTTCGGGCCTGACGGTCCCCGACGCTCCGGCCGAGGTTCCCGCCTCGGTTGCTGCGCCCGTGCGCGCCCTGCCGGACGTCGACAGCGCTCCGGACGCGATCGAGGCATGGGAGGGCGAGGGCGGCGCCGTTCCGGGCGTGACCACCCCGCCCCCGGTGTACGCGGCGGAGACCGCTCCGGAGCCGGCATCTCCCACAGGATTTGACGCGGACGCTTCAAACGGGGATCGCTCCCCCGGCGGGGAAGGGGGGTTTTCCCGGGAACTTGACGCGCACGCGCCAAAAAGGCCCGTGGCGGCTGTGGCGGTTATGCCGATCGACTGGGCGAAGCCTGCCAGGCGCGGTGACTGCGCGGCGGCAAATACGTGTGGCGGGTTCGGGGCGCTGCTGTGGGACGTGCCCGGCTGTGCTCCGCGCTGCGCCGAGTGCGCCGCAAGGGTCATGGGGCACTCTCCGGCGGCGCTGCGCGCGCTCACCCTGCCCGGGGACGTCGTGGAGGCGGAGGAGGGGGCAGAGACGGCGGACATTGTCATCCGGCACACCCACGAGGACGGCACCACCGTTGAGGGCTCCTCCAAGGGTGACGGGGTGTGGGAAGCGTTGCGCCCGCTGGGCTGGACCTACCGGCGTACCCCGGGGATCTTCATCCGTGGCAGCCGCTACAAGGTCGCCGACCGGTGGAAGATCAACCGGGCGGCGGACGCGGTGCGCGCACTCGGCCTGTCGTGCGCTGTGGTGATCGAAGAGCGCATGTCGTTCGCGGAGAGGGAGGCCGCCCGCGTGGATGCGGCCGAGCAGCGGGTGGAGCGGTTCGCGGACCGGGCCGGACGTGCGGCGGCGGCGTCGCAGTCGGCGCGGGATGCCTCGGACCGGATCGGCGAACGGTTTTGGATGGGTCAGCCCATCCTGGTGGGCCACCATTCGGAGAGGCGCGCCCGCAGGGACCAGGAGCGCATGCACAACGCGATGCGCAAGAGCATCGCTGAGGGCGAGCGGGCCGGTTATTGGGCATCCCGTGCAGCGGCGGCGGATGCCTACGAGCGGTACCGGAAGAACCCGGGGCGCACGCTGCGCCGTATCGAGAAGTTGGAGGCGGAGCGGCGCGGCGTTCTGCGCGAGCGGGACGGCGTTGACGACAAGGGCCGTAAGGCTGATGTGTGGCGACGCGAGCCGTCCGAGGTGCGCCGGGAGGAGCTGACGCGCCGTCTGGCCGAGTATGACGAAGAGCTGACGTACTGGGCGGAGACGATCAAGGAGGCGGAGCGGCGCGGCTTCAAGGTGTGGGGGCGGGCCGACTTCGTGAAGGGTGATTTCGTGTGGTGGCGGGAGTCCTGGTACGAGGTGACCCGGGTCAACGCCAAGACAGTGACCGTGCCGCACATCCTTGCCGCGTTTGATGGCGGCGCCGTCGGCGCTGTCGGCGGCTGCCGCGTGGTCACCCGCGCGGCAACGGCTGAGACCCGGCACAAGGGCAGCACGTACACGCTCCCCTACAACGAGGTGAGCGGGCGCATGTCGGCCGAACAGATGCGGGCCGCCCTGGCGGGTGAGGCGATCCCCGCCGACCCGCGCGACGTCGCCCCGGAGCCCGCCCCGGAGGCTGCCGAGGCGGAGCGGGCGGCCGAGCACCAGGACCAGGCCGCCCCGGCGCCGATCGCGCCGGCGGAGACGGTGAGCGCTCCGGCTCCGGCCGGTGTGTCCGACCCCGGAACGGCCGAGGCGTGGGAGGGCGACGGCGGCGCGGTTCCGGGCGTCGCTGCCCCTCGGGTGGTGGCGCAATTCCGGGAACTTGACGCGCACGCGCCAACAGAGAGGGTCGGGCGCTGTCCGGCGCGCCAGTGCCGAGAGGTGCGCGGCGGTCGGTGCGACGGGTGTGGGTGGACTCCTGCCCCGGCGCCCGTGGCTGCCGATGAGGACCAGGAGTCCGAGGAGGAGGCGGCGGCGCCGCTCGGGACCGTCGCCGGTCATCCGGCTGTTGCCGAGCGCCAGACGGCGGCCGAGGTCCTCACCGCGTACGCCGAGGAGCACCCTGACGACGAACAGGCCGAGCTGTGGGCGTTCGAGGCCGTCGAGCGGGTCGACCTTTGCGGCTGGGCCGTCGAGGAGGGCGACGAAGACTGCGTGGCCCTGGTGGTGCCGAGTGCGCCGCAGCCGCCGGCGGTAGTGGCCCCAGTCGGCGCCCCCTTGTCGCGCCGGCCGCACGCCCGGGGGGTAGGGGGTGTTCGCGCAGGTCACAGCACACGACAGGGTGCGGCGCGACAGGGGGCACGACAGGGAACGCGACAGGCGTCCGGCCGGGTGGGGCGGTCCCTGCCAAGGTGCAGGGAGCGGGGTCCGCCGCCTGGCATCCGGCCGGCGGGCCGGGTCGACGCTCCCCCAGGCTTGACAGGATCACGCCAATACTCGCGATCTGCATGTCCGAGGGAACCGTCCCCGAGTGGCGGCGTATTGGCGAGCCGGTGTGCAACCGTGCCGCCATGACTCACACCGACCGGGCACCTTCGACGGAGACTCCCCTCGCAATCCCGATCCGGGTCCCGCTGATCTCGGGCGAGACGACGCTCTCTCTCCTTGCCCGCACCGCTGCCGCCAACGGGCCTGATCTCCCCCGGCTCCTGCGGTCCCTCGACGAGGGCCTCGACCTCCCCGACGGGGACCTCGACCCCCGCCGGGAGGAGCTCCTCCTCTCCCCCGAGGCCCTCGCACGACTCGCCTCCCTTGTCGACCGCGACGCCGACCAACTGTCCCGAGCCCTCCCCGGCGCGCACTCGGACCGCGTCGCCGACGTCGGGGCCGCGCGCATCGTGCCGTGGCCCGACGAGCTCGGCGCCGCTCCCCTGCCGGCCTGCCCGCTGTGCATGGAACCCGGGGCGTGGCTCGCCGCTACCGGCCACCGTTGGCGGCCGTGCCCCTGCGGCCGTCGGTGGCTCGCCGGGGATGACGGCGGGTACCTTGTCGACACCGCCCCCGTCCCCGATCTCGGATGGGCGCTGCACCGACACCGACAGCTCGTCCACCGCCTGGGCCCCGTCGGCGATGCCCTCCTCGCGGACGCTCATCAAGTGATGCTGTGGTGGTGGGTGTCCCTCCCCCGCCGCCGTGACCCCGGCCGGGACGGCGGACGAGGCGTCGCCGACGTCTGGCGCATCCGCGAGGAGGCCCTCGGCATGACCCGGCACCGCCGCCGGGCCGCACCCGTCGTCGCATATCCGGAGGCCGTCACCCTCGCTGAGCTCATGTGGTCATGGGAGGAGCGGCGCCGGAAGCGCGGAGCATCGTCCGCGGCCTGGGTCGAGGACGTCGTCGCCGAGCTCGTCCCCGCCGGCACCCTCACCCGGCAGGAGCGCGCACCGCTCGACTACTGGCTAGAGCAGCACCGGCCCGAGCCCGCCGGCACGCCGTCCGGCCGCACAGCCGCCGACCGCCGATGGAACCGCCTCCCCGCACTGCACCGACGCCCGACCGAACCCGGTCCCTTCCGGGCGCCCTCCTGCCTCATGTGGGTGTACGGCCTGCCTCTCACGTCCACAACGGCCGTATGTCCGCGCTGCAACGGCCGCGCGCCGAGCTGCCGATGGGTGCCCTACCCGGGGTGCACCGGCCGACCGCCCAAGAGGTGAACCACACCCGTAACGCGAGCCTCAGAATCGCGCAGCTTGCCAATTCCGGGTTTGCTTTGATGGCCCCGTGCCGTGTAGTGAGCCGGTACCGTGGTGACCTTGAGGGCGCGACTACGCCCCTACCGCTGCTCGCACGCCCACGCCGTGCACGGGCGCCGACGGTACGAAGGTCCCCCGGGATGCCGGTCGTTGCAACATGCTGACGATCCGTCCTGTCTGGGTGGGTTGCGTGGGGACCGGCACCCGGACCACGGAGGGCATCGTCATGCCGAAGAGGAACGCCGAACAGAAGGCCGCTCGCGCACTTCAAGAAACCGAGGGCCTCGACTATCAAGCGGCACTGCGGCGCGTCCGGGCCGAGGCCGCCGCCGAATTTGCCACCACCGCCGCGCCGGTATCCGGCCCGGCCGCCGTGGAGTACGTACTCCAGCCCACCGAGGCCGAGGCCGAGCTCGGTATCACTGCCGAAGAGTTGGGCGTCCGTGCGCTATCTGAAACCGCCACTCCCGAGCAGCGAGCGCACGCCGAGGCAGTGTGGCGTCCCAACGAGCCCACGGAACGGTGCCGTTGCTCGGGGATCAAGTGCCACCACGGCGAGCTGTGCGAAATCGAGTTCGTCGACGGACCGTGCGGCGGGCGCCTCGTCCACCTCGACCGCCACCCGGGCTCGATGTTCGGCACCACCGATTGGTACGACACCCACAGGTGTGACGACTGCCTGAACGTCTACGAGGGTACGGTCACGGTCTCCGAGATCCCGTGGGGTGAGGCACGGGAGCGCAGTCAACTCGACGGCACGGAGCGGACCCTCTCCGACGGCAGCGCCAACGGCAGCGTGCTTGTCATTTACCACGGGATCAGGCACCCCAATTTCCCCGACGGCATCCTTGACGAGGACGACGAGGATGAGCTCGACCCCGCCGAGTACCCCGCCCCCGAGGACGACTACGACCCGTACGACGGCGAGGGCCAGGAGCGCGAGGAGGCGCTCGCCGAGAAGGACCAGGAGGACGGCCTCGACCGCCTCGACGATGGACCAGGGAACGGCGTCGAGCCGATCGGTGGACCGCCGGAGAACGGGCACGACGAGGGCGAACTCGGAGCGGGAGCACACTCCCGCGTCCCCGCCGCCCCTGCCCGACCCGCAGCCGATGACTTGGAGCCGCACGCATGGTGAACCGTCTCGATCATCACGACAGCGAGTGCGACAAGATCGTCTACGAGGGCGGTACGTGCACCTGCGACCTACTCGACGCCGGTTACAGCGGCTATGACGACGGGGCGGTGTACGGCGAGGACCCCGACCCGCACGACGGCCGCCTCGGCGGCCTGGCTATGGACTGGTAGGCCGCCGAACTGACCAGCCGCGCCCGGCCTCCTCGTCGAGGCCGGGCACGGCTGCGTATGCCCCCAGGTCATAGAGCATGAGAAACCCTCATAGGCGCAGGTGGGGAGGGGGTGCACGGTTTGGCGGGTTCAGAGCGGCCAACCAAACCCGCTCCCGCAGGTCACGGGACGCGGGGCCAGGGGCGACGCCCCACGGGGGTGCACGTGGTGGCGGGTTCGACATGAGAGGGGTGCACGAAATGGCGGGTTCGGCGCGACCTGCGGTTTCATCCCGCGAACCGCGGCGCAAGTGCCGGCCACGGTGCCTCTGCGGCGGGTTCGCCCCCGAACCCCACTATCCTGAGCGGGCCGCCTGGTGTCGGTACTGGCCTTGCTACTGGCCGCGAACAGTAGCGTCGGCCCGAAGGTGCTCCGCATCATCACCGCGTACAGCCGAAGACTTCCCGGTGCCCTTCTCACGGCGCGTCGGATCGCGGGCCGATCGCCGGATGGGACACCAGATGGCCAGAAACCACGCGCGGAAGAACGCGGCCCGAGCACGCTCGGCGGTGACCGGTGAGAGTCACCAGGCCGCAATCAACGTGGTCCGCAAGCGCACCAGCCGGATTCCCAGGCGCCTCACTTCCGCTGAGATGGCGATCGAGGGGCGCGCCAAGATCGCGGAAGCGCTCACCGTCCTTGCCGCGAAGGAAGCCCGTCCGCGCCTGCGGGAGTTCCTACTCGCCCTGAGCGGGGACGTCGAAGCGTGCGATACCAGCGCCGATCTGTACCCGCCACGCGCGAACTACGCGTTCCGGCGAGCTGACGACTACTACCGACAGCAGTGGGACCGCGTGTCGACCAACCCGCCCACCTCGTACGAGGAGCACCTCGCGGCCATCAATCGCGCGTACTGGGCCCGGCGGGTGGCCTACGAGTGGCGGTGGCCCGGCAGGTGGGACAAGCACCTCTAGATAAGGCTGGCCGCCTGCCGGTACTCCTCGACGGCGCGGTAATCGCCCGTGGTGACGTACCGGCGGCAGGCCAGCAAGAGTTGGAGATCCTCTCCTCCCAACTCGTTGGCGAGGATGCAGAGCGGCCCCGCGGCCCGTTCTTCCGACCAGTACGCGGGGGCTACTTCAAGAGCGAGCGCCCCGAGTTGGCGGTCCGTGTCTCGGAGCTGCGCAACGAGTCGGCGACCTTCGCGGACGTCGGCGACGGTGTACGGGGCGCCTTCCGGGAGCTCGATTGCGTCGAGCTCGTCCGGCGTGACGTCCGAGCGGCGGCGGACGTCGGCCACAACGTCATGCACGACGGCGGCCACCGCTTCCGGGGTGAGGTGGCCGCCCTGGGCGTCGTACGTCTCTTGCAGCCGCTCGGCGAGAACGTCGCGGACTTCGCCCATGCGGCCCCGCAGCTCGACGACGGCTCGGATCGGAAGCTCAAGCGGAATGTCCCCCGCGTGGGACACAGGCGCGAGCACGCCGAGCGCGGCCACAGCCCCGGTGATCTCCTCGGTGGTTCGGGCAAGGTCGAGGAGCCGGTATGCGTGGGAGCGTGACACGTTGAACTCGGCCGTCGCGTACTCGGCCCACGTGTGGTATCCAAGCACCGTCCAGACCCGGGCATCATGCGCGGCTTTGACTCGACCTGCGAGGCGGCCGACCGCTGCCCGGGCATCGTCAAGGGCCTGCCGGATGCCGAGAGTCAGTGCGCGGGCCGCCTCGACGGTGAGCGGCTCGACGACGGCACCCTCGACGGGTTCGGGCTGATGCTCGGATTCCATGAGCTCTCCTCGCTATCCCTACCTTCAGCATTGCGCGCCAGGCGACGCATGTCTTCATCAGGTCGAGCCCGCGCTTTGGATGAACAACCGTGCCCCGCGGGCCGATATCGTTCGGCGCATGTGGATTGCCAGCATCAGCCCGAGATCAACAGGGAAAACAACCAACACGTGGTGGCTCCTGCACGCCTTGCACGAGCGCGGCTACCCCGTCGTCGGCATCGACGCTGACGAGAGTGAGCAGCTCTGGCGGTGGTGGGACGCGGTGAAGCCCGACCCCGACGAGCCGCAACCGGAAGGCCAGCGCCCGTACTTCAAGGTGCACCGGGTGGCGAACAGCCGCTTGCACGAGGAGGCCCCGACGCTGCTCCCCGCGGGCCACATCGGAGTAGTGGACTGCGGCCACTTGGAGAACCACCTCGGCATTGGCCGCAGCGTCATGCGCATTGCGGATCTCGCGCTCATCAACTGCGCCACGACCAACAGCGACGTTGAGCGCATGGACGAGCTGCCCATGGATGCCTTCATCAAGATCGCGTCGGCGAAGCGCGCCGATGGCACGCCTCCTCCCCATCCCGTGCTGCTCTGCCGCAATCAGGCCGGCACCACGCGCACGATGGACTCGATCCGCACGTCGCTGCGCGACGACGACTGGGACGTTCTGAGCACGGTCATCCCGGCTATCCAGCTCTACGCCACCACGGGCGAGGGAATGCCCGTGGAGGCAAAGGGGACGCATTTCGACGAGTTGGTCACGGAGTTGGAAACGCGAGGGTGGATCAGTAAGTGAGCAAGAAGCCGACGGCAGCAGAGCTGCGCGAGCAGCGAAAGCAGCGCCGGGCAGGGGGGCGGGGTGCCGGAGAGGCGCAGGACGCGGGAGCGGAAGGGGCGGGCGGTGGCGCTTTGACTGCCGTGACGCCTGCCGCTGAGGCCGATCCGGTCATCGCGCAGGGGCGCGCCGAGCCGATGATGGGGTTTGCGGATCTCCCGGTGATGGTGGACGCGCCGGAGGACCTCACGGGGCCACTGAGCGCCGAGGAGCAGGAGCGTTGGGAGACGTGCCAACGGTCATTCCGTCAGCTCCGTGACGCTTGGTGGGTGGCCGCGAGGGCGCTTGAGATTTCTCTGCGTGGTCGACTGTGGCGGGCGGACTACGCGACGGCTAAGGACTTCATCTCGGACGTTGCGGGAATGTCCACCAGTAACGCGTACCGGCAGATCGCCGGGGCGGGTATCGCCGCGATAATCGCAGGTCAACCCGCAATCGAACTGAAATCGAACGATCAGTCCCGCATGCGGGACTCGGGTCCACCTCTCCTCGGCGAGACTCTCGTCGAGGGGGCACACGAACCGGACTCGACTGATCAGTCCCGCATGCGGGACTCGAACCCGGACCCCCAGCAGAAGACCCCCGAGAAGCGACTGATCATCTCGCAACGCGCGGCCGAAGCGCTCTCCCCGATCCGTGAGGACTACAACGAGGAGACCGCCGCCCACATGTACCGTGCCGTCGCCGACGAGACCGGGCGAAAGAGCGTCAGCGAAAGGGCGATCAAGGGAATCGTGACGCAGCTCCCTCGACGCAAGGAGGAGGAACTCGACCGCGAGGAGCTCATCGAGCGCGCTCGCCAACTCGCACGGGCCAGCGACGGCAAGGACGCCAACCCGCAGAGCAGCAAGGGCCAAGACAAAGCTGATCCACTGGAGACTTTCCGAAAGTACGTAGCTTTTGCCCGGGACTTCGCACACAACACAACCGGGATGGCCACGGCGTACGCAGCGGCCGAGGCGGCGAACGCCAAGAAGGCCCGGAAGTTGGCTCTAGAGCTGGAGCGCCACATGAAGCGGGCAACCGCCAACTTCCCCGACGCGTGAGGCGAGCGAGCCCACACAATCATCAGTGCCCGTAGACGCTGCGGCATAGCGCTACGAGCCTCGGGTCTGTCACCCCGTCGGCGATTCGCAGACGTCCCGCATGGAGTAGCTCGGAACCGCGGCCGGACGGCGAACTGGCCGCTGTGAGGGCCGCTGTGAGGGCCGGCGCGTGGGCCGGCGCGTGGGCCGAGAGGCTGACGGGCCGTGAGCGCGGGCCGGCGCCGATGCCGACGGCCGGCCCCCGCGATCCTGCGGCGGTACGGCAGGACGTCCCGCCGGGGCGGGACGGACGGGCTGAGGCGGTCCCGCCGCCCGGCGGCGCGGGGCGGCCAGGGAGGGCGACGGGGGAGCAACGGGGCGTGTCCGGATGACCTCCTCACGGGCCGGAGCATGAGTGATGCCCGTCGAACCGGAAGCGGAGGGCGCAGGCCGTGGACGCGGGCTAACGGTCATGCACCCACCGGTGATCAGTACGGCAAGGGCGGTGGCGAGGATGATCACAGGGCGCTGCACCCGCTCACCGTGCCCGACGCTGAAGCGCTGCGCGGTGCGCTGCGCGACGCTCCACCAGTTCGAGGGACACGTCCCTCCTCCACTCCTCGTATCCCCTCCTTTGTCGCGCCGCCCGACGTGGCAGGGAACGGGGGAGTTGGCGCAGCGCGCGCCCTTCGACAGTCGGCGCGCCCGCCCGTGAGGCCCGACTGCGGGCACGAGCTCGACGGGCCGTGAGGCGGGGGAGTTGAGGAGCTCCTCGCCCTCCTGACCCTGGTCCTCGATGGCGCCCTCGGCCGCGGCCCCGACGACGGAGCGCCCCGGGTCGTAGGTGGCCGCGAGCCGGGCGAGTTGCTCGCCAATCCCCCGCGTGCCTGCCAGCGGCGCGGCAACGTCGCTCCATACCTCCTCGGCGAGCGAGACGTACGCTCGGCCGCCGAGCACCGTCACAGCCGCCCCGGAAATCCCGAGCTCATGCGCCTGCCGGCGCAGCGTCTCACCGTCGACCGTGCCCAAGGCGCCGGCCCGGAGGTCATAGTTCAAGAGGCGCTGCGACAGTTCGACCAACCCGTACTTGGCCGACAGGATCAGCACCCGCCCGGACCGGCCGCCCCGAGTGAGGGCGTCGGCCGCGCGGCGCATGGCCCGGTGATAGCTCCCCACGTACAGCTCACCAGCCGGCGCGCTAATCACCGGCTGACCCTTGCGGACACCGTCGGCGTACACCGCCTTACGGCCCCCGCATGCCACGATCACGACGCGCTCGCGCTCCTCGTGCGCTGCCCGGCGGCGGCCCGCCGCGGTGATCCGAACCTCCCCGGCCCGAGGCTTCAACACTGCCTCGGTTACGGGCGCCGCCCAGGAGGCATAGGTTCGCGGCGCCCACTCGACGAGCCCGACCGCTCCCAGGGCGCGCACAGTCCGGAGGTTCGGAGCCTCGGGGAGGAGGCCCTCCGGGTGCGCGGCGGCGGTGTGCAGCCAACGGCGCTGTACCGGGGTGAGGTCGACGGCCGGGAGCTCCTCGTCCTCCTGGTCCTCGACGACGTCCTCGGCCGCGGCCTCCTCGACCGGCGCCTCGTCGGCCGAGAACTCCTCGCCGTCGAGGGCGGCGAACAGGCGGGCGCTGCGGCGGGACTCGGCGGCGCGCAGCTCGGCGAGCTCGCGCTCGAACGCCTCGGCGGCGGGGTCCGGCGTGCGGTCCGCGGCGGTGAGGAGCTCCTCGGCCTCGGTCTCGTCGTGCATCGCGTACAGGGAGACCGGCCCCTCCGTCTTGACGAGGTCCCACGCGATGCGTGCGGCCTGGTCCCACATCGGGGCGGCCGGGTCGACGTGCCGGGGAAGGGAGGAGATCCCGAAGCAGTCCGCGACAGCGGCGAACGCATCGGCGCGGAACCGGCGGGCGTACGCGCGGGCCCCGCCGGCATCGACGTATTCGAGGGCCTCCTCCCCCGCCGCGCTGCGGGCCCACTGGCCGTAGGTGCGGGCGGCCTTGGTGGCGAGGGCCTCGACCTGGGCGAGGTAGCGCGGGACGGCGGACAGGTAGCGGGCGACGCGCTCGGGGTCGCCGGACACGTCGAGGCGCAGCTCGTCGGGCGTCGGCTCGGGGGCGTCGGACCCGGCCGGGTTGTAGTGCAACGTCCTGTACGGGTGGCGGGCCGTTACCCGGTAGATCGCAGCGAGGCGGCGGGCGGCGGCGGCACGGGCCTTGCCCTTCCCTGCGGCCGGGGGGAACTCGACGGCGGCCTCGGCGTGGCCGCGGTCGACGGCGATCCGGGTCCGGGTGGCGTACTCGGCGGGCATTCGGCGGGCTCCTGTGCTCGGGTGCTGATCTCCGGACACCTTCCCGCACTTGCAACACAACTACAAGTAAAACTGTGAGTCATGCTGAATCTTGCGGTGATGGGCAACAGGAAGGGGCCCCGGCCAGATGGATGCTGTTGGTAGCGTCCAGATGACCGGGGCCCCTTCGACAGGTGCCTATTCGCCCTCGCGGAAGGCGTCGCGCCCCTCCTTGATGAACCGCCCGGGGTTGGCGGCCTTGGCGACAACGTCCCTGTACCACGACATCGGCCGGACCCCCTCCTCCTTGCAGTAGCCCGGGTTCGGGCCGAGGCGGAACCCGCCGGGCAGTGGCGTCCCGTCCGGCTTACGCGGAACCACCGCGCGGGCCGTCGCGTACGCCGAGGGGTAGAGGACACAGTCCGACAGGATCGCAAGCGGGACGAGCCCCGTCGCGTTCCACGTCTTGACCATCTTCCGGTGGGCGCCGACCCGGGCCGCGCTGATCACCGCGGCGCGGATGTCCGGCCGCCATGTCGGCCTCTTGAGTGCCGGCCACGGCGCGTGTCGCCCCTCGCGCTTCCCCTGCGGCTTCTCCCGCAGCTTCCCGATACCGCCCTTCGCCGTCTGCTTGATCGCGGACAGGAGGGCGACGGCCTCGGGGTCGCGCTCCTTGATCGTGGCCATGCCCGCGAGGAACGCCTCCTCGTCCATGTCGGCCGTGATGCCGAGATCGGCGAGGGTGTCCATGTAGGCGTCCCGCAGCCGGTTGTGCCACAGGTCGAGGTACCCGCCCGCCTCGGGCCGCAGCCACGCCGCAAGGGGACGGACCTCGATCCCCAGCTCGACCGCGTACGCCAGGGTCGGCGTCGCGTACCAGGCCGGGCCCGTCGGCTTCTTCCCGTCCGGGGTGAACGGACTCGGGAATTCGGCCGGGAGTGTCTTCCACTCCTTCGTGGCGAGATCCTTCGTGCGCAGCTCGGCGCCGGACAGGTCGACGAGCCAGCACCCCGGAATCTTCTTGTCGAACTGCGGCCCGTCGGTGTAGACGGCCTCACCGATCCCCACCGTGAGCCGGTTCGCCGCCGCCAGGAAGGCGGTGTTCACGTCGATGCCGACGACGTACGGCGCGGCGGCCTCGGCCTCGGTCGGCTCCCGATACCAGTCGTACGCCTCCTCATTGATGACGTGCTCGGGGCTCCTGGACTCCTCCCGGGTGCGGTCCTTGGCGAGCGGGTGCTCGTCCGGTGCCTCGGGCAAAGCCGGGTCGACTGGCGCGGAGAGGGACCCCTCGACCGGTACCCGCTGGAAGCGCCCAGCCCGGCGCACGAGTCGCGTAGGCGGTCGGACGGCGGTCATCAGGGCGAGGCTGCAAGCGGCCGTTGATCCGCTGGGAGTGATCACGCGCTCGGCGTACAGGCCGAGGACATAGGAGAGGGCGGCCGGGTCGACGGCGACGTCCTCGATGCCGCCCCACCGCAGATGATCGGCGAGCGCGCCCCACGGCACCGTGGCGACGTGAACCTCGGCGCGGTCCCGGAACAGGAAGGACCACGGGGCCAGGCCCGCGCGGGAGAGCTGCCACCCGCCCTCTTCCACGGCCTTGACCGCCGGATGATCGTCTGGCACCCGCAGGCGCTTGCGGTCGTCGAGGCGAGCGGGCAGACCGAGGGCCTCGACAGCACCCACGGTGAGGACCAAGAGCGGTCCGGCCGCCTCGCCATGCTGCGACAGCGGACCGGCGCCCAGGCCATACGCGACGGCCCACTCTGCCGCCGTCACCAGATCCGCGACGTCCGCCGGCACGTCAACGCGTGTCACATCGGGACGGTGACCGACGAGGACGCCATCCTCGGCGTCGAGGACCAGGAGGGGAGCGGTGTAGGTCTTCTCGGTCAACGTCATCACCGGTAGTCCAGCTCGATGTAGTCAATGTCTGTGAATTCGACGTCGAGGCCCTCGGCGGCCGTGCCGGGAGTGCGGAAATACTCCTCGGCGAGCGCCTGCCCAAGGAGCCGGTTTAGCTCGTCCTCGTCACCCGCTCGCAGGGCGTCGAATACCTGCGGAATCAGGTGATCGGGAACCTCTTCAGTGAGGCGACGCATTCGCGGGTCATCCGTGCTGCCCTCGGCCGATGTAAACCCGAACTGGGCCCGCGTCTCGATGGTCATGCCTCGCCGCTCGGCCTCTTTCTGCGACTTGGCCGTAACGCGCGGCTGGTGATCCTTGCCAGCCTCCTCCTGCAACCGGTCGAGGGTTTTCGGAGTTGACTTGGTGATGTCCCGCTCGCCCTTGACGTACCGCTGCACGGACCGGCGGGAGACGCCGAGACGTTCAGCCACCCGCGCCGTGTTGTTCTTCTCTTTGCGCATCAGGGCGTTGAACTGTCCCCGCGCGGTCTTGGGGGTCCCGCGCGACTGGAACCGCGCTCGCATAGCGTCGAGAATCTTTCCCATGGCCACAGCTCCTCTCAGGCGATACGGAAGATCGGGGCGGACGGCTGGTCAGCGGTGCCGACTTCCAGGCACACAGCACCGCCGCACAGGACATGGCCAGACAACGAGGTCTTGACGGCGGTCCGGCAGATCCGGCAAACGGTCTGGCGCGGAGCGGGAGCGGCCACCTGTTGAGCCGGGATGACGTACTCGGTCGGCAACTTGCGCAACAACTTTGCGAGGTAGCCCGAAGGGTTGTACGCCTGGCGGTTCTCCGTGGCATCGAGAGCAGACAGGAGGGCATCCTCCGGCCATCCGTTGCGCAGGCACCAGGCCACGGACCGTGCGGCGAGGGCGCGCTCGACTTCCGTGACGTTGGTGAACCAGCGCACGCGCTCAACGATGGCATCGGCCAGTGCCGGCACCGCTGCCAGCGCTGCGCCCTCCAGTCGGGGAGCGGTGAGTCCGCTCATGAGCCGGAATCGATCCGGGCGCCGGCCCAGATTTTTTCCATTTTTACGCACCGGCACCGCGCGGAAGGCGAGAAGGTCCGCGCGCACCAGGTGCGGCCGGTGCCTCTCGATAGTCCGCAGGCCAACGCCCACGATCCCGGCGAGTTCCTCCATGGAGACCTGCCCCTCCCACCCGATCCCGGCGAGGGCGACGAGGCACTTCGCACAGGTGGGGTCGGGGGCAAGGACGCTCGCCGCCCACTCCTGGGCGCCGAACAGGACCGGCTGACTCATCCCGTACAGCGGCGTGCGACGGTCGGCGTCGATCCGGCCGCACGCGAACAGGTGCGCCAAGTGGACCTGCGCGGCGCGCTTTTTCAGGCCGACGATCCGACCAATCTCCTCGGTGGTGAGAGGGGTATCGGGGTCGACTTTCTGACGGTCTACCAGAGCGCCGAACACAGTCCGACAGTTTGCGCAATCATCTGGGTTGATCTCGCGGTGTGCCACAAAATGGCCTTTCCTTCCGCCGCGGTGTCTGGCCCAGGAGTGCCCGGGTAGACTCCGCCACGGACCTTGAGTAGGTCGCCCATGCGGAGAGTCCCGGCGGGTAGGAGTGCCACCTCCTGTGATCCCACGGGGCTTTTCGCATATGTGGAGCGGGGTCCAGGATCAGGCCCACGGCCTGTGTCGAGTCAGACCGCAATGACCTCCCGTGACCCACCGACGACGGCAGCGAGCCGGTGGGAGGAGAGCCGCTCTACCGCATGCGTCGGACCACACAGGAGATCCGGGACCGCGACGCCGTAATGCGCGGACAGACGGTCGAGATCGCCGAGAGACCATGCGGCCTGCCCGCTCTGCTTCCGGCTGACCTGTCCTTGAGTGATCCGCAGGCCCACGGCGAGACTCGTCTGATTGTCGCCCGTGGCACGCATCAGGGCGGCGACGGTGATCCGGAGCATGCGCTCGCTGGAACTCAGGGCGGCTGAAAATTTCCCCATGCTCTGACCTCATCTTTTGTGAGCTGGACTCATAACAACAGGTGAGAGGGGGCCAAAGTTCCGGCCCGACCGGGCACACTCTTCCACGGTTACACCCCAACTACAAGTGTCGCTTGTAGCGCGTCTCCGGTCGTGTCATCCTCGACGCATGACCACCAAACGAATCGCGGCGCTGCGCGAGACGGCCGAGGACTACGAGACCAAGGCCAAGAAGGCCAAAACTGCCCTGTTGAACGCGGCGATTAAGGAGGCCATGACCTCAGTCGCCTACGGCCACCTGTCTGCCGTCGCCCGAGAGGCCGGCATCGCCTCGCAATACCTGCGAACCCTCATTGAAGACCAGCACCCGGGATGGCTGGCCCAGGCCGCCGAGGAGCGCGAGGCAGCCAAGGCCGCGCGCAAGGGGCCAAGCGCCAAGGCCACGCGCACCAAGAGGGCAAGCAGCAAGGCCGCAGCCTGACCAGTGCGCAGCGGAGGAGCCATGGACAGTCAACCCACGGACCAACGGGGCCTGTCCGTAGGCACGTTGACTCGCGCGCCCCTTGACGCCACCGGCACGCCGTACGAGCAAAACAACAGCGGCCACGGCACCATCACCCTCGCCATCCGCCCCCGCCCAGGAGTGACCCCGATGAGCGCCCTCCCCGCAGAGGAACCCGTCAACCCGTACCGCACACACCACGGCGGCGGCCCCCGCACCGTTACGCAACTACGTGCCGCCCTCGCCGCGGCCTCGGCATCAGACCGCGAAGAGTTCGAGGCTCAGCTCGGCGACCTCGATTTGGACGACCCCGAGGAGTACGCCGCCCTCGTCCGCGCGTGGCGGCACCGCCTCGTCATGCGAACCCGGCCCGAGATCCTCGCCGCTGTCGCAGCCTCGACTGACCCAGCCGCGCCGCGCTACACGTCCGAGGAGATCCTCGCCGACGGCCACCAGGAGGCGGGTCGGTGACCGCTGGCACCCCGTGGGCCGTCGTCTACAGCGAAACCGGCCGCGCCGGACTGGCCACAGCCACGGTCGAGGAACGGGCGCACGTCCTCGGGTTCGAGAAGCAGGTCGCCGAAGCCCCGTACGCCTGCGGCGAGTTGTACCCGGACCGCGTCGGCGGCCTCTATACCGCCCTACTCGACGTTGGCGGCCGACTGGCGTGGACCAGCGTCCTGTACCGGATCGACGAGGCCCGCCGCGAGGTGCTGATCGTCGCCATCGTGTCCGGCCCCTGACCTGAAACGTGAGCAACGCCCGACCCTTGACACGGATCGGGCGTTGCTCATGTTTGGGGTGAAGGCATCAACGGGGCTGTTCTGGCGCTTCGCCAACTTGCCGGGGGAGTGGGGTATACACCAGCCGGAACCGGTGGGTGCCCCCGACGAGTCGAGCGACCTCGATCGCACGGCCGGTGCCGTCGCGGGTGATGCGGTCCACCGTTAGTACAGGCGATTGCGGTCCGATGCCGAGTTGGGCGGCCTGGTCAGATGTCGCAGGGGCGACTGATACGGATTCCTCGACCGCGGACGGGCGGATACCCCCAGCAGTCAGCAGGCCGAGGACGTCGCCCTCGGTCTGCTCGGGTTGATTGAGCCCTGCCGCCTGGGCGGTGCTGACCAAATACCAATCTTCATGGAGCGCTGCGACGGTGGCCCCGATCATGGCGCGGCGGCGGCATCGGATGGCGGGTGTTCCGGTGGGGACGTCCAGGAGCTCGGCGATGTCGGCCGGGGCGTCGAGAACTGTCAGGGGCTCCGCCTCGGTTCGTCCGTCGAGCCCTTGCTCGGCGGTTGCCCTGGCCCATGAGTCAGGAGTAGCGGCGTCGCGCTCGTGCCGGTTCAACGTCACCCGTGGCGAAGGGCTGAGAACCACGGTTCCCCGGCCGCGCCGGGCGGCGACGTAGCCCAGTGATTCCAGCTCTCGGTATGCCTTGTGCACTGTCGCTTTCGATCCTTCGCCGGCGGCGACGAGTTCGGGAATGTGCGGCAGTGTTGAGCCAGGCGGCCGAGTCCCGTTGCGGATCTCCTCGGCGAGGCGGTCCGCCAACTCTCTCCACTTTGGGGCCATGCCCTGTGCTCCTCCCGTTGATGCGTTCAGTCAAGCACAAGCCAACGCCACGACATTCCCATTCCTAGGAATGACGTTGACATGGTGGTGCGTGGGTGGCATCGTCTATCTCGGTCGTCCATTCCTAGGAATGGGGCGCCGAGTCGTGGCCCGTCGCCCTACCAAAAGGGCACGGCCCCCGTGCGTCTCGTCCACGCCAGGGGCCGCTAGCGGGCAACTCACCAGAGGAGTTGTGATCCGCCGTGCGCACCACCATGCCCGAAAACGTCGTCAACCTGCGAATCGGCGCGGCCGATAGCGCCGCCGGAGCCGTCCCGAGCCGCTTGGATCTCGCCGCCGAGCTGGGCATCGACATCGACCTCGTCCTCGGCCCCCTCGCGGGCGACGCCGACGAGCTCGACGAACTCACCCGCCTGTACGCGCTGGTCGATATGTGCGACTCGGGCCTCATCCCCCGCGACGCGACCCTCGACCTGATCGCCGGCATCGTCGCCGATGTCGAGCGCGAGGGCGACGACTTCGCCGAGGGGTGGGCCGCGTGAAGCTCGACGCCTCCCGCGCCGCTCAGACGCTGCGCACGCTGCTGACGGCCGCCGACCGGCTGCACCCCGCCGCCCTCCTGGCCCTGGTCCTCCTCTTCGCCGGCCTGGTCTACGTCGCCGCACCGGTCGCCGTGCAGTTCATGACGGCCTTGGTCACCGGCACGCAGGCCGCCGCTCTCCTGGCCTGCGCCGGGCTCCTACTGCGCCTCGCCTACCGCACCGCCGCCGCGTACAGCACTCGCCGAGCGGGGGTGACCGCATGAGCCGCCGCGCCGTCGTGTCCGGCACCGTCAAGGCCCGCACCCGGTGCCGCTGGTGGGTCGCCCCCGAGATGCTCGCCGCTCACCGTACGACCCACGAGCAGGCGCACGCCGACGGACTTTGCGGCTGGCTCGTCGCCGAGCAGCGCCGCGCCGAGACCGCCCGCACTGGTACCCCGACCCCCCTCGCGCAGCTCCTCGCCCAGGAGGTCACGGAATGAGGATCGAGAACCTCCTCCGCATCATCGGTGCGGCGACGCTGAATAGCCTTGCCGACGCCAACGACCGCGCCGAGCGGTACAACGCCGAGGCCGACCGCTGGTGCCAGGCGTATTGCTTCGAGGCCCAACTCGCGAACACCGCCGAGGAAACCGTCGACGAGCTGCGCACCCAAGTCGACGAGCTGCGCGTCCTCCTCGACGAGATCGCCGCCGAGCTCGAAGGGGCCTACGCCGTACACCGGCAGGCATATCGCGAGCGTGACGAGGCCCGCGCCGAACTCACCGCGGTTCGAGATGAGTTGCTCACCGCCGCGAAGGACCCGGCCGGATCAGAGTTCCGGGGCCGGCTTGCCCTCGTAGTGCTGCCGCATCTCCTCGACGAGCTCACGGCCGCCGCCCCAGCTACCACCACCCCGGCCGCCGTCCTCGCCTCCCTCCTGCTCGACTGCCCGCCCGAGGAGCCCCCGGCTACCCCCCGCAAGGAAGACGCCTCGGCGGCCACCCCCCAGCCCGGCACCGGGCACCCGCAAGGAGATTGACACGTGAGCACGACGTACTACGACGAGCGCCGTCGGGACCGGGCCGCAGACCGCGAACAGGACCGCGCCGACCGACTCGCAGACCGCGAACAGGATCGAGTCGACCGCGCCGCCGAACGCGAGGAGGCCCGCCGACTCCGCGCCGAGCAGAAGCGCGAGAAGGCCCGCCGCCGGGCTGAACGGCAGAAGGCCCGCGCCGAGCTGGTCGGCAAGCTCGGCGGCGAGGGTGACACCGTCGGCGCCCTGATCGCCATGACATGCGGCATCGTGGCCGCGCTGTACTTCCAGCTCCGCGCCCTCAACGGCGAGGGACTGCCGCTCTTCATCACCGTATGCCTCGCGGTCATGCTTGAGTGAGTGTTTTTGATCGCTTGATCTTTCGAGTAGCTGGTTTCTTGAGGGCGTTCGGAGTGCGGCAGGGTGGCGGCACGGAGCCGAACAACCTTG
>NZ_JBIVXW010000111.1:0-19010 GCF_044769405.1 Streptomyces sp. NPDC090442
CCGGCTCGACGACCTGGTGGTCTTCCACCCGCTGGGCACCGACCAGCTCCAGCGGATCGCGCGGATCCAGCTGGACCACCTCCAGCGCCGCCTGGACGGCCGCCGGCTCACCCTGGACGTCACGGCCGATGCCCTGGTCTGGCTCGCGGAGAACGGCAACGAGCCGGCGTACGGAGCCCGCCCGCTGCGCCGCCTGATCCAGACAGCGGTCGGCGACAGTCTCGCCCGCGCCATCCTCGCCAGGCAGATCGGCGAGGGCGACACTGTGCATCTCGACTCCCAGGGTGGTGAATTGTTGCTTCGCGCGGATGCGTTCCGCTCGTCGTCGGCGGGTCTCCGCGCACCGGACAGCGAAGAACGGGGAAAGCCCTAGACCCAGACGGGGCCTTCGTCGGACGTGTCCCGCTCGCCCACGGTCGGGTGCGGACCGGCCAGCGAGCTGGGCGCGGCGTACGTGATCGGCACTGAGGTGAAGACCTCCCGGAAGTCTTGGAGCTTGGCGGTAGCACCGTCGGAGCTCGACCACCCCAGTCCGTCCATGACGAGCTCTTTGTGTGCCTGGCCGCGCGCCCAGGCGGCCAGTGCGCGCGGGCGCTTGTCCCAGTCGATCCGGACACGCAGGTTGGCGTGCGTGTCGGTGACCGTGGCGCCTTCGGGGTAGGTGAAGTTGTCGGAGCGCTCATGTCCGCTGTTGTGGCTGAAGCCCGTTGTGGTCTCCCGTTTGTATGCGACTGCGGCGTTCGCGGTGCCGCCGGGAAGTCCGAGGCCCATCTGGGTGCCGGCGGTGCCGCCAGCGGTAAAGGTGGGGCCGGTGGTCCGGCCGTGGGTTTGCGTGACGCCGCTGTTCGAACTCCAGGCGTGTCCCATGCTGGCCTTCGTCAGGTCGGTGACGCGGGAGGGTTGTTCTGCCAGGTCCAGTGAGATCCGGACGCGGCATCGGTAGTTCCACGTGGTGCTGCTGCCCTCCAGTACGGGCAGGACGTATTCACCGGCGCCGATGAAGTGCGCAGCCTTGGTTGCCAGCCGATCCGGTGCCAACTCCTGTGCGAGCAGGGCATAGTTGACCTTCTTCGCCTGGAGGGCCTCGGGGAGGGCGGCGTGGACCATCTCGAAGAACGTGGGCACAACTCCCAACTGCAGTACCACGCTCCCAGGTGGCAATGGCCGTCCCTTCGCCGCCACCGCCTGGGCTCCCTTGCCACGGAGCGCCTCGAACCGTGCCTGGTGGTTGCGCCGGCGGATCTTCTCCTGCTGACGGGCGAACAGCCCGCCGACCACGTCGGGGGATGCCGGCTTCTGGGTATGCGAGAGCCAGGTTGCTGGAGGGGCGGCCGTGGCAGGCCGTACCGGCTGCCGGCCATCCTGGAATCGCCGGATCTGCTGTAGAGGTTCGCTCCGGGGCATGGGCACCGCCAAACGATCGCTAACAGGTCGTCAGAGAAAGCTCTATCAGTCCGGATTTGCACGTGTCGTCGGGCAAAAGTTGACGGAGAAGTGCCACCTGGCGATGCACGGGGGACCTTCTGTCTGGCGGCGGAGGGCAGGAATCCTGTTCGCCGCCGGCCCGGAAACAGGCGAATCGGCATGCAACGCCGACACCACTGTGGGTGTCTCCAGGGCCCGCCCACACCCACACCCACTCCCGCCACAGCAGTCAGGCAGCCGCGGCCCGGTCAACGCACCCGTCGTCCCTCCCTGAACACGGCCCGCACCTCACGAAGCGCGGAGAGGTCGGACAACAACCCGCCAGACACCGCCAACAGATCGGCATCCATCCCCCGCGCGATCCGGCCCTTGCGGTGCCCCACCCCGCAGGCGGCCGCGGCCTCGACGGTCGCGGCACTCAGCGCCTGCACCGGCGTCATCCCCAACTCGGCGAGCGCCGCGATGCCGTACGGAAGAACGTCGTGCGGCTTGCCCGGCGCGATGCCCGCATCGCTGCCAGCAACCATCCGAGCCCCGGCGCGATGCAGCCGAGCGCGCACCGCACGTACACCGTCCGCACAGGCCAGCACGGACGCGGAGACCGGGCGAGCCCCCGGCAGGCTGCCGACCGTGGTCCCCACGACGACACCCCGCACCGCGATGCTGCGGATGGTCAACAGGTCGGCCTCGACGCCTGTTTCGCTCAGGAACGTCACATGCTCCAGGCTGTCGAAGCCGGCTGCGAGCGCGTCGACGACGGACGCTCCTGGATGCACGTGCGCAGCCGTCGGCATTCCCAGTCGGTGTGCCTCCTCGACGGCCGCCCGTAGCTCGGCGAACCCGTACTGCGGCAGATGCGCCGTGCTGCCCGCCGTCAGCACTCCGCCGCTGGCCATCACCTTGACCACGGAGCAGCCCCGGTCATGGCGCTCACGCACCGCGGCCCGGACGGCCTCGACCCCCGCGGCCTCGCCCCCGAGGAAGTGACAGTGCCCGCCCGGCGTGGTGATCGGCGGCCCGGACGCGACGATGTGCGGGCCCGGCCGAACCCCGTCGGCGATCTCCTGGCGCAGCGCCAGTGACAGGTATCCACGGTCGCCCAGATCGCGCACGGTGGTGATGCCGGCGCGCAGCGCCCTGGCCGCGGCGTCGCGCATGCGCGCCAGCAAGGTGGAGTCGTCGGCCGCCACCAGCCGCGCCACCACATCGTCACTCGCGTCGAACGCCAAATGGACGTGGGTGTCGATCAGTCCAGGCAGCAGCCAGGTGTCCGGGCCCAGATCGACGAGTTCGGCTTCGGCCGGGGGAGCGGCCCCGGTGGTGTCGACATCGAGAATCCGGCCCTTCTCGATCAGGACCATGCCTGCTCCCAGGACCGCGCGGCCGTCGAAGAGGTGGCCCGCGCGCACGGCCCGAAGTCGGCAATCCGTCATCGTTCTTCCTTCGCGGATCTGTGAAGTTCCTTGCGGCTCGATGAACTTGAGCTCAAACCGACCACCACACGGCGCAGCGGCACGGGTATGTGGAGGGCAGCGAGACGCAACTCATCGACGGCCGTCCAGTACGCCGTCGCGAGGACGCCCGAGCACCGCGGCGTGGGCGACAACGGCCGCGCCCGAGGACCGCCGTGTTCTCCCTATCGAGAGTTTCCGTACGCGTCCCATCATGGGTGCGAAGTGCGCACAGCGGGAGTGACGAAAGCCTTCTCCGAAAGTGGACACTTCCGCGAACGCCCAGGTGTCGCCCTACGGGAGATGACTACGAGACCTCGATGGCTGATGGCCGGCCCAGACACCCGCACGCCTTGGGTGAAGGGGACTCAGGCTCACCGCAACCCCGTCAGCTCCCGAGCCGGTCGCGAACCAGTGGGATGACCTCGGTCGCGAAGCGCTCGATGAACGGCGAGCGGCCGGCTGACAGCGGGGCCGGCATCGGGTGCGCGACGACCACGGAGAGGGGCAGGCCCTCTTCGAGGACGGTCGTCAGTTGTGCGGCGATCATCGCGGGCGTCCCGTAGAGGGCGAAGGCGTCGGCCACCTCGTCGGGCAGGAAGGACACGATGCGGCCTGATGCGGTCAGGTCGGCGGCGTGGTGGAAGTCCGGCCACACCTTCGACTTGAGCTCGTCGATAGGGGGTCCGTTCCACTCGAACCCCGGAGGGGCGAACAGTTGGGGTGAGTACTCGTAGTAACCGGCGGCCATGGAGCGGCTGATCAGGGCGGCGCGTTCGAGGTCGTCGTCGAGCACGGTGTGGAAGACGGCCCCGATCCTGATCCGGTCCGGGTCGCGGCCGGCCTGTGCCGCCCCGGTACGTACGGCTTCGACGGCCGCGCGGAGGTTGGCGGGGTGGCGTCCGACGCGGATGAACACTCCGTCGGCGACCTGGCCTGCCATGCGTAGCGTGCGCGGTCCGGCGGCCGCGATCCACACGGGGACCGGGGCTGCGTGGGTCAGGCGGGCGCGTCGGGCGGCGGCCGGTGCCGCCACCTCGTCGCCGGACAAGAGCTCCTTGGTGAGGGTGACCGCTTCGGCGAGGCGGGCCACGGTGGCCGGGCTCTGGCCCATCAGTCGGACCGCTGTGTCGCCCGCGCCGTAGGTGAGCATCGTCCTGTCGGGAGCCAGGCCCGCCACTGTGGCGATCGACGAGGCGATCACCGCGGGATGCCGCATCACCGGATTCTCGATGAGCGGTCCGAGCCCGATGCGCTGCGTACGCTCGGCAGCGAACGCCAGGTTCACATACGGGTCGCGCAACAGCAGCGGGGTCGACGGGATGAACGCGTGGTCCCAACCGAGACGTTCGGCCCGCTCCACATCAGCGGCGAAAGCCATGGGGGAGGTGAAGTCGAAGCGATTCACGCCGAACGCAGGTACCGCTGCCATGTCACCCTCCACGCCGAGGTCTCGGACAGTGATCGTCAGTCTTCCGTCTTCAGTCGTCGAAGTCCGACTCACACCCAGAAAAGGTCCAGGAAAAGAACTATGCAGCAGTTGGTAGGGAGTCATGACATTCTGCGGGCTTCTGCTCCAGCACGATGACGGCGACACCGCTTTCGCCTACCGACCATGGACCGGCGCGACGGCTACGCGCGATCACCGGCTCGCGGTGCGGGGGCGGACCACCCGGCGAGCAGGCGCAGGGCGTGGTCGGAGGGGCTGTCGGGTTCGGCGGTGTAGAGGTAGAGGGTTTGGTCGGGGTCGTCGGGGAGGGTGAGGGACTCGTATTCGAGGGTGAGTTCACCGGCGAGGGGGTGGCGGTAGAGCTTGGTGCCGTGGGTGTATTCGAGGACGTCGTGGTCGGCCCACCACTGGCGGAAGTCCTCGTCCCGCACGGACAGCTCGCCGACGAGTTCGGCCAGGCGCGGGTCGTGCGGGTGGCGGCCGGCGTAGAGGCGCAGGGCGGCCACGGTGCCGCGGGCGGCGGTCTCCCAGTCGGCGAGGAGGTCGTGGGCGGTGGGGTCGAGGAAGATGAAGCGGGCGAGGTTGCGCTCGCGGTGGGGTAGGGCGTCGAAGTCGGTGTAGAGGGCCTTGGCGAGCGGGTTGGCGGCGAGGACGTCGAGCCGGTGGCCGAGGATCATCGCGGGCGTGGTGGTCAGGGCGTCCAGGGCTCGTAGCAGTCCGGGCCGCACCCGCTGAACCGGCGCGGGGCGTCGGCGGCCGGTGCCCGGCCTGGGTTTGGCCAGGTCGAACAGGTGGTTCCGCTCGGTGGGGTCGAGGCGCAGGGCGCGGGCGACGGCGTCCAGGACGGCGGCCGAGGCATTGGGGGTGCGGCCGCGTTCCAGGCGGACGTAGTAGTCGACGCTGACGCCGGCCAGCTGGGCGACCTCCTCGCGGCGCAGGCCAGGCACCCGGCGCCGGCCGGCGTGCGGGCCAAGGCCCGCCTCGTCGGGGCTGATCCTGGCCCTGCGCGAGCGCAGGAAGTCCCGCAGTTCCAGATTGGGTCCGCGCTCCGCCGACGTGCTCATTCCTTCAGGCTAGAACGGTGCGCGGGGGCCGGGCGCCGCGAGAGGGGGTCTGCCGGACCCCCGGTGGGTCCGGGCTCCCGTGGCGGCACGCGCGAGGCCCGGCACGGTGATCTCCTGGAATGCGACAGCGCACACCACCTCGGAGGTTCTCCTCATGGCCAAGCCCCTGATCGTCATCACCGGCGCGAGCTCCGGCATCGGCGCCGCGACCGCCCGCCTGCTCTCCGCGCAGGGCCACCCGCTGCTGCTGCTCGCCCGCAGGCTGGAGAAGCTGGAGGAACTCGCCCTGCCGGACACGCTGTGCCGCAAGGTGGACGTCACCGACCGCGCCGCGGTGGAGGCGGCCGTGCGCGAGGCGGAGGAGCGGTTCGGCCCCGCCGACGCGATCGTCAACAACGCCGGGGTCATGCTGCTGGGCCGGATCGGTGACCAGCCGGTCGAGGAGTGGGACCGGATGGTCGACCTCAACGTCAAGGGCGTGCTGTACGGCACCCGCGCGGTGCTGCCCGGCATGCTCGCCCGCGGCGCCGGCACGATCATCAACGTCAGCTCCGTCGCGGGCCGCAAGACCTTCGCCAACCACGCCGCGTACGTCGCCACCAAGTTCGCCGTGCACGCCCTGTCGGAGAACCTGCGTGAGGAGGTCGCCTCGGCCGGTGTACGGGTGGTGACCATCGCCCCCGGCGCAGTGGAGACCGAACTGCTCTCCCACACCAGCGACGAGCAGATCAAGGACGACTACGAGGCGTGGAAGAAGTCCGCCGGGGGCGCCCTGGACCCGCAGGTGGTGGCCGAGGCCATCGCCTACGCCTACCGCCAGCCGCAGAACGTCACCATCCGGGAGATCGTCCTGGCCGCCACCGGCCAGGAAGCCTGAACCGGGCCGGAGCGGACCGCTGAGCTGGCGATCCCAGGCCAGATCCCCAGCCCTCGCCGCCGCCCGTGGCCGGGAGGCTCAGCGGGCCTGGGGGCGGCGGCGTGGTGGGCGAGTGCCCCTTCGGCGGTCACGGGGGTGAAGGGTTCCAAGGCGGTGACGTGGAAGCGCTTCAGGCGAGGGTAGGGCGTCACACGGCGGTCGGGGCCGGTCGCACGAACCGCGCTGGCCGGGGACCACGGCCGCCGGGATCAGGTCGAGGCGGGAGTTCATGTCCAGCTCGAACCGGCCCTATGTAGCGGTCAGTTGGTGGTCCAGGTCATCGTCCCGGTCTGGCACGCGGAGATCGAAGTTCCCGACGCACGGGCGAACACCATGATCAGCCATCTGCCGGAAGTGACCTACTCCCAGTTCACCGCGGCGATGGATACTGCGGGATGTGACTGGACTCGGGGCGAGACTTCCCCGGCAGTGCACCGTGGAGAGCGAGGCGCATTTGATCCGGACGGGATTGGTGTTCGTCACCGACGAGGGCCACGACGGGCCTCCGCTCGCGGACCCGCAGCCGAACAAGGCCGTCTCCTCCGCGTTCCACGACTGCTGGAACACCCTTGCGCGACCTGGGAGACAGCGCAAGGCGCCCCCGTCGGGAGATACCCCGGCGGGGGCACCGCTGGGTGTGGCGGTCAGTAGCCGGTGCCCTGGCCAGCGTGATGCGGGTAAGCGAAAGCCCCGCCGCTTCGTAGAGGTAGGGCGGCGGGACACGGCGGGCTGGCGAGGCCCATCAGGCGCAGGACTTAGCGAACTGCACCAGGCCGGCGAACGCCTGCGGGGTCAGGGTGAGGGTGGGGCCGTCGGGGGCCTTGCTATCCCGGACGGGGACGATGCTCGGGACATTGACGGCAACCTCCACGCAGTTACCGCCGTTGTTGCTGTAGGAGGACTTGAACTAGCGAGGAGATTCGGTCGTCACAGGGTGCCCTTTCGTACCTCATTGATCATGGCCACCGATGCTGCCTGGGGCAGCGATTCGGCCCGTAGTTGATGGTAGGCCGTCAGCAGCGGCAGCACGGCTGCCGTATCGCGCTCTACGTGGCCTCGCAACTGGGACTCCGCGTACGCGATCACCGAAAGGTCCGACATCGTCAGTAAGTTCATTGGGAGATCAAACGTGCGGCGCTCCCCTATGCCGTACGGGGCAATCTGAAGCACGGTGTTCGGCTGCTCGGCGAACTGCACTAACCGGTCAAGTTGCGCGTTCATGACCTCGGGGCCGCCGACCTGTCTGCGAACGCAACTCTCGTCCATCACTACTAGCAGTGTGGGAAGGCGGGACCGCTCCACGGCTTCCTGCCTCTTCGCCAGGAACGAAACGCGCTCATCTGCCTGTTCGGGTGTGATGGCGCCCCGCCGCGCAGTATTGCCTGCCAGCACCCGCGCGTACTCCGGCGTCTGTAGCAGTCCAGGGATGATCCCGATTTCGTACAGCCGGATCTCTGCCGCCTTGCCCTCGTACTTGACGTACTCCGGGAAGCCTTCCAGCAAGTTGCCGTGCTTGATCTGTCTGTACTCAAGCTCGAACGAGGCATCCGTGCCGGCCAGCCCCAATGCTACGTCAATGGCCTTGGAAAGACGGGGGGTTGGAGGTTTCCGACCATTTTCGACGAATGAAATATGCACGCTGGAATAGTCCGTGCGGCTGGCTAGGTCCTCTTGGGCCCATCGCCGCGAGTCTCCCGCAGGCTGCGCAAACGTGCCCCGTAGGCCGCTTCGGGAGACGCGTCCGGGTTCAACTCGTTCTTGTTCACGGTCCGTTCGCCTACTTACCTTCCGTAGTCGGTGAGTTGATTGATTCCCTGGCTGGGTCCACTCGGAACTTCCCCGGTAGCGGAATCGCTACGCAGAGGCAAGGAGGGTACTCCTATGACCAGTCCTGCTCGCACGCCCTATCAGGTGTGCGCCGATGAGGGAACGCACTTCGATGACGTTCTGAAGGCAATCGGCATCCACGCAGACCCGAGCACCGGGCACGTGACGGAGTGGGGAGACGGTGTGCGCCTCCACTGGGTCGTCCCGACCCGCCTCACCCCTAACCAAACCGCCACTGTGGCACGGCACTTGAAGGCAGGGCGACGGTGAGCGGCAACACTGACGACTTGAGCAAGTAGAACAAGGAAGTCAACGACCGCTCCCAAGGGTCGGACAGCGGGAAGAACACCGGCCGGAAGTGGTAGCCGTGGGTGACTACTGCCGCGATCAAATGCGGGCCCAGGAAGACCCGGTGACGCTGGGCGAACTCGCTGGACTGAACCCGAAACCCGTCCCCGGGTGTGCCAAGTGCCAGTCGTGGAACGAGAAACGGAGTCAGGCACGCGCCCGCAACGACTACGCTGCGGCGGTGGTGGCCAGCGAGACGATGTGGAAGCACCAGCTCAGAGGGCGGTGCCGTGCCTAGCCCTCGGCCAGCAGAGGAAGGGCAACGCGGGTACGCCATCCCCGGCGTCACGTTCGTTCCCCGCAGTGCTCCGGTACTGCCTTGTCCGTCCCCATGTCAACTCTGCGAGGAGAGGGAGCGGCATGAGCGACCTGGATCACGAGGTCGCCGGCTGCCCTTGATGCGGCACTGAGGCACACGAGAAAGCCCGAGAGGAACAGGACAGCAACGAGCCCACCCTCGGAGTCAGGGCCGTCCCAACTGTCCGCTTCATCGCGGTGGTTGTGTTCGGCGCGTGGGCCGCTGTGATGGTGCTGCTGTCCAGGGTTTTCCGCTAAACCGCGCTCCCGCTGGTGACGCCGAAGAGGTCACCCTCCTCTTCACCGAACGGGCGCGGGCGGAGCTCCACCCTCAGCGAATCCGCTAGGCCCGGCTCCACGAGTTCCTGCCCCTTTCGCGGTGAACAGGAAGCATGCGGCGTAGCACCCAGACACGCCGCGTGACCCGCGAGAGGGGCAGGCAAGAACCCCGGCCGGTCACATTCACGGACAGCAACGGCCGGCCGGGGCAGCAAGTGCACGGCGGTGCCAGGACGTTCCTGGCACGGGCAGAAGCGGGTTCACTCGGAAGGAAGGTAACTTGATCAAGTTACGCATCGCCCCGTACGCAAACAGTGCATGGACATGGGACGGCCACCGATACGTCACCGCCGACCAGGCGAGCGAGATCACCCCCGTACCACCATCCGATGGTGCAACAGGTCGCTGCCACCGACGGCATCCGGTACGACGAGCGGCCCAACGAGTCGTGTGCGCAGGCCGTCAGCCCCCGTCCCCGTGACCGCTGCCCACACCCAACTCCGCCTCGCCACACCGATAACAGCCGATCAGCGCAAGCCCTGGGAGAAGAGCACCAATACCGGTGCGACCCTCACGCCGACCCGCGTCCACCGAGGGTTCCGGCACATCCGCCCCCAACTCGCCCACCCGGCCCATGGGTCGAAACCAGCCGCCCGGGCCCCGGACGTCCATCTGGCTCCAGAAACCGGCAGCCCACCACCCGCTACGGAGTCGGGAAGACCATCAAACGTCCCGCCAGTAGCACCGAGCTTGACGGAAGAGGTCAAGGACCAAGCTCATCGCTCTCCGTCGTGGTGGCCCCCACCAGGGTCTTCAATCCGGTCGGGCTGCGCGGTACCGGGGAGCGAATTCTTCCTCCATGAACCGTTCGATGGAGGTGGGGGTGGACGTGCGGGCGGTACGCGGCTGCTCCGTCCGCATGTACCGGGAGTTAACGGCTTCGCCAACCTCGACCATCATGTCCGCGACGTTGACGGACACGCCTTTGCTTCGCAGTTCCGCATGGAAGTCGTCGAGGCTGGTCTGCTGATAGGTGAGGACGTCTGCATGCACGGCGTTCGCGATCACGCCCGCGGCTTCTCGCATGCTCACGTCGCGTTCCCCTTGGAGCTCCAGGACCTCCGTTCCGTGCCAGGTCCCGGTGGCGAGTTCCTCCGCGGCTCGGACCCCGATATCGCCGGTGGTGACGAAGGGCAGGGGAATGTCGGGATCGAAGGGGGCGCTGATGCGGTGGTGGGCCTTGGCAGTGTCGATGTGGTCCAGCAGATTCTCCATGAAGTAGCCGGCTCGCAGCCACAGCGTGTCGACTCCAGGGACGGTCGAGAGGCGCTGCTCGAAGCGGTGGAGCCCCATGACCGGTCCGGTGCCTTTGGGGTGTCGGGCTCCCCAGCTGCTGAGCCCGACGACGCGGGTCACGCTGGACTCGGTGACCGCCTTGGTCAGGGAGGCTGCCACCTGGTCCTGGAAGGCGCGGAAGTCGGGGTGGTCGGGAATGTAGTTGGGCTGGATCACCGCGTAGATGCCGTCCGCTCCACGGAAGGCATCCGTCAACGCGGCCGGGTCGGTCGGGTCGGCTTCCCACACCTCAGCGCCCCGCGCGGCAAGGTCGGCGAGCCGCTGGGCCGACCGGCCGACGGCTCGGACGCGGTACCCGGCCGCGAGCAGGCGAACAGCGGCGGCCCGTCCGGTACGGCCACTGGCGCCGGTAATGACGAACATCGACGTATCTCTTTTCCTTGGTGTTCTGTACTGGTGCCGAGAAGCCGGTCGCAATCACACGGCGCCCTGACACACGCCTTCCCCGGGGATGGGCAGGGAAGCAAGGCGGTGGCTCGGCCGAGAACCGGACCTTTCGGTAGGCGTTCGACACGCTAGCCACCCGGCGAACCGGGCGGGTAGGAGCGATACACCCACCCAGCTCGCGTGCCCGCAGTTCTGAGCGGCATCAACGCTCTGCGCGTCTTGATCTCGGCGGTGTGGCGCCAGTTGGGCTGCGCGGCCGTGGTGGCGCACAGTCGTCTCCCCCACCCACCACAGTGAACGCCCCGTCCTTACGCTGGTGGCATGAAGGGTTCAAGGGGGCACAGCAGAGGCGAACCGTTGGCGGCCTTCCTGCGTGCCAGACGGAATCGAGTGCGGCCTGAACATCACCAGCTGGCCACGGGGGCACAGCGCCAGGTACCCGGGCTGCGGCGAGACGAAGTGGCATTTCTGGCCGGCATCAGTACCGACTACTACGTCCGCCTCGAACAGGGCAGGGAACGCCGACCATCCCGCGCAGTGGTGGAGGGTCTGTGTAAGGCATTGCTGCTGGACACCATTGCGGCGCGATACCTGCGCGAACTCTCCGATACAGGGTCTGCCGTGCGCGGAGAGGCGCCCTGCATGGACACGGATCGCCTGGATGCCGTGCACCAGCTACTCGGCTCCATGACTGTGCCCGCTTTGCTGGTGAACCGATGGCTCGACATCGTGGACAGCAACACACTCGGCGGTCTTCTCCACGAGGGTTTGGAGCCCCGGGACAATTACGCCCGCCTGGTTTTCCTCGCCCCCGGAGCACAGGCATTCTTCACCGAGTGGCCCGAACTCGCCCGCTGCATGGTGGCGGCCCTACGCGCACAGGCCGGCCCCGGAGCGGGGGCGGCCCGCCTGGCGCAGCTTGTGGAGGAACTGGCCGCGCACAGCGATGTCTTCAGAACCGCCTGGGCCGAGCACCACCTCTATGAGAAGGCGATCGACTACAAACTGTTCCGGCATCCAAGGGTCGGATCGCTCGCACTCGACCAGCACGTCTTGGAACTGCCGGGAAGCGAAGGCCACAGGATCTGGGCCTTCCACCCGGCGGACGATGCGACCTCGAACGCCCTGCTCTGCCTGGCATCCCGGCGCTGACGTTCGGCCGTCCGAACCCGGAGGCCGAGGCGCCCACGACGTAAGAAGGGAATCGGCTGCCGCGGATTCCCAAGACCGTTCCTCAACTCCGCCGTCGTGCCACGGAAGCTGACCTTGGCTTCCATACCCACCCGCGAGGTCGGACCGCCCTCGACAGCACGGTGGTCCCGCCGATCGGCTAACGGGACCACACCGACACCGTGTCCACCTGAACGGATCGCGCGACTGCTGATCCACCGTCCCGGTACAGCACCGAGACGGTATTCCGCGGCATCCACCGCGTCACGGAGCGAGCGACCGCCGTCTACGGCGGTCACCTCTACGTGCACTATCCCGAGCTGGTATGGCACAGCGAGCCAAGGGAGTTGGACCCAGGCGCCGATGTATTCGGGGCGTTCGTGGACGCGGTGGACGATTCCCAGGACATGCGGCTGCTCGGCCCAACGTCAACCGTGCTGCACCTCAGGTGGGTTCGACTCCGGCACCGTAGGATCGCGCCTCGCCGAACGGCACCCGAAGTAGTTCCAGACCGCTACCTTGGTGATGGGTGGACCGGGCGCGCCCACCAGATCAGGCGACGCGCGGAGATCCTGAAGACGCTTCCGTTTGCTGAGCCGGATCACGTCGTCGAGACACGGGTATGCCTCTACCCCATTTACCTGAAACGCCCCTAATTTCGTGGCGCGTGGGGCGAGTGTGCCGCGTAGCCGGTTGGGTCCGTGTCCCAGCGACTGTTCCCCCGCAGAGTGGGGGAACAGGGTGAGTTCAAGGTCAGTGGGCTACTCGCGTCGGCTCGCCGTGCTCGTGTCCGGTGGCGATGATTTGGAGCTTGTCGCGGATGTAGTCGCCGGCGATCACGGGGTCGTGCGGTGTGCGGCCGATGGGCGCCCGTAGCGGAGTGACGCGGGTGTGAGGGGCGCAGGCGTGGAAGTAGACGAGAGAGGTGAGTTCTTCTCCGGGGGCTTCTGCGGGCGGGGGCAGGACGCGGTGGCGTCCCGAGCGCCAACGTCCTCCGGTCCAAAGGGACATGAGGTCACCGATGTTGAGGGTGACGGTGCCGGGTTCGTAAGGGGCGTCCTGCCAGCCGCCCTTGTCGTCGTGGACCTGTAGGCCGCCCTTGCCTGTCTGCCGGTCCAGGATCGTGATGAGGCCGAAGTCGGTGTGGGGGCCGATGCGGAACTGGCCGGGTGCGGCGGTTCCGGTCTCGCGGGCGGCCGGGTACCAGTTGATGTTGAAGGCCCAGTTCGGGCGGTCGGTGTGGCGCGTGAAGAAGTCGGCCGGCTGACGCAGTGCGCCGGCCATGACGTTGAGGAGCGTGTCGGCCAGGGTGCGCATCTGCGCGGTGTACCGGGCGGCCAACTCGCGCAGGGCAGGGACCTCGTCGGGCCAGGTGTGGGGGAGGAGGTGGGTGGAGGATTCGGTGGCGGATGCCCATACCTCCAGCAGGTCCGGTGGGGTGTTGGTGCCCTCCGAGTGGGCGACGGTGACCTGCTCTCGCCCGATCCAGCCTCGCTGACCGGCGTCTTGGGCGTAGTGCTTCTTGACGGTCGGTGGCAGGTGGAAGAAGTCGCGTGCGGCGTGGCGTAGGCGTGTGGGCAGGGTGGGGTCGATGCCGTGTCCGGTCACCAGGAGGAATCCGGTGGTCTGCAGGGACTGGTCGACGTGGGCGGCTAATTGCCGGCGTTCTTCGGGGTGGTTCGTCGTCCAGGAGGTGAGGTCGATGGTGGGGATGGGGGAGGTGGCCATGGGGGTTGTCCTTCTGTCGGTGGGTGAGGGTGGGTGGCCGGGGCATGGGGCGGCGACCCACCCGCGATCTGGTGTCAGGACGGCAGGACCTGTTCGAGGGCGGAGAGGACCTCGGGGGCGTCCGGTTCGGTCTGGGGGGCGAAGCGGGCGGCGACGGTGCCGTCGGGGGCGATGAGGAACTTCTCGAAGTTCCAGCGGATTTCTCCGCTGTGGCCGTCGGCGTCCGCGGCGGTGATCAGCTCGGTGTACAGGGGGTGCCGCGTCCTGCCGTGGACGTGGGTCTTCTCCGTCATGGGGAAGGTGACGCCGTAGGTGGTGGAGCAGAAGGTGGCGATCTCGTCGGGGGTGCCTGGTTCTTGGCCCATGAACTGGTCGCAGGGCACTCCCAGGACGGTGAAGCCGCGCTGGGCGTACCGCTGTTGGAGCTTTTCCAGGGCGGCGTACTGCGGGGTCAGGCCGCACTGGGAGGCGACGTTGACGATCAGGAGGGCCTTGCCCCGGTACTGGGCGAGGTTGGCCGGGCCGCCGTTCAGGGCGCCGATCTCGATGTCGAGGACGGACACGGGATCTCCTTGTTTGAATTCAGTGCAGGGGTTGGGGAGTTGGGGTGGTCATCGCGGTGTTTTGCCCGTGTGGGAGGGGACGATGGCGAGCATGACGAGCGTGGCCAGGGCGAAGAGGCAGGCGACGATGAGGAAGACCAGCCCGTAGCTCTCGGCCATCTGCGTGGGGCTTGCGGTGCCGGTGTCCTGCTTGGTGTGGGCGGCGGCGACGGCGGAGAGCGCAGCCAAGCCCAGGGCGCCGCCCATCTGGCGGGTGGTGTTGCTGATGCCGGAGGCGGTCCCGGTGTCCTCGGCGGTCACGCTGGTGGTGGTCAGGGACGTCAGTGCGGTGGCGGCGTAGCCCAGGCCCAGGGACATCACCACGCCGGGCAGCAGGAGCGCGGTCAGGTAGGTGCCGTTGGCGGTCATGGTCGCGTACTGCCACAGGGAGCCGGCCGCGGTGATGGCCAGGCCCGCGGTGATGACGGTCTTGATGCCGGTGCGCCGGGCGAGGTGGGCGGCGTTCTTCGAGGCGACCACGAGCACCAGGGAGTGCGGGAGGATGGCCAAGCCCGCCTGTAGTGGGGAGTAGTGCAGGAGGTTCTGGGCGTAAAGGTTCAGGAAGAACCACATCACCACGAACATCAGACCCACCGGCACGATGCCGACCGTTGCCGCGCGCAGGCCGCGGTTGGCGAACAGTCGCAGCGGCATCAGCGGTGCGGCCGTGCGCGCCTCCACCAGCACGAACAGTGCCAGCAGCACCAGGCCGGCGGCGAGGGGCAGCAAAGTGCCGGCCGCCTGCCAACCCAACGTCTCCGAGCGGCTGATGCCCAAGGTGGCGCCGGCCAGCCCCGCGCACACCAGCACGGCGCCGGGCACATCCAGTTTCGGCGCACTCGTCGGGCGCGTCCGGGCGAGCCAGGCAAGGGAGCCGGCCAACACGAGGAGCCCGACGGGGACGTTGATGAGCAGGACCGAACGCCAGGAGAGGTACTGCACCAACACCCCGCCCACCAGGCTGCCGGCGGCGCCACCGGCGGAGGCGACCGCGGCCCAGGTGCCGATCGCCCGGGAACGGGCGGCCGGCTCGGTGAAGGCGGTGCTCACCAAGGTCAGTGTGATCGGCGCGATCGCGGCCGAACCCAGCCCTTGTGCGGCCCGCGCGACGATGATCTGCCAGGGCTGCTGCGCCAGCCCGCCGCCCAGGCTCGCGAGCGTGAACAGGGCCATGCCGGCGAGGAATACCGTCCGCTGCCCGAGCAGATCACCCAGGCGCCCGAACAGCAGCATGAACCCCGAGAACGGGATCACGTAGGCGATGGTCACCCACTGCAATACCGCCGCGCTCATCCCCAGGTCCTCCCGCAGCGGTGGGAGTGCCACGTTCATCACCGTGACGTCGAGGATGACCAGGAACTGACCCAGGCACGCCAGGAAGGGCACCGCAGCCGGCACGAGCGCGACGTGCTGCTCCTGGAGAAACTTCCCCGCACTCCCCAAGTCACCGCAGTCAGCGCCCACTGCATGCTGCACATGTTCACCGGCGCCTCCAGCACCTGGCACGCCACCCGCTTCGGCACCGGCCCGCTCTCCGGCGACCCCGACACCCCCGTCCCGCCCGTTACGTTGGACGCCACCGACCACGCCCTCCTGAACCAACTCGCCACCGACGGACGCGCCCCGCTCGCCGAACTCGCCGCCGCCACCGGACGTTCCACCTCAACCGTCCAGCGCCGCCTGGACCGGCTCCGCGACACCGGTGCGATCGGCTTCGCCGTCGACTTCGACCACGAACTCCTCGGCTACCACCTCAGCGCCCGCCTCTGGCTCCGCGTGAGCCCCGCCCATCTACGCACCGTCGGCAAGGCCCTCGCCACCCACCCCGAAATCCCCTTCGCGGCCGCCACCACCGGCCCCTCCAACATCGTCGCCAGCGGCATCTTCCGCGACCCCCACGACCTCTACCGCTACACCGACGAACAACTCGGCCCGCTGCCCATCGACGGCCTCGAAACCGCCCCCATCCTCCGCGATGTCAAACGCCTCACCACGACCTGAACCGGCCACCGGTGCCGTCCCGTTACTTCCTGACTGGGTGACAGGCAGGGATCGATCCGATGCTCGGTGCTGTCCACCTGCGGAGGGACTCGGACCTACGGCCGGCCGGTAGGAGCCATCGAATCCGTCGCGATCCAACTTCCCTTGATCTGAGCCAGTTTGGGAAACCTGGCACTACGTCACGATTCATGTCGGGAAGCAGAGATCTTGAAGTCCCGGAGAGGCATCTCCCCACCAGGACGGGGGCGTTCCTGATCGACGTAGTAGCGGTCTGACCTGACCCCCTCATGTCACTCACCGAGTGGGCCAATCGCCGCCGTGGTTGAGGACTGGTCAGGTTCGTTACGCGCGCAACGCCTGCGACAGTGCGTCCACGGTCACGCTCACGATGGCCAGGAGCTGCGCCGGGGTCGCCCCGGCCCTGCTCATGACGGCGAGCGACTGGTTCACGGCCGCCGTGTGTACGGCGAAGGCTTCGGCGTCCTGGTCGGTGAGTCGGCTGGCCTTCAGCGCGGTGTGCAGGCGCAGGCGTTGGGAGCCGAGCGCCTGCTTGGCGTGCGCTGCGACGCTCGGGCTCAGTACGGGGATTGCCATGGCTGACTGGGCGATCAGGCATCCATCGGGTAGTTCGGGATCGGCGATGCGGTCGAGGGTGACGTCGAAGAACGCACGCACAGCGGCAACGGGTTCCGAGGCTGCACGCGACAGGGCGGCGTCGTACTTCTCGCCGTAGCGCGCGGCGTAGAGATCCAGGCAGCGCAGGAAGAGGGTGTCCTTGTCGCCGAGGGAGGAGTAGATGGAACTGCGGTTCAGGCCGGTTGCCCGAGACAAGTCGTCCAGTGAGGTGTTGGCGTGGCCGTCGCGCCAGAACTGGATCATCGCGGCGTCGAGCGCCGTGCCCATGTCGAACTGCTTCTTGCCTGCCACGGGGCACTTCCTTGTTGGTGCGTCGAGGGTTCGGGCTGTGTTGCGCACCATTCTATCTTGAACTGACCAGTTCAAGATGGGTAGCCTTCAAGCGTGGCCATGGCCAGGCATGTCGCGCACTTCGCGACCGCGCGAGAAACACACCACGTGGTCCCAGCCGCTGCCGTCAGCTACGCCGTCCCAACCGCACCCCTGACACCGATGGAGCGCCCCCGTGACCAGCCCAGCAACCAGCACTCCGCATGTCTCCGAAAGCAACCCCATCCGCGACCTGCCCCTGCAGCATCTGGCCGGATTCACTCACCGCTGGGTCGACGCGGACGGCGTCCGCCTTCATGCCGTCGATGGCGGTCAGTCGAGCGGCCCGGCCGTCGTCCTGCTCGCCGGATTCCCGCAAACCTGGTGGGCCTGGCGCAAGGTGATGCCCGGCCTCGCCCACCGGTTCCGCGTCATCGCGATCGACCTGCCGGGGCAGGGCCACTCCGAGCGCCCGGAGCGCGGCTACGACACGCACACGGTCGCCGCGCACGTCCACGCCGCCGTGAAGGCTCTCGACGTGTCGACTTACTCCCTGGTCGCCCACGACATCGGTGCCTGGGTCGCCTTCTCCCTCGCCCTCAACTTCGAGAGCCACCTGCGCGGGGTCGCTCTGCTCGACGCCGGAATTCCCGGTATCACCCTCCCGGAGGCGATTCCCACCGACCCGGATCGGGCGTGGAAGACCTGGCATTTCGCGTTCCACATGGTGCCCGACCTGCCCGAGACGCTGCTTGCCGGCCGCGAACGCGAGTACGTCGGCTGGTTTCTGAAGGTGAAGGCCCTGTCTCCCGACACGTTCGACGACGCCGAGTTCGACCACTACGCGGCGGCCGTGGCCGTCGACGGCGGCCTGCGCGCTTCCCTCGCGTACTACCGAGATGCCGCGGAGTCAGCGCGTAAGAACCGCGAGGCGCTCAAGCGGCGGCACCTGACGGTGCCGATCCTCGGAATCTCCAGCAGCCACGGCTCCGTTCCGGACATGGCCGCCTCCATCAGCCCATGGGCCGCCAATACCACCGGCATCGTCGTGCCCGACGCTGGACACTTCATCCCCGACGAGCAGCCCGAAGCCATCGCTGCCGCGGTAGAAGACTTCATCACCGACAACGTTTGACGCCCGGCGAACCTACCCGGCGCGCCGCCCAAGGTCGCGCGAGACTCAGATCGCGAAGCCTGACTGCGGTAGGAGACGGATACGGGGACGGCGTCGAGGAGTTGGCCTGCGCGCAGGTCGCAGAGCAGTGCGCGGTAGGTGCGAGTGCGCATGAGGTGAGCTCTCCGTTCAGAGCCGGTGGTGACCATGAACGGCCCTCGCTAGGCTGGCAGTTGGCCCTCCACAGGGTCGGGAGCTATGGCGACGTGCCCGAGGGGGGACATCGCTCCGGTGAAGCAGAGAACACGGATGAGCTTCTAATCGTCGAGAGCGCCGTAGGGCTGCTCGGTGGCTGGCGTGAGGGGAGTTCACCGCAGAGGGCGAGCGGGGACGGGCGTCGTGCCGGCCCCTCCCGCCGCAGCGCGGCATAGCTCTACGTCCGGAGGGTGTTGCGTTCTTCCGGCATGGCGCGGCCCAGGGCAGCCGTCATGACTCGGCGTACCCCGGACCGTGGAAGATCTCTAGGGCGCTTCTGACGGATCTCCGCGGCGTCGTGGCGTCTGGCACGCACGCTCGCGGCGTTGCCGAAATGTCCCCATAGCTCCGCTATGAAGACATCCCGGCGCCTTGCGATCGCACGCACCAGACGC
>NZ_JBIVXW010000112.1:0-18528 GCF_044769405.1 Streptomyces sp. NPDC090442
GGGAGGTCACCTTGATCGTCGGAGCTTCGTTGCATACGGAGAGGCCATCCTGACAGACCGTCACCCAGCTGTGACCTGCAGATTCGTGGAACCCCCAAGACTTTGCAACAGCCCTGGCCGGAGTCGACTGCGAGATCGGCGTTTATGTTGGCGCTTCGTTCTGTCTCACGTAGCACGCAGTTATGTTCGCGTAGCTGCTGTCTCAGGGGGTCCGATGAAGCGCACCAGTTCCAGCACGTCAACTGCCACCGCTCGACAGGGAGTCGTCGCCCCCTTCGGGGAGCCGGCGCCGGAGGCCGTGGTCCTCCTGCATCGGACTGCGCAGGCTCGGGCAGCTGGTCCGTGGCCCTTCGACGCGTCGGCCGTGCTGGAACGGGCGGGGGCATGCGACGGCAAGTGCTTCATCCTCGGCCCCGACGGTTCGTACGACGTGCAGTTGAACCGGTTCGGGCGCGAACTCGACAGCTGGGGCGTGCGGTCGGACAACGGGCACGAGGGCTACATGCGCGACATCATGCTGTACTGCAGGTTCCTGCACGAATCCCGGGGAGGGAAGTCGATATGGGAGACGGACAGCGCTGATCTGCGCGCCTACAAGGTTGTCCGAATGCGCATGGACGACGAGAACTCGATCAGCGCGGCCACGTGGCGCCGGTCCATCGCGGCTCTCGACAAGTGGGTGGAGTGGTCCCTTTACGAGGAGTTGCTGGATCACGAGCCGTTCCGGTACATCGACAAGACGGTGATGACGCCGCAGGGACCGAAGCGCGTCCGGGTCAACGCCGAGTACGACGTGGACGACGACCAGGAGCCCCTGCACATCGTGCAGTTCGTTGACTACTTGCTGTGGCGCAACGTCGGGCTGCGGGGCGAGCTGCCGGATGGCAGGCCGGACCCGAAGTGGCGTGGCCGGCACGGTGAGCGCAATGCGCTGTTCGCCGACTCGCTCGTCTACACCGGCATGCGCCTGGGCGAGGGGGCGAGTCTGCTGACGACCGAGCTTCCTCCCGTCGCAGGGGGCCGGGGCGAGATCTACCTCGCGGCTCAGGTGGCCAAGCGGAAAAAGGCGCGCAGGGTGTTCGGGAATCGGCGGACGCTGCGGGCGTGGCACCACTACCTGTCGATCGAGCGTTCGGCCGTCGTGGAGCGGGCGCGGGCCCGTGAGCAGTACGTCGGGCTGGAGGAGATCGTTCCGGTGGGCCGCGCGGGGCGTCACGCCTTGACGGTGGTGGGTTCTTCCCGCGCCTGGGCGTACTCGAAGATCGGCGTCGGCGTGCGGCGGAACCTGTTCCGTGTGGATGCCGCCGGCCTGCCGCGGGAGCCATTGGCGCTGTGGCTGGGCGAGGACGGGTTTCCGCTCAAGCCTTCCACGTGGCAGTCGGCCTTCCGCCGGGCCAACGAGCGCTGTGCTTCCTTCGGGATCGACATCGAGGTCTCGCCCCATCAGTTCAGATGCTTGGTCTGATGCTGCGGCAGACCATCCGCGCGCTGGGGCAGCGGGAGGACCGGCGATTTACCAGGGCGGAGCTGGAGCGGCTGCTGTTCGGCAGCCCCATGCGCAAACTGCAGCTGCTTCTCGGGCATGCGCACGAGTCGACGGTCTACATCTACCTGGACCTTCTGGATGAGTTCCAGGAGATCGTCCTGTCCGCGCTCGCGGAGTGGGACACCCAGGTCGCGGCCCTGGAGGCGGTCGCTTCGGAGGCGGCGGCAGCATGAGGACGCGGCGCGTTCGGTTTCCAGCAGCGAGCGACATCCCCGCTCCTCCGGACCCGGTGCCCAGCATCGGGCCGGTCGCCTTCTCGATCCAGTTCGATGGGGAGGATATCCGCTACGACCTCTCGCATCTGCCGTGTCCCCGCCTCGTCCGCCCGCTCACTCAGGAGTTGAGCCAGATCGGGGGTGACGACGGGACCATGGGCGGCAAGTCTGCCTTCCGCGAAGCGATCCGGGCCGTGCGGCTGTTCGCCGAGTTCGTGGCTGCGGCCGAGCCCGGACATGCCGACGACTTCGCGCTGGACGACCTCGAACCTGAGCTCCTGGATGCCTTCGAAGGGCACCTGGCGCGGGCTTTCCCGAAGGGAAGCGGCCAGCCGTACAAGCTGCTCGGGACGGTCGTGCGCCTGCTGCGTGCCGTCCACGAGTCCGCCCCGGACGCCTTCAGCGCCGAGATGCACGGGCGGATCGGGTTCACGGCGACGACGGTGGAGCGGCTGACCAGTAAGCCCCTCGATGCCTACCCGTTGCCGGTGTTCGAGCGTATGGAGGCCGCGGCGCTCGCCGACGTCCGCGCGATCCGGGACCGGATTCTGCGCGGTGAGCGGATGGCCGAAGCCGGCCAGGACCCCGAGACCGGTGGGTGGGGGCGGCTGGAGAACGTCCTGTGGTATGTCGCCCGCAACGGGCCGCTGACCAACGACATCGTGCGGCAGCATCGTCCGCTGCGGGCCCTGGGCGGGATCAGAGCGGTCAACTCGCACCTGTTCCTGACCAAGGCCGACATGGTGCCCTTCTTGACCTTGCTGATCTGCCAGACCGGGCTTGAACCCGAGTGCGCCAAGACTCTGAAGGCGGACTGTCTGTCCAACCCGGCGCGCGGGTTCGTCAGCATCGCGTACGTCAAGAAGCGCTCGCACCAGCACACTCACAAAGCGATGCGGGTGAGCGACGGGGGCGCCCTGCACTACCCGGGCGGCCTGCTCCGCCTCGCCCTGCGGCTCACGCAGCGCGCCCGCGAGCTCGCCGGCACCGATTCCCTGTGGGTGCTCGCCCTGGACGCCGGAGCCCGTGACGTCTACCGGGACGGACGCACCCACACGGCCCGGGACGCGGTGCCCTGGATGGCCCAGCACCGGATCGATGAGATGAAGGACCGCGGCGGCGGCCCCGTGTCGATGGACCTGCGGCGCCTGCGCAAGAGCCACAAGTCGCGGAACTATCTGCGGGCCGGCGGCATCCTCGACGACTTCGTGTCCGGCCACACCAAGGAGGTCGCCGCCGGGCACTACGCCGACATCGAGGCCCACCGCGAGGTACACGAGCAGGCGGTGGAGGACGGCCTGCGCGAAGCCCTGGACGCGGCCCTGGCCGCGCCGGTCGTGCTGGACGACGACGGCAGCCGCCTGGACGCCAGCGACCAGGACCTTGAACCGGACGAAGTCCGCGCCGCGCTCGGGACGGACAACGACGTCTGGCTGGCCTCGTGCCGCGACTACTACAGCTCCCCCTGGGCGCGGAAGAAGGGAGCAGGGTGCCCGGTCGCAGTCTGGGGCTGCCTGGAGTGCCCGAACGCCGTCTTCACCACCCGGCACCTGCCGAGCCTGCTGTCCTTCCTCGACTTCCTCGAAGCACAGTGCGAGGAGTACACCGCCGCCGAGTGGAAGGCCCGCTACGGACTGGCCTGGGAGCGGATCGTCAACGACATCCGGCCGAAGTTCAGCACCGAGCAGATCACCACGGCCACCGCCATCGCCGAAGCCGGCGGCCCGCGCCTGTCGCTGCCCGCACAGTTTGTGGAGCTCATCTCATGACCACTGCACCTCAACTCCGCGCTCGTCCGGCGACCCCGGTCCCGGACGACGCGTACGTCGTGCCCGAGCACCTCACCACAGCCGCGACCGGCCGCGGGCCGCGTGTCGGCGACATGGTCTGGGACCTGCGCCCCTTCGTCCCCCGAACCACCCGCAAGAACGCCCTCTGCCACTTCTCGGGATTCGCCGACGACACGGCCATCCGCACGGCCAAGGAATACCTCTACTCGCGGTTCCGCCGGGGCATCCCGGCCAGCTACTTGAGCGTCTCGACAGTGAAACCGATGAAGATCACGTGGGCCGCGCAGGAACTGGCCCGCGTGCGTAACGCCATGCACGACCTGCGCGAACTCGGCATAACACGGCTCTCCGCGGTCACGCGGGAGGATCTGGCGGCGTTGCTGGACCAGTGGAAGAAGGGGTCCCTCTCCACCGCTGCGTCGCTCGTCACCACGATGAAGCAGCTCGCCGCCCATCGCGCATTCCTCCACAGCGACGGACTGGACGTCCATCCATGGCCGGGCCGGACAGCAGCGGCGGTCGTGGGCAAGGAGCCGAGACCGGACGAGAACAGCACGGACCGCATCCCCGAGGAGATCATGGCTCCGCTGCTCCGCGCGGCCGTCTTCTACATCACCATCGCCAGCCGCGACATCCGCGCCGCCCGTGCCGAGATACAGGCCCTGCAGGAGGCCGCACGCCTGAGGCCCTACAGCATGGGCGGAGCGAAGGAAGCCGCGTTCACCTCCTTCATAGCGAAGCGCCGGGCGGCCGGGCGCGGCCTGCCGGCCCTGCCGCTGGAGGCGGTTTCACGGCGACCAGGCGCTGAGGTGGTCGGCGGAGTCGTCCAGTCGCCGAACGTCACCTTGATCGAGCTGATGATCGGCGGCTACGCCCGCATCGATCACCTCGTGGCACGGGCGGCGGCCGAGCTGGGATTTGAGGAAGGCGGCCTCGACACTCCGATGTCGCCCTGGCCGGAGTCCGACCGGCCGTGGCGGCCACGGCTGGACCCCACGACTGTGAACCGGGAGACCGAGCACCTGCGCACGGCCTGCTGGATCGTGATCGCGTACCTTTCTGGACTTCGCGACGACGAAGTCCGCCTCCTGGGCCGCGAGTGCGCGTTCACCGAGACCGGCGACGACGGCCGGATCCGCTACAAGCTGCGCGGGCGGGTCTACAAGAACCGCAAGATCAGCGGCGATGAGGCCGAGTGGGTCGTCCTGGACATCGTTCACCAGGCCGTCGACGTCCTCCTCGGCCTCCATGACGATCCGGACCATCTCTTCGGCTACTGGGGCACGGACATCACCGGCTATCAGCTCTTCGGGTCCGTTCCCTACCGGCTGGGCCGCTTCCGCGATCATGCCAACGAGCTCTTCAGCACGGAAGCCGGGTTGTTCATCCCCAACGACACAAGCGGCGTCGAGGACTACGACACCCCGGACACCCTCGATTCAGAAAGCTATCAACACGGCCGCGGAGGCGAGGACCCGGACGGGCCGCTCGGCCTTACCGAGGAGGGACCTGATCCAGCAGGGGTTCCTTGGAGTTTCGACACGCGGCAGTTCCGTCGAACGCTTGCCTGGCATATCGCGCACCAGCCGTTCGGCGTTGTCGCCGGCGCACGGCAGTACCAACATGCCCGAATAGTCATGTTCGAGGGGTATGCGGGTACATCGGAGTCCGGCTTCGCCGAGGAAGTAGCGGCCAACGACGCGGTAGCGCGACTGGACTACCTGGAGGATATCTACCGCGACTGGAACAACGGTGGCGCCTCCTCCGGCGGGGCCGCCGAGCGTATCTCGGCCGAGTTCGAGCGAATCCGCCGCGAACTCGGCGACCTGCCCGGTGTCGTCGCGTCCCCTGCCCGGCTGCGGACGATGCTGCGGCACCTGACCAAGACGCTGCACCCCGGGGTACTCAACGACTGCTTCTTCCAGGCCGCCACCGCGGTCTGCCGCAAGCGAGCCAAGGCGCTCGGCCGCCCGGTACCGCTGCACAACATGTGTCTGAACTGCCCCAACGCCCGCCGGTCGACAGTGCACTTGCCCCGGCTCACCACCGCACGGGACCAGGCCCTGACGGTGCTCGACCTGCCCAAGAAGGAACGCGAGGCCCTGCCCCGGCTACAGGTGATTGCCCTGACCGACCACGCCGCCGAACTTGACGAGCTCATCCAGAGCATCACCACCGACGACACCAAGGAAGGCGCGAGGTCGGCGTGAACGACGAGACACGACTGCGCATCCGGCACACCTTCGACCGGCTCTCCGCGGGCGGCAGAGGGCTCACCGACATCGACCGCGCGCTGATAGAGGCGTTCGAGCGGCTGATGCACGGGCTACCCGAACTAACCGACGGCAAGATCACGGTCGTGAACGTGTGCACCGAGGCCGGCGTCTCTCGCGCCTCCTACTACCGCTCGCCGGTGGCACAGGCGGTGAAGGAGATCCTGGAAGCGCCGCAGACCTGCCGCCCGGAACCGGAGGAGTTGCGGGCAGAAGTCGCCCGGCTGAAGAAGGCGGAGCGCGAGCTTCGCAGCGAGCACGCCGCCGAGATCCGCGAACTCAAGGGCACCGTGGCCACCTACGCCGACCAGATCCAGGTCCTGGCCTTGCGTAATGCCGAGCTGGAGACCCAGAACGCCCGTCTCCTCGAACGGCTGCGGCAGTCCGGGGACAACGTCGCGGTCCTGTCGGCCCCGAGCCCTCCTCTGCCCTGACCAGGCGCGTCACCTGCCAGTTCGCGCGCCCTTCAGCGGTGTGACTAATGTGTCGCGTGCCAGGCATATGCGTCCTGCTACGGGGGACCCGACCCTCCACTGAACGGGATGCATGGAGCTTTGTCCTGGCAGAGCACGGTCCGGGCGAGTGGGTATGCGAGCAATCTGGTGATGCGCGAGCTGGACGAGGCTGCCGCTGGCGGCCCGATTGGAGCCCGCCTGGCCGCCTGGCGCCGCCACCGGGAACTGACTCGGGATGACCTTGCCTCCCGCACCGGCCTGGAGCTCGATTACCTCGCCGGGCTGGAGACGGGCCGGGAGTGGGTGGACCGCCGCGGCCGGCTGGCGGCGCTGGCCGCCGCCTTGCGGCTGGATGTCGCGGATCTGACCGGTCAGCCTTACCCGCCGCGCGGGGAGGAGCACGCGGCTGTGAGGGCGGTTGCCTTCCACCTGCGGCGCAGCCTGGTTCGCCGACAGCCGGATAGGGCCCCCGGCATGCTGCTGGAGGAGCTGGCGGAACGGACCCGGGCCGCCGCACGGGCCGATGCCGCGGGCAATGAGCACCATCTCGCGCTCGCGCTGCCGGAGTTGATCGAGGCGGCCGACCGCGCGCTGGCCGCCGCTACGGGGCCTGGGCGGGAAGAGGCGGTGCGGCTGCGCGTGGACGCGCATGTGCTGGCCGCAGGGCTGCTGCGGCGCCTGGGCTACAGAGATCTTGCGTGGATGCTGCTGCACCGTGCCCGGCCGGGCACGCGCGAACCGCTGCCGGTGCTGGTCGAGGAGGTGCGGCTGCTGATCGACCTCGGCCTGCCGGAGTACGCGCTGGCCCGCGCCGAACGCGCCGAGGACGCCGGGGTCGACTGGGAGCTGCCGGCGCTGGCCGCCGTCGCCCAGGCCATGGCTGGACGCCGCCCGGAGGCCAAACGCCTCCTTGCCACGGCCGTCGAACGGGCCACCGGCGCACGGGAGTCGGCCCTGGCGATCGCAGCCCGCGCCGCTGTCGCCGCCGAGGTGGGCGACGCGGCCGAGGCCGCCGACCACGTACGCGCGGCGGATCAGGCCGCACTCGACGGCGCCCATCGCTCCAGTCTGCTGGTGGTCGCCGCGGCGGCCGAGGCCCGCCAGGACCGTGCCGACGAGGCTGCCGCCCGGCTGGTCGAGGCCGACGCGGCGGCACCGCTGCGGCTGCGGCTGGACCCCTTCGCCCGGGACCTGGTCGCCGCGCTCACCGACCGCACCACCGTTCACACCGCGGCGGTGCAGGATCTGGCCGAGCGTGCCGGGCTGCGGTGATGCCGCCCGTCTGGCGGGAAAGACCCCTGGGGCGACAGGCTGGCCCTACGCTACGGCTGAGGCACGGGAGTTGAGGCGGGGGCGATGAACGAAGAGCAGGCCGTCAGGATCGGCGAGCGTCTGCGGTCGGCCCGCCGCCAGCGCGGGATGAGTCTGCGCAACCTCGCGGGTCTGGCCGGGGTATCGGTCGGTTATCTGTCGATGGTGGAGAACGGCCAGCGGTTGCTGGACCGCTCCAGCCTCATCACCGCCTTCGCCGAGGCGTTGCAGATCGCCCCGTCCGAGCTGACCGGCCAGCCCTTCGCTCCGGTGGACCCGCACACCAGCGCGGCTCACGAGGCGATCCCCGCCCTGCGGCTGACGCTCATGGGCCTGACCATGGCCACCCCGCCGGACCGCCGCCCGCCTCAGGTTCTGGAGGCAGTGCTGACCGAACGGGTGGCGAAGGCCAACCGGCTCTACCACGCGGCCGAATACGGCACCCTCGCCGCCGGGCTGCCGACACTGCTGGCCGACCTGCATGCAGCCGCCGAGGCCGCCGACGGCGCCGCCCGCCGCGAGCTGCTGAAACTGCTGGCGGACGCCTACCATCCGGCCTGCACCCTGTTGCTGAAGAACCTCGGCTACACCGATTTGGCGTTCATCGCGGTGACCCGTGCCGCCGAGGCGATCGCGGAGTTGGACGACCCGGTCTACTCCGCCCTGTCCGGCTTCTTCCACACCCATGTGCTGATGGCGGCCGGCAGTCCTACCCAAGCCCTGGCGCAGGCCACCGCCGCTGCCAATACCCTCGAAGTGCACCTGACGAGCCCTGACACCCATGCGCTGCTCGGCGAACTCCACTTGATCTCGGCCACCTCGCTGACCCAGGACAGGCAGCGGCCCGGCAACACCCGCGCCGAGGAGGTCCGCGGCCATCTGGCGGAGGCCGCCAAGCTGGCTGGCCGCACCGGCGAGACGCGGGCCTGGCACCTGAACTTCGGTCCCACCAACGTCGGCATCCACAAGGTGAGCCTGAACACCGACCTCGGTCTGCACGGAGTGGCCGTCGCCGCCGGGAACGGGGTCCATCCCGAGACGCTGGCGGAGGCTCCGGGACGGCAGGCCGCTTTCCACGCCGACCTGGGCCGATCGCTGGCCCATCTGCGAGGCCGGGAGGCCCAGGCGGTCGCTGCCCTGCTGACCGCGGAGGAGATCGCACCGCAGCGCATCCACGCCAACGCGCCGGTGAGGAACACCGTCGAGTTCCTCACCGACCGGCAGCTGTCCACCCACGCCGCGCGGGACCTGCGCGGTCTGGCCCACCGCATCGGCCTGCCGCTCTGACCAGCGGTGTCTCCCTGCTCCGGCTGAGCACATAGGTCCGTACGTGGCTGGGTGTTCGCCGGTACGGGACTTCTGTGCAGGTGCCGTACGCGGTTGAGCAGGTTGGTCTGTACGCAACTCCCCGCACCCGAGCAGGCATTCACCGAACGACCTGATCCAGGCTCGGGGAGCGCGGGTTCACCGTCGTGAACACCTCTGCGTGCTGGGGCTCTTACCTTCGGTCACGGTCCGGGCGGCTGCCGCTCGGAGAGAGGGTGAGTCCCGCGATGTCCAGCACTGTGATGCGCCATGACTTCCAGGTGATCTCCGAGGCCGAGTACGTCCCGCTGGCCCGCCGCGAGACGGCCAAGGTCCTTGCCGACTGGGGCATGTCTAAGGAGGTCGTGGGCACCGCCTGCCTGATCATCAGTGAGCTGGTGACGAACGTGGTGCGGCACGCGGCCGTGCTCTCGCCCACCGCCACGGTCACCCTCGCTGTCGAGGAGCAGGCCGCGCTGGTGCTGGCCGTCGCGGATGCCCACCCGCTCAAGCCGAAGCCGCTGCCCGCCGCCCACGACCTCGGTGGCCGCGGCCTGTTCCTGGTCGACGCCCTGGTGAACGAAGTCCACGGCAGAGCCGAGGTCCTCCCGGAGACCGCCACGGGCGGCAAGCGGATCGTCATCCGTCTTCCCCTGGCTCCCGTTGCGGCCTGATCCACCCCTCACGGCACCCGCGTCAGACGGCGGCTACAGCGCCGTCGACGACCGGCACCTCCCACCACGAGAAAGAGGACAGCTGATGCTCGAATCGGTCCGCCACCTTGACCAGGTGGCCCGCGAGTGGAACATCAACCCCGAGGACGTGCTGCTGATCGCGCTGAACGCCTCCGGCGCCCGGTCCCCGCTGACCAAGCCGCGCATGCGCTTTCGGCTGCGGCTGGACTCCCGTCCCGACACCCCGCTGTTCCTGATCCTCTCCCTTGGCCGTGAGGACTCCCCGTTCGAGCTGGACGAGTACGAGCTGCGGCTGAACGGCGAGAAGGTCGGCGAGGTCGACGGCATCGAGGACGACGACGCGGTGCTGGGCTACTGGCGCAACGGCACGAAGATGCTCACCCTCAACTCCAACGCCCGCAGTCAGTGCACCGGTTGCGTGTTCTGCCCCAACACCCTCGAAGACGCCTCCGACCCGAAGATCAAGGCCCTGGACCTGCCCGGCTACCTCGGCGCTCTCGCGGCGAACTCCGGCATGGAGGACCTGTCGGCGGTGGAGACGGTGACGGTGTGCACCGGCTGCTTCCTCTACGAGCACCTCGCGCTGGACCATCTCGCCGAGGTCCGCGCGGCGATGGGTGCGAACGGCTGCGGCGGCATCCTGCACTTCCTGTCCTCGGTGCTGAGCAGCGACGAGGGCATGGACGCCGCCGCCGAACTGGGCCCGTTCCACCTGACGCTGACCGCCGAGTGCTTCACCGAGCGGCGGCAGATCCTCAAGGAGTCCAAGGCCAAGCTCACCCCCGCCGAGATGACCGCCGCTCTGGGCCGGGCGAAGCAGCGCGGTATCACCACCGACTTCACCTACATCGTCGGCCTGGACCCGATCGAGGACGCGATCGAGCACCTGAAGGACTTCGTGGCGGTCACCACCGCCTTCCCCCGGTTCCAGACCTACCAGGCCCACAACGCGTTTATGGACGTCTACCGCACGCCGGGCTCGGACACGGTCGAGTGGCACCTGACCATGCGCCGGCATTTGGAGGAGCTCTTCGTCCCCACGGGCTTGCGTCCGCAGTGGTGGCAGAACTACCGCAGCCCGTGGTGCTTCACCTTCGCCGGTGAGGAACTGACGGGGGCGAAGGTCTGATGACGGCCCTCACGGTTCGCACACCCGCCCAGGCCGGGGTGGCCACGAAGACCGTGGTCCGCGCCGTCCGCGCCTGGCAGCTGCCCCCGCAGCCCGCCGGGCTGCCGTCCGAACTGCCCGAACCGGTTGCCGCCGCGGCAGGTGAGCCGCCGGCAGGCCCAGCCTGGGCCGAGCACCGCACCCGGTTCGCCATCGAGCTGGTCGGCGATGGAGTCTCCGGCTGGCATGCCCCGGTCGCCGAGACGGTCACGCAGATCATCGCCGACGATCTGGCCGCCGGGCTGATCGGGCACGATGCCGCCGCACCCCGCCGCCTGGCCTACCGCAAGAAGACCGGGCGGCACCGCACCGGCGCACACGCCCGGCAGGCCGCCTCCGCGGTCGAACTGGCCTGCTGGGACCTGGCCTCCCGTGCCACCGGGCTGAACGTGACCGGCCTGCTGGGCGGCACCATCCGGCCCAAGGTCCCCGCCTACGCCTCGGCACTCGGCCTCGACCCGGCCCACCCTTCGGCCCCGGAGGCGGCGGCCTGGATTACCGCAGCGGGGTTCTGGGGGCAGAAGTGGCCGCTGCCCAAACCGCTGATCCTCGCCGGACCGAGGGCGGTCGCGAAGACGCTCGGACGATTACGGGAAGCGGCGGGTGATGGCCGGTTCATGGTCGACGCCCTGGGCCGCTGCCGCCTGGACGAGGCGATGCAGTTGCTGCCCGTCCTGGCCGATCTTCAGGTGACCTTCGCCGAGGAACTCCTGCCGCCCGGCTCCTTCGGCTGGCACCGGCTGCGGGCGGCCGGAACCGGAGTCCCCCTGGCGGCGGGCGAACACGCCGTCGACGAGTCCGAGCAGACCCGGCTGCTGACCGGCGAGGCGGTGGATGTCTGGCAGGTCGATCCGGGCTGGTCGGGCGGGCTCGCCCGCTCGCTGCACACCACCGAGCTCGCCGCGGACCTGGGCATGGCGACCTTCCCGCACGGTGGCCGGCTGCCCGCCGCTCTCGCTCTGGCCGGCGCCTGCTGCCGCGACAAGATCCCGGCCGTCGAGTGGCATCTGACCCTGGAGCCGCTGCGGCAGCAGATCTACCCCGCCCCCGTCCACGTCGAGCACGGGATGCTGCCCATCCGCACTGTCCCGGGCCTCGTCGAGGCCCCGACACTGCCTGAGAAAGCGGCGGCGTGGGAGGTGAGCTCGTGACCACCCAGCACCGGTTGCGCCGCACCCTCTGGGAGGGGGTACGTGGCATCTGCTTCGACCTGGGCGGCACCCTGGTGCGTCCCGAGGCCGAGCCGACCACCGGGCAGGTCGCCCAGCTGCTGGGCATCTCGTTGGAAGAGGCCCGCGCGGTGATGGAACAGGGGGCGAAACGCCGCCGGATCACCCCCGAGGACCTCGCCCGCGACCTGGCAGCCGCCTTCCGCCGCCCTGCCCTGATCGGCCCGCTCACCCACGTGCTGGAACGGGCCCGGCAACGGGCCGCCGAGCCGGAGCTGTTCCCGGATGCCCAGCCGGCACTGACCGCGCTGCGCGAGCGGGGCTTCGCGCTGTTCGCCCTGACCAACAGCCTCGGATCCTCCATCCCGGCCGAGCCCCCGCAGGCATTCCGCAACCTGCTGGATCAGGTGATCTATTCGGCCGAGACCGGCGCGGTCAAGCCCGAACGCGAAGCCTTCGCCGCCGTCGAACACGCCTCCGGGCTCGGCCCGGACCGTCTCCTGCACGTCGGGGACTCGCCCCGGGCGGATGTCGCCGGAGCCGCCGCGGCGGGCTGGCACACCGCCTGGCTGGACCGCCGCATGGCTGGTATCCCGCTTCCGGCCGCCCGCACCGTTCGCCTCCACACACTCACCACCCTTCCCCTGCTGCTGCCTGCCGGGCCCGCACCGTCCCCGGCGACGACCTCGGAGGCTTCCCGCTGATGGACCCGAACGGCAAGCACTGCCCGAAGGCGCCCGCCCACGACCCGCTCGTCAGCTCGGTGCCGCTGTTCGACCCCGCGCAGCTGCCGCTGCGCGAGTGGTGCGCCGGCAGCCGCGAGGACGCGGTGACCGGCCTGGTCGCCTTCCCCGACTTCCACAGCCACATCCCCCGCGCGCTGGCGTCCGCTCTGACCAGTGGGGGACTGGTGGGACTGGCGATCGGCGACGTCGACGGGCTCAAGGGCCACGTCGAGCAGGCCAACGCCACCGACCCCGGCTGCTACGGGCACCTGGCCGGAAACAAGGTGATGGCCCGCCTCGGCGCCGTCACCCGCACCTGGTTCCATACCCAGCCCTGGGAGTCCGGATGCGCGGCCACCTTCGGCGGTGATGAGGTCATCATCGCCGCCGCCTTGGACGACGCGACCGGCTTCCACCGGGCCGTCACCCAACTACGGGACCGGCTCGCCGACGAGCTGCCGGTGCGCGTCTCCTTCGCACTGGCCTTCGCCGCCGCCGAGCACCTCCCGGCCGACCGCGGCGCCGGCGGCTGGAAGCACCACTTCACCGACCAGTTGCTCGCCGCGGTGGACCGCTGCCTGTTCACGCACAAGGCCACCCGTCGTGCCACCGGCGGTGAAGGCGGCATCATCGCCATCACCCAGCCCCCGCCGGCCGCCCACACCGCACCGGCCCGGGATCATCGCACTCTGCTGCCGCTGCCCACCGGGGCCGAGACGCTGCACGTGCTCGCCCGCCCGGCCGGCACCGGGACACGCGGCATGCTGCTTCTGCCCTGCGCCGGACCGGCCGGGCTGCGCGGCAAACGGCTGCGGGTGACCTTCCCCGACGGCACGGCCCGCACCGCGGTCGCCGTCTCCGTGCACGGCCAGGCCGCCGTCCCCCACGAAACCGCCGCGACCGACGCAATCGAAGGGCCGGGCGTTCCGCTCACGCTTCAGCCCGTACGCGAGAAGTCCACCCGTGGCGTCCCCGACGACCTGGCAGCCGCCCTGGAGAAGGAAGGACTGGACTGGTCGGTACTGCCTGCCCACGAGCAGGCCCAGATGCTCCACCTGATCACCGAATCCGCCACCGCCGACATCCGCACCGCCCGCATCACCGCCGTCATCGACGCGGTCGCCACCCGCACCCGGAGCTGACCCATGGCCCTGACCACCGAACGCGTCGCAGACCCGGCCCCGCCTGGCTTCCCCGACTGGAGCCACGCGGCACGGCAGGCTGCCCAGGTCGTGCCCGACCAGGCCATCGACGCCTGCTGGCGGGCGTTGAACCACCTGTCCGCCGCCCAGCTCTACCTCACCGACAACGCTCGCCTCGCTCGCCCGCTGAGGCCCGCGGACGTCAAGGAGACTCCCCGCGGGCACTGGGGCGTCTGCCCGCCGGTCAACTACATGCTCGCCCACCTCGGGCCGCTGACCGCCTGGCGGCCGGCCGGGTCCGAACTGCTGGTGCTGCACGGCGCCGGGCACGCCGGACCCTCAGCGCTCGCCCACGCCTACCTCAATGGCAGCCTGCACCTGACCGGGAACGGGCCGGGCTGGTCGATGCCCGAACTGCGGGCCCTGATCACCGGCTTCCCGCACCCGGAGCGGTTCGGCGGGGAGATCACCCCGCTCATCCCCGGCGTCCGGCACACCGGCGGACAGCTCGGCCCCGCCCTCGCCATCGCCCAGGGCATGGCGCTGGACGCCCCGCACCGCCTGGTCGTCCCGCTGATCGGGGACGGCGAGCTGGAGACCGGGGCGACCGCGGCGGCCTGGCTCGCCCGCCGAGCCCTTCACGGCAGCGGAGAGCACGGGGCGGTGTTGCCGGTGGTGCTGGCCAATGGACTGAAGATGGGCGGCCCCTCCCTGCTGGCCGGCATGAATCAGGACGACGTACGCGCATATTTCACCGGCCTCGGCTACGAGCCACTGATCCACGACGGCGCCGACCTGCCCGGCTTCCGCCAGCTGCTGGCCGACGCCCTCACCCGGCAGCGGCCGCTCGGCGAGCCCGCCCGGCAGCCGATGATCGTGCTGACCATGCCCAAGGGCCACACCGGGCCCGAACGGGTGGCCGACCGGCAGATCGCGGGCACCCCGGCCGTCCACAAGACCCCGCTGAAGAGTCCCCGCCACAACGACGTGGAGTTCGCCGCGCTGGCGGCCTGGCTCGCCTCCTACCGGCCCGCTGAGCTGTTCACCACCCAAGGGCGGCCGACCGACCTGGTCCGCCAGGCCCTGCCCGGTCCCACCGCCGAACCGGGGGCGACACGGCCGTCGGCCCCGCTCGCCTCCCGGCGGCTCCAGTCCTGGCCCGACGTGTCCGCGGTCGTCCGCGAACGCGCGGCCAACGGGGCGTTTCGCCTGTTCAGTCCGGACGAGCTCGCCTCCAACCGGCTGGCGGTGACGACGGACGATGCGCTGCCGTCCTGGGCGACCGAGATCCTGAATGAGGAGATCTGTCACGGCTGGCTGCAGGGCTACACCGAGACCGGCCGGGACGCACTGCTCGCCACCTACGAAGCCTTCGCCCCGGTCAACACCAGCCTGTTGGTCCAACACCTCAAGCACCGGCGGCTGCGCTATCTCACCGGGCAGGGCGGGCTGCCGTCGGTCAACTACCTGATCACCTCGCTGGGCTGGCGCAACACCTACACCCATCAGAACCCCGGACTGGTCTCCTCGATGCTGGAGACCGAGGACGGCTTCGTACACGTCTACACCCCCGCGGACGCCACGAGGGCCGCCGCGGTCCTCGCGGTGATGCTCGCCGGGCACGACCGCGTCAACTTCCTGATCACCGACAAGCACCCCGGCCCCGCCTTCCCGCCGGACCCGTTCCGCGACGAGCTCACCGACGGCGCCGCCATCTGGCCCCACCTGAGCCACCACGGCCGCCCGCACCTCGTCCTCGCCTCGGCCGGGGACATCCCGGCCCGCGAGCTGACCACCGCCGCCACGCTGCTACGCCGGTCGCATCCCGAGATCAAGATCCGCTATCTGCACGTCAACGACCTCGCGGTCCTCGGTCCGGCCCCGCACTGGCCCTACGCTTTTGATGAGAGGACCTTCACCCGCCTGTTCGGCACCGACACCCCCGTCCTGATGGCCGTCCCCACCCATCCCGCTCCCGTCCGCGCGCTGCTGGCCGCCCGCGGCGAGACCAGCCGGTTCCACGTCGTCGGCTATCGGGAGCCCAGCCGCCCCACCACCCCCGAGGGCCTGCTGGAGCACTGCGGCCTCTCGGCCGCCGCCCTCTCCGCCCGAGCCGCCCTCATGATCAAGGAGCACAGCGGATGACGACCCTCGATACGGCGTCCCCGCCCGACCCGAAGGTCCTGGACGCCTTCGAACGTGACGGCTTCGTCGTGCTGCGCGACGTGATCACGCCGGAGTGGCGCGAGCAGGCCGCCGCAGCGGCGATGCGGCTGCTGGCCAGCGACCGCACCCTCGGAAGGGACCGCAGCGTCGACGGCAAGGACGGCTTCCGCGGCATCGTCGCCATGGACGACACCTTCCTGCCGCTGGTCACCAACCCGAAGGTGCTGTCTACCCTCGTCGCGCTGCTGAGCGCGAACCTGCACCTGATGTCCAGCAACCTGATCTACATGCCGTCCATCCCGCCCGGCGGCACGCGCACCATCCGCGTCCCCGAGCGGCACGGCTGGCACCGCGACATGAGCTCCACCAACCGCGACCTCGGCACCGAGGTTGTCCCGCGCCTGTCGATCAAGGCCGCCTACTTCCTCAGCGACCTCACCCCCGACGCCGGCGTCACCATGGTCGTCCCGGGCAGCCACAGCGAGACAGGACCGGTCGCCGTCCCGGCCGGAGCCATCGACCCGCCCACGGCGATCACTCCCGACCTGGGGCCCCATGACGCGCTGCTGTTCGAGAACCGCACCTGGCACGCGGGCGGCCTGAACACCTCCGGCCACCCCCGGCTGGCGGTGATGATGCAGTACGGCTACCGCTGGCTCGCTGCCGTCGATGACCCCGCCCCCCAGCTGCTGGAACGCGGGGACCTGACCGACATCGAGCAGCAGTTGCTCGGCCGCCCCGACCGCAACCCGGACGGCTCCATTGCTCACGAAGGCGCCGGAGCCGCGCTCCTGCGCACCTGGTGGCAGCACCTCAACGCGGGACCCGGCTCGTTCTCCGGAATGACACCGCACACGGCCAACTGAACGCGAAAGACTGACGAGATGACCTACACGCCCGACGAGCTGTTCGCCTCCACCGCCCCCTACTACGCCCGCTACCGACCCGGCTACGACCAGGCTTTCTACGACATGCTGGCCGCACGCTTCGCCCTGGACGGCACTCAGCGCGTTCTTGACCTGGGCACCGGCACCGGCGTGCTCGCGCTCCCCCTCGCCAAGCTCGTCGGCCACGTCACCGCCGTCGACCCCGAGCCCGGCATGCTCGACGAGGGCCGCAAACTCGCCGCCGAGCAGGACATCACCAACATCGACTGGCGCCAAGGCGACTCCACCACCCTGCCCGGCATGGGCCTGGAACCGGTGTTGCTGACCGTGATGGGGGCGGCCTTCCATTGGATGGACCGTGACCAGACCCTTCGCGACCTCGACCAGCTCGTCGAGCCGAACGGGGCCGTCGTCCTCGCCTCCGGCGGGGCCCCCGGCGATCTTGAGCCCGCCCCCTGGCTCCAGGTCATTGCCGACGTCCGCACCCGCTACCTCGGGCCCGAGCGACGGGCCGGGTCGGGGACCTACGCCCACCCCAGGGAACGCCACCAGGACGTGGTGGCCCGCTCCCCATTCTCCAACGTTGAAACCGCCCGCTGGGACCGGACCGTCACCCGCACACTGGACGAGGTCATCGGCCTTCAGTTCTCCTACAGCTACTCCAGCTCCGCCCAACTCGGCGACGACAAGGACGCGTTCGAACGCGACCTGCGCCAGGCCCTCACCGAGTTCAACCCCGATGGCGTCTTCGACGAAGTCGTACGCACCGAGGCCATCGTCGCCACCCGCCCCTGACAACCGGCCCGTTGCTGCCTGGCCCACGACCGCGTTACGCGGCCAGGCAGTAGGGACGTCTTGAGACACTCCCGCGCTGGAACAGGTTGACAGACCGCATAACGGCGTGGTTGTACCAGGAGCACCATACGGGGGGTGTGGTGGTGGCGGTGTCGAGGGCGTGCTCGGCGGCTGCTAGGGCTCGGCGGCAGGCGCGGGGTTCGCCGTTCGTGGCCAGGGCGCGGGCTTTGCGGAGGTGGAGTAGGGAGCGGGCGGTGGAGTTTTGGGTGCGGTTCAGGGCATGGTCGAGGACGTCGATGGCGGGTGCGGCCTGGCCCAACCAGAGGCTCTGATAGGCGAGATCAGCTAATGCGCCTGCGCCGCGATCGGTGTCGCCGGCCTGGTGAGCGGCGTGGAGGGCGGCGTTCCAGTAGTGGCCGGCGGCCGTGTGGTGTTCGTGGTCGAAGCGGTGCCAGCCGATGGTCTGGGCCAGGGAGGAGGCCAATAGGTGCAGGCGGGTATCAGTCGCCGCGTCGTGGCGGGCGTTCTCCAACAGGCCGATGACGGTGTCGTAGTAGCTGTCGAGGAGTTGGGCGGTGTGCTGGCGGTCGGCCGTGGCCATACTGGCGAGGTCTTGGACGCTGGTCTCCAGCCAGGTGATGAACTCCGGTGCGACAGAGCGGCCTTGGGTGGCGGAGGCGGCGAGGACGGGGTCAAGAGTGGCCCACTGCTGAGCGATTGCCGCGAGGGCGGCAGGCGCGAATCCAAGGAGTGTGCGGCGGTGGAGCATGGCGCGGCGTTGGGCCTCTCTGAGTGGGTGGTTCGTGAGGTGATGTCCGTTTCCGGCTGAGGGTGGGTGCAAGGCCGCTGGTGGAGGTTGCATCGGCTATTGCTTCCTGGCGAAGTT
>NZ_JBIVXW010000113.1:0-18404 GCF_044769405.1 Streptomyces sp. NPDC090442
ACTCACGACAGTACCGCCGAGCCGTCCCGTCAGCCGCCACGAGCCAGATCATCCAGCCATACACACCTCACGGCCAGAGTTCAAAAACACTCACTTACTTCGTGCCGGCCTCGAACTGATCGACCAGCTTGCCGGCGGTGACGTGGCTGTAGCCGGAGTGCCGGCCGATCTGGCGCTTGCTCCATCCCTGACGCCAGCCATACCGGGCGCGCTCCACCTTGACTGCGTCCGGGAGTTCCTTGGCCTCACCCTCCGTCATCGGCCGGGCCGCCGCGTCCTGCTGGCCGCCGTCGGCGGGGGCAGGCTCCGGCGTGACCTCGTCCTCGCTGTCGCGCCGTTGGGGCTGGGGCTGTTGGTCGTCCGCGCCGACGGGCTCGGCCTCGTCTACCCGCATCGTGACCCGGGGGGCGGCGGTCTGCTCCGCGGCGTGCGCCGCGGACCGCGGATCAGCAGTTGATGCGCCCGCCAGGACCGGCTGCGGCTGCGGCTGCACTGGCAGTCCAGGGCTGTCCTGACCGCGAATCGGCTCCGCCGCCGGCCGCTCCAGGGCGGCACGGAGCGCGGCCTGCTGCGCCTGGTGTCGCTGCACTGCGTCCACATCGGGCGTGGGTGCCGGCCGTTGGGGCGCGGGTACCGACGGGGCAGGCGCCAGCCCGGGACCGGTCCGCGCCAACCGCGCCAACTCCAGTTCGTGCTCCCGCTGCTCGCGCAGGCGCTCGTCCTCCCGCCGCGCCCGCCGGTCCTCGTCTTCCTGCTGCCGAGCGCGCCGCCGGTCTTCATCCTGCTGACGTTGAATCCGCAGGCGATTCGCTTCCGTACGACGGTCCCGTTCTTCTCGCTCCTTAGTGGCCCGCCGCTGTGACCGGGCCGCATCCAACCGGCGGGCCATGCGGCGCCGGTAGGCGGGGCCGGCCTCCGCCGCAAGGATCAGCATCGCGGGCGCGATCAGGTGGACTGCCACGCCCGTGGGGTCCGCCGCTTCGACGGAGCCCCAGATGTTCAAGAAGACGGACGCCGCTCCGCATGCGATGCGCAGGGCCCACGGCCAGGCCCCACCGCTGGCTCCGATGCCGGCCAACAACGCGTCCGTCCGCAGGGAGATGATGAAGGCGACGTCCACCACGATGGGGAGCACCGGCGCGCTCTTCTCCCAGCCCGCGGGCGTGTGCGCTGCCACGAACGGTGTGGCCGTGAGCATGGAAAACAGGATCATCCCGCCCGCGATCACCCACGTGCCCGCCGTGATGATCCTCTCGTTCGCCTTAACTCGCTTTTCGAGTAGGGCCAGTTCCTGGGCGGTCATCTCGACTGCCACGTGGTCTCACTTCCAATCAGGTGGTGCGGTAGCGCGGGAGCGCCGGAATCAGCGGGCGGGGTGCACGGTATGAGCAACGTCAGCCGCACACCCCGCCGGGTGGGTGGTCAGAAGCTCCGGGCTCGAATCACCCCCACGACGACAAGCGCGAGATCGGCGCCGGTCGCGTCGAAGTGCTCAAGAGTGACGCCGTAGTCGCCGGCCGCCGCCAGCAGGTCCCGGAACAGGTAGAGCGCGGCCTGTTGCTGACCGTCCGTCATGCGGTAGGCGGCCGCGTCCCGGATCCGGCACTGGAGGGTGAAGTCATCCACGGTCGCGCCCCCTTTCCGTCTCTGCGGACTCGGCGGCGCCGGCGCGGGCGACCTGGTCCCCGTCCGCCCCCTCCGTGCGGGAGGGCGCGGCGCGGCGGTAGTCCTCCGCGCACTGCTCGGCGGTGGTCATTCGTCGTCCTCCACCTTCGCGCCGCACCGGGTGCACGCCCCGGGCCAGTTGGCCTCTCCGCAGCTCTCACAGTTCGTCATGCCGTCACCCCCGGCCGACTGGTAACCATCACGCCGGGCGTGGTGGACAGCGCGCGGGCCACACGGCCAGCCAGACCGGACGTCGCGAGCAACTGCTCGGCCGGCGCGGTCCAGTCGGTCAGCGGTGCCAGGGCCTGCGCGATGGCGGGGACGTCGGCCGCCCGTCCGACCCGGGCCAGGGCGGCACCGGACCAGTGGGTGAGCAGCCAGCGCTCCGCGGAGCGGCGGGGGGTCGGGACCATGCGCAGACCGGCGGCCCCGGGCGCGAAGCCCGGGTCGTACGAGCCGTAGCACTCGTCGCAGACCCAGATGCGCCCTTCCTGACGCATCGGCTTTCCGCAGCAGATCATCACGACCGCGCCCCCTTCCGGAGGCGGCCGACGGTCCCGTTAGGGGCGCCGGGGAGCGGCTTCTGCTCGGCGGGGGAGCGGTGCCAGCCGCCCCGCTCCGCGTCGTAGGTGGTGACGTCCTCCGGCCGCTCACCGGGCCGGCCGGGGTCACGTGTCGGCATGTCACGGCGCAATGCCATGATGAACACCTGTCCTTCGGGATGGGCCCCGGGCCGGTCGCTGTTCTTGGTCGGATGACGACCGGTTCCGGGGGTTTCTTGTGTGCGGAGCGCCCTCTGCTGGCGGCTCCCCGCCCGCCCCGGCCGCGGAAGGCTCGGGGCGGACAGGCAACCGCCGCGTCAGCTCTCCTCGAACCTCTCGATGGCACACGGCTCGCAGAGCTGCACGACGTCGTGGTCGTCGCTCTCCGGCTCCAGGGCAGTCGTATACGGGTCGAGCTGGCGGGCGACGTCGCGTCGGCGTTCGCCGCACTTCTCGCACCTACGCGGAATCAGGCTCATGTCTGCCTCTCGCTCTCGTCCTGGATGGGTTGGGGTCGCTGACGTCCCCCCTGCCCGCCCCGACCCGGTGACCTGGGAGGGGACGGACAGGCACGCGTCAGTGACTCAGCAGACGGGCAATCAGGAGCGCGGCTACCAGCAGCCCGAGCAGCAGCAGCGCGCGGCCGGTGGAGACCGGCGCGGGTCCCTGCGGTATCGGGATCCGGCTGGGCCGCACGAGGTCTCCCGCCATCGGCGCCAACCCCCCGTGCTCCACCGCGCGGTGGAGGTCCCGGACCGCTTCCGCTTCCGCCTCCGTCTCCGTTTTGGTCACACCGCCGCATGCCTGACACTCGTAGCGGTAGCCCATCGCGTGTGTCCTCTCTCAGTCGCCGGAGCGGGTGACGCGCCAGCGGTGGGGGTTGTCGGGGTCCTGCCGGTAGACATGCTCTCCACCCTCTCCGCCCCTCTCCCACCCCTCTCCATCGCTCTCCATGGGCGCGCTCTGACCTGCGTCTCCATCGATGGAGAGCGCCGGAGATGCCTTGCGGAGAGAGGTCTTGGGAGAGGGGAGGGGAGGGAGGGCAGAGCGGCGGATCCCGGACCGCCCGGCGACCCCCCGGGAGCGCACCGTGCGGGCCACTGTGAGGTGGTGGTCCGTCAGCATCTGGCGCAACTGCTCGTCGGGGGCGTCGGCGCACCCCTCCAGGTGCTCCCGCATGGCCGGGTAGAGCTCCGAGAGGTGGACCCCCTCGTCCTCCCCGATCTGGGCCCGCACCAGCGCGACGACCGGGGGTTCGGCGGGGAGTTCGGGAGGGAGTTCGGCCGCACCCTCGTCGGGCTGCTCGGCACGCCGCCCGGGGAGCGCCGGCCATTGCCCGTTGGCGCGGTGGCATTGGTAGGCGGCCAGCAGCCAGCCGCCGGCGGCCGGAGCCATCACCCAGTGGTGACGATCAGCCAGCCGCCACGCCCCGTACGCGGCTGCGACGAGAGCCACAACGCGCAGGCCATTGCCGAGATAGGCGGAGACGCCGGAAAGGTCTGCGCGATGCCCGCGGCGGACCCAGGCCGCGAGATGGGCGGCCAATCGGGGGCCGAGCTGCACGCTCCCCTCCCCCAGCCGCGCCACCAGGCCGACGGCCCACCGCATGCCCCGGGTCAGAACCGCTGCGGTGTCAGTGGCCTGCTGGCGCAGCCACGGCAGTAGCTGCACGTTCTCGTGCTCGGCCTCGTGCTCGGTGTATTCGGTGCTCACAGGGCGCCGCCGTTCAGCAGGTTGACGACGCTCTGACCGGCGGAGTTGTAGGCGTTGGGAAGCCACTGCATCATCTGGGCCACCCCAGCGGTCGCGCACAGCGTGACCCCCACGTAAACGCCGCCGCCCAGCTTGGCCTTGACCTTCTTGCCTGCCGCCTTGTAGACGACGACGGCGACGGCGACCGCGACGACGAGGACGCAGGCGCCAGCGGTGGTGAGCGTGCCCATGCCCCCGTGGCTGAGTGCTCCGCCGCTATGGCCGGTCGCCCGCCGGATCGCCCAGTCGCCGGCCGCAGAGTTGGCGTCGACAGCCTTGACCGCCACCCAACCGAGTAGGCCGCCGGCGCAGAGCAACAGGCTGGCGCCGATCAGGATCCCGCCGACGAACGGCAGTACCGGCTTCCAGGCGCGGTTACCGCGCCACCAGCTACGGACGGACAGGGCGACGACGGTAAGGGACAGGGCCGCCCCGCAGACAGTAAGGGTGACGTTCACGCGGGCACTCCCGTCAACAGGGTCACGATGTCCAGCGGGCGAACCGCGCCGTAGATGACGCCGATGACGCTGGTGGAGACCAGGAAGAGGGCGAACGCGCCGCCAGGGCTGGCGCGCCGAGAGGTGATCACGGGCGTTCCACCGCCGCGGACGAGGCGCCGCCACGCCAGGGCCAGCGCGCCGAACCCCACGATGTACGCCACGACCGGATGCGTGTGGATGCGGCAAGTCCAAAGGAACGAACCCCAGATCGGGCCCACCCCGTACCCGACGATCGGGATCGGGACGACGGACGCAGCGAGCGCGATCACGGCGCCGTGCGGGGTGACGCGCTCGGCCCACCACGCCCGGACGCGCTGAAACCAGGTCAACTCCGGCTCCGCGTCGGGCTTGACCAGGTCGACCGTCACCCGGACCTCCAACGGCGCCGCCGGGGCCGGCCCCGGCGCTCCCCACGGCCACGCACCCGTCGCTCCGCCACCGGGCGGCGGAGGCGTCGGGGCGGCCACCAGGCTCCACCAGCCGCCACCGTCACCTGCTCCCCCGCCGGCACCACCAGCAGCGGGCATGGGCGGGGACGACGAGGCTGCCAGGCGGGGACCGGGGGCAGGTTCCTCGTCACCGGGTGCCCCGGGGCGGACCGGCCAGGACGTCCCCGGGATCACCTGGGTGACCTTGGCCTCGTGCTTCTCCGAGCTCTCCAACTCGGGCTGCTCGGCGGTCACCGGACACCGTCAATCCGGCTGTGCAGCCGCCCTTGTACGCCGAGTTCACCCAGCCACGCCTGGAAAGACGCGTCCGGCACGGCCGTTTCCCGGCCGGGCATCGGCAGCGGCGTCCGCGTGCTCACCGCGGCCGCGGAGCGGCGGCGCCTGCGCCACCGCCGCAGTTGAAATGCGATCCTCGTCATGTCGGCCTCTCCGCTCGCTAGTCCGGATGGTCGGCAACGCGCTGGTGTGTCAGCACCGGCGCAGGACAGCCCCTGGTGCCAGCCGGGGGCTGTTCTCGTAGCTGCCAAGAGATAACGTATACGTCAGCGATGACACTTTCAAGGCTGACGTATACGCTAGACAAGACATGACGGGGTGAAGGATGGGAGACGCCGATGGGCGCTAAGTACAGGAAAATCGCCCATGACCTGCGAGAGCGCATCACACGCGGCACGCTGGCGCCCGGTGCAGCCCTGCCCTACATGAAAGACATTGCCGCAGGTGAAGGGGTCAGCGACATCACTGTTCGAAAAGCCCTTGCCGAACTCAGTCGAGAGGGGTTGATTGAAAGCCGGGGACGCGCCGGCTGGTACGTCCGACTCCATCCGAGCCGCACGCGGCTGACGGTGCGTCATAGGTCCGTAGAACGCGATGACCTGGGCTACTACTCCGGCCCAGAGTCTCAGGGATGGCGCCCACTCCCCTGGGAGGGCTCCTCCCCGCAGGTCGACACCGCGCCGGTCCCTGTCGACGTCGCCGAAATCCTAGGCGTGGCGCCGGAGTCGCCCCAGACCATCCGCCGGCGGATCGTGGGGGACCCGGACCGAGCCGAGCACCGGCAGCTCGCCGATTCCTGGCTAGCCCCCTGGATCGTCGACGAGGTTCCGCAGACGGCCTCCAACGACACGGGCCCCGGCGGGCTGGTGGACAGGGTGGAGCAATGGGCCGGCCGGCCGTTGACGTGGCGGGAGGTCGCCTCCGCTCGCATGCCGACCCCCGAGGAAGCGACACTGCTCGGCATGCCGCGCACCGGCGCGGCGCTGCTGCGAGTGCTCCGTATCGCGTACCTGTCCGGCCGCGGCCGCGGGGCGCCGCGGACGGTGGAGGTCCAGGACGTGCGCATGTCCGGTGACCTGTTCGCACTCGGGTATCCAGTACCCCGCGGGCCGTCGGCTCGGTGGCCCGTCCCCGCAGCCACAGGTGCACCCGCTGGCGAGTGACGTCACGTCACCACACCCAGTAACAGCCGCTGTACGATCGCCGACACAAGACTTGTTCTAAAAAGGCGAAACGGCCCCGTGGTTTGGACGCCGGTGGGGCCGCTCGCTGGGATTAGCTCTGTGCTCCACCATACCGGCCCGCACCGCGGGTCACCTAGGTGGGAGCGACAGGGCGGAGAGGCATACCGCCATGGCGGAAGATGAGTTCTCGGGCCAACTCCGGCACGAGGGCCCCACCGAGAAGTTCAGCCAGACCCCACTGTGGGTGATCAAGAAGTGCCGGAAGTCGGTTTGGCTGTTCGATTTTCTCCGGGCTCAGTACGGGGGCTTTGACCAGACATTCCCCAAACTCGACACCATCGCAGAAGAGATGGGAGTCAGCCGGAACACGGTGAAGCGAGCGCTCGCAGATCTGATTGCGGCCCGCGCCATGGAGGTCCGGCCACGGTACAAGGACGACGGTTCGCGGACGTCAAACGAGTACGTGACCCGCTTCCGAGAGCCCAAGGACACCTAGCTCCGTTCGGCACATAGTTGCAGGTCAGACCCCGGCCCAGATCTGGGCCGGGGTCTTTTTGCGTCGCCTTCCCCCCTCGGCCACCCCCCCCAGCCCAGATTTGGGCTGGGGGCCAGCCCAGATTTGGGCTGGGGGCCAGCCCAGATTTGGGCTGGGGGCCAGGGCCAGATTTGGGCTGGGGGCCAGCCCAGATTTGGACCCGGATATATACACAGGTGAGCCATAGAAATAGGTGAGCCACAGAGAAGCCGAGCCACAGAGAAGCCGAGCCATACAGAATTGGAGGGCTACGCCCACCTTCTGTTCCCCCGGGGCCTAACGCCGGCCCCGGACCCCGCGCCAGCGCCTCGGATGCGCTGGACCATCCCCCCGGTCATGGTCATGCGCTACGCGCACAACCATGCCCTCATGAACAGACGGATCTCCCTGTGGGGGTGACTGTCTACCGACACGGTTCGACAGCAACCACAGGACGCGCGGGCGCGGGCGCGCGAGGGCGCGCGTACGGGCGGGCACCTAGGAGATTCAGCTTCATGACCCCAGGAACGCCCCCAGGTGGGCGCTCAAAGCCCCTACGGGCCCAACTCGCCCAACTCCCCAACACGCCCCGGAAAGCGCGCCAGGCGGCCGTACAGAGCTTCCTGGCGCATCCGAGAGGGGCTCAACCCTCCCTGGTCTGGCCCGACTCGGCCTCACACCAGGCCCAACTCCGTATCTGGGCGGCAGAGCACGCACGCCTCCAGGCCCTCCGCTATGGCGTGCAGCGCCTGCTCCCGGGTGAGCGGGCGGGCTCGACGTCCAGCAGCCGAGCAGTTGCCCACGTGCAGTGCTACGGGCCGGCTGCTGGCTCCAACGTCGGTCTGGAGCAGCCATTGCGCCCGGCGTGGCGGCGGCGCCGTCTGCGCCGCCACGGTCTGTTGCCGCTCCACTTCGGCGATCCGTCCCCGGACGCGCGCGAGCGTCATGTGCAGCCAGGTCTCCAAGGTGCGGAGGCGTGGCAGGTCCGGCGGCAAATCGTTCACGCGTTCTATTTTAGGGGTTCGGGGAACTCTCCGCAGGCCGGAGTCATGTCGCCCCGATGGAAACCGCCTCTCACCTGCGCGTTTCCGGCCTTTCCAGCGGCGTGGAAAAGTCCTCGTCGGCCGGCTGGTGGGGACCAGCCCCCAGCAGCCGGCGCCCGGGGGTGGAGCGGGGCGCGAGCGGGTGCTCGACGTCGGGGGCGGCGGGGTAGCGGCCCGCCGCGGTGGTGGCGTCCGGGCGCGGAGGCTCTGGGGTGCTGGTGGTCGGGCGGGGGGCCGGACCGATGCCCAGGGGGCGGCGGAAGTGCATGCGTCAGTGTCCCGCACGCTGAGTCTGTGCAGGTCAGCGGCGTGACGCCCCGGGCGGATCCGCCCGGGGCTGTGTTGGGCGCTGACGTCCGCCTGGGCGTGCTCGGCCACGCCTCCCGCCGACCGGCGGTCCAGCGGCGACGTGGCCCGCCGGACGGGGCCACGGGTCGGGTGCCGAGTGGAAAGGCGCGGGCCTGACCGTGCAATTTCCACGGTCGGGCCCGCGCGCCCTTCGTTAGGGCTTTTGCAGCAATCCCCTCTCCAGTCGGCATCGATGTCCAGGAATTCGCAGTTTCCAGCCGCTGTAAATCAAATCATCAAGCCCCGAGAGAATGTGCCGCTGATGCTGGCTAAATGTTCCCTGAATGTAATTACGGGGAATTGTTTTACGGTGCCCCCATGGGGGCTTACCGGTCGATCCCGTGGGCGCGGCGCGTCGGAAACAGTGGTCTGCTGCCGAGATCATCTGTGCGGGCAGAATCGGACCATGGATCGTCCGCGCCTGAGTATGACGGAGGCCGCCGCCGCGTGCAGCGTCAGCCGCGCCACTATCCGCCGCTATCGGGAGAGCGGGAAATTCCCGAATTCACAGCGCGACCAGCGCCGCGGCTGGCTGATCCCGGTAGAGGATCTGCTGGGCGCCGGGCTGCGGCTCAATGCCCCGTCTCCGCCGGATGCGCCGGCCCGTGAGCAGGGCCAGGTGGGCAGGGTGAGCGCGGGGACTGGTTACCCCAATGAGCAGGGCGAGCTCCGGCAGGCCCTGGCGGAGGCGGAGCACCGCCGAGCCCTGGCGGAGGCGCAGGCTGAGCACCTGCGCCGCGAACTGGCCGCGAGAGACGCGCATCTCACCGACATGCGCCGCGCTCTGCTCGCGCTCGCCCCTGGACCAGGGCCTGCGGCGGTCGCTGGTGGGCAGTCCATCGTCCCTGCTCAGAGCGGGGTCACTGAGCAGTCAGCCGCGCGGGTGACGACCAAGAGCGAGCCGCTCACCGCGCCGGCGAGCGCCCCGCCGGCGGGGCCGCGGTGTAGGTGGTGGCGCCGCCGCCGCCGGCCGGGTGACTGACCCCACGCTGACCAGCGGCTACCCTGCACGGACCGATGCGGCGATCGCCGTTCCGCCGCCGGGCCAAAGGGGGTGGCGACGATGACCGATGAACCGGACGCTGGCGGTGTCGACCCGCCACCGCCAGCCGCCGAACCGGCTGCTGACGCTCCCCCAGAACCAGAGGCACCTGACGTGCCGCTAACCGAGCCGGCCGCAGGCGCTGGGGCGGAGCCATCACCGGCAGGTGCAGCAGTCGGTGACGACCTCTCAGCACCGGCTCTTGATCCTGCCCACCCCGAGCCGCTGACCAGGTCCGATGCCACACAGTCGACCGAGCTCGGCGACGAGGCGGACACGCCCTGGTGGGCACGGCCGGCTGAAGCCGCCCAGGATGCATGGGCCGAGCATGGCCCGGAGGCGCAGGCCGCACTCCGCGATATCGGCACGCAGATGGGGCAGGCCGCGGAAATCGGTGCACAAATCGGTGATGCGATCGCGGATCGGCTAGACCCCAATGCCGCAGCGCAAAAGCGTGGATTAGATATTTCTTGGCTCCACCTGAAGCTGAATATCCCCGCGCTAGTCATCGCAATTGTGGCATGGGTGTGGGGCGTTGGGCCGGCGGCGGTCGTGGTCCAGGTGGTGCGCACGCAGGGCGCCCTGGCCCCGCTGGGGTGGGTTTTGCTGGTGGCGGCGCTGCTCGGGCTCTTCGCCCTGGTGCCGATCGGGAGCGCTCTGGCCAGTGCCGTAGGCCACCTGGTCATGGCGCTGGTGGGAGGAGTGCGCTCCGCCCTGACCCGTGGCTGGCGCATGCGGTACGTCGGGTACGCGCTGCGCCTCGTCGTCGTCACCCTGGCGTGGGTGGCAGCTATCGGATTTCTGCGTGTGGCCTGGCGCATGACGCTTCATTGGCTGACAGGAGTGTGACGTGAATACCGGCGTTGCTGTGGGCGGGGGGCTCGGCGCGATTGCGCTCGGGCTCGGCATCCTGGCGTATCAGATTGGGCGTTGGAAGGGCGGCGACCCAACACCGAAAATCCATTTCTTTATGGGAGTTGCGCTCGCGGCTCTACTGTTTTTGGGTGGTGGCGTTCTCGGTGCCATGGGTGGTAGTGCCGCGGTGCTCGGGCAGGGAATCGGGAAGTACGCGCTGGAGCACGCGACTGGTGCGGTAGTTCCCGGTGGAAAGGGTGCGCCGCTGACGGGTGGTGAAAAAGTCGCCGTCGGCGGGGCGATCGCGGGAATCGTGTGCTTGCTCTTCTATTTGGGAATGATCAAGTCCGGTCGTCGGGACCTCATCTCTCCACTGGTAAGGGGATCCCTTACCGGTATCTGGCTCGGCACCTCCGCCGGCCTCATTGGGATGGCAATGGGGCTCATCCGAACCAGTGGGAACACCATCGGGCAGATTTTCGTGAGCACGCTGTAAAGGGTCGCAGATGGGTGGAAAGAGAGTTTCCGGAGCAACCCCCGACCGGGGAGGCGAAAGCACGCTCGCGGCCGGGTGGCGTCACCTCCGAGCCGAGTACGGGCGCTGGTGGCGCGCGGAAGACCAAACAGACACCCATGTTGCGCACCGGTTGCTCAATGACCAGTACCGCCTATGGCAGCGACACCAGCAGCGCGGAAAGGCTGAAGTCCAGCAAAACATCAGTCTGTTGAAGAGCCAACAGAAACAAGCGACCGCGATGCAAATGCAGCGCATGGCTATGCAGCGGAAGAGCCGGGGCTACGGCGGATACGGCTACGGCGTAGGCATGGGCGCCTCACCGATGATCTCCTACCGCGTGATGCAGTGGGCGCAGCTTCAACTCAAAATCGGGCAAGCGGAGTTCACACATACGGAGATCACTCCCCAGATGCTAAGCATCGGCCGCCGACAGATCCAGGCCCGCCGGCACTGGTCCGCGGCCGGCTGGCTGCTCGGGCTCGGCGCGGTGTGGCTGCTGCTGTGGTGGCTCGCCCCGTTGGTTGACGTCCTCGTCACCGCGGCGGCCGCCGCGGCGCTGCTGGCCCTGGCCTGGGCGCAAGGACGCCGCCCTACCCGACGCCGCCCGCCCGTGCCGAAGCTGTTGTTCGTCGCGCCCAAAACCCCAGCTCATGCCGACCAGGCCGCCGACCCCGAGCCGTACCCAATCCGGGAGGCTGGACGCTCACCCCGAGAGGCCCGGGAGGCTATCCGGCTGGCGCTGCGAGCACACCGGGCCCCCGTGGCGGAGGTCGGCGTGCCGGAGCCCACCGATTGGGGCTGGACCGCCGAACTGGTCCTGAAAGGCGGGACTCTGGAGCAGCTCAGCGCGTTGCTGCCGACGGTCGCCACCACGCTCCAGGTGGGGCGGAGTCGACTGCTGGTGCAGCCGGCCCACGCGGAGAACTCGGCGCTTGTCACGCTCCGCGTGCTGCTGAGCGACCCGTTCGCGGCCGCGGCCGCCACCCCCTACCCCGTACGGGCGCCGCGCTCCTGCTCCATCCTGGACCGGGTGGACCTCGGGCCGTCGATCGACGCCCAGAACTCCGATGTCCTGCTGGCTGGGCAACACATCATCGTGACCGCGGTCTCCGGCGGCGGCAAATCGACGCTGGTGCGCCGGCTGGCCGAGTTCGTCACCGCGTGCGTGGACGCCGTCGCTGTCGACATCGACCCAACCGGCCGCGGCCTGGGCCCCCTGCGGGGCTGCGCAGCACGCTCCGCCCACTCCAAGGAGGTGGCGGAGCCACTGCTGGAGTGGCTGCTGGAACGCGCGATCACCCGCGTCGGGCTGCTGCCTGACCTCCAAGATGAGTGGGAGCCGACCGCGGAGGCACCCGCCATCGTTGTGTTCGTGGATGAATACCGACGGCTGACCCGGCGCGGCAAAGAGCTGGTCCTGGAGCTGCTGACGTACAGCCGCAAGACCAAGATCTCCGTCGTGTTGTGCACGACGGACGCCACATCCGACGCGCTGGGCGACGCCATCGCGGACTCCATCGGCGTCCGGGTGCTCATGCCCTGCCGCGCCGCTGATGTCCCCGTGGTGACCGCCATCTCCACCGCCATCGGGCAGGGTTGGCTCCCGCACCTCCTGATCCCCTCCCCCTCGAAGGAAGAGCCGGCGGACGCCGGACGGTTCTACCTGGTAGCCCCCACCCACCGGGAGCCGGTGCTGCGCTACGCCCCGCGGCTGGACCCGGAGCGCGCCGCCGACGTCGCCCGTGAACGAATCGCTGCGGGCCTGTGCGTCCTGCCAGCCTCCGACCCCGCACCCAGTGGCGGCTCCGCGCCCATTTCCGCTGCCCCCGGCTCCGGCGCGCTGCCTGACCCCGCCCCCGAGCAAACCCCCGCCGTGGTGGCCCAGGCGCCGGCCGCCGCGGGCGCGCCCGCCCTGCCGGAGATCGGCACCCAGCTGCTCAGCGCGTTCGCCGCGGCCGGCAACCCGCCATGGCTAACCACTACTCAACTTGGGGACCACCTGGCCAAGGTGGATCCCAAGAAGTGGGCGCGGTGGGACGGTCAGCCGAACCGCCCGCTCATGATCGGCCGGACCCTGGGGGCCGAACTGCGGCGGGCAGGGCTGGATATCCCACGCCCACGGCTGGACCCGAAGGCCCACCCCGACCGCCCCACCGTCGTCCGACTCGCAGACGTCCGCGCAGCGCTCGGCCGCTGATGCGCACCGGCATGCGGCAGCGCCGCCGTCGACCATGGCGAGGATGCGGCAGCAGGCGGTCTGGATGCGGCGCAGCACGGCGGCGCGATGCGGTGATGCGTCACCGTCCGCGCAACGGCTATCCACATTCTGACCTGCGATGACGCATGAGCCACATCAAAAAAAGACCCCCCCTCCGTCGGGCTCCCCGGGCCCTATATAGAAGACGCGGGCGGGGGTGCGGCCGGTGGGCGGCCGCGCCCGCTGGCCGGTGTGCGGCTGTGCGCGGTGGACGCGCCCACGCCACGCCGGGCACCCTCAGACCCACCAGGGGCACGCACGGGTACACAAAGACCACGGGCCCGCCGGCCCGTGACATCACGTCAGGACGAGGGGGAGAGGCAGTGCAGCACCACACCACCACCCAGGGGAGGGCACGTGCCTACTAGCCCCGCGCCCGGCAAGTGCGACGGAGCGTTCGGTGCCGCCCTGGACATCTGCCTAGGCCGGACAGGCGCCACCGGGGGAGCGGGCGCCACGCCAGACAACCCGCTGGACTCCCTGGACCCGCTTACCTCCCTAGCTCGATCGATTGGGCACGCGGCCGCATGGATGGTGCGGCAACTCGGAGAACTGATCCAGACGCCGCAACAGGTCGACTTGGCGGGCGCCGGGTTCATCAAGACCTACGCGGTGGTGTTCGCCGCAAGTACTGTGCTGGTGCTGGTGTTGTGGCTCAAAGCCGTGACGAAAAGGGCGGTCCGTGGCGCGCCGATGGTCACGGCCATGCGGGACGCGGTCGGCTTGTTGTGGCTGGCGGTGGCAGTCACGGCGTTCGCGCCCGCGATCCTGTACGTGGTCGTCCAAGGGGTGAGCGCGGTCACGCAGGTGATCGCCGCCGCGCTCGGCACGCATAGTTCAGGCGGTCTGTTCACGTCCTGGGCATCTGATCTGGAGTCAGGTAAAGGCGGCGGCGGGCCCCTCGTGTGGGCCCTGCGCGGACTGCTGACGTTGGCCCTGGCTGGTTCGCTATGGCTGCTCATGGTCCTGCGCGGCCTGGCCCTACTCGTCGGGTCGGTACTCGGGATCCTCGTCTACTCAGGGCTGGTTGACCAAGACTGGTGGTCTACGGTCAGGCGGTGGTCCGGCGGGATACTGGCCATCGTCGGGATAGAGCCGATCATTGTCATCGTGGTGGGGCTGGCCGCCGCCCTCCAGGGACAGCACGGCAGTGTTACGACCGGTCTTGCGGTCACCGGCATTGCGGTGGGGGTCGCGGTCAGCCTCATTCTCAAAGTGCCGGGCATGGGCGACAGTTTCAAAATCGCCAGGGTCCAGGGCCGGTTGGCGGGGCGGGCAGCCGGCGGCGCGCTCGGCGCGATGGCCAATGCGGCAGGTACGGGCGGGGGCGCGGCCGCCGGAGTCATGCGCGGCATCACCACCCACGGAGACCGACCCGGGAGCGGCAGCAGCGGCCGTTCCTCCACCGCCCAGAACGGCCCCCAGGGCGGCATTGCTGCCCACGGTCAGCGAAAGCCCCGCCCGCCCCGCCAGTCTGGATCGGGGGGCGACTCGAAGTGACGAAGCAATAAGTTGCAGAAAACGCAAGAGAGTTGATGCGGGGCGCCCTGCCGGACGGGGCGCCCCGCACCGCTAGGTGGAAAGGTCCGTGCCGTCGCCGTAAAGCCTGTAAAGCCGCACGTGGCAACGGTGCACCATGGTGACCCCAGCAACTGAAGGGGGACGCATGACCGCCGACGAGACGCGCGGCACACCGGCCCGCCCGCCGCACCCACCCGCCGATCCACCCCGCCCGATCGTGCCCCCGCAGCCGGCCGCACCACCGGCGGAGCACGCGCTGCTCCGCTGGCTCCGCGCCCCCCGCCCGACCGTCGGCCCGGGTATCTGGCGACTCGGCCACCGCCCCCGTGCCGAGCAGCCCGCGGACCAAACACCGCTGCGCCAGCTCATCTTCGGCGCCTGCCTGACCGCGCTCGGCGCATGGCTGGTGGGGTCCCTCCTCTACCACGGCTATCTGGGGTCGTGGTGGATCTGGCCGCTGGCCGTACTCGGCCCGCAGGACCCAGCGCTGTTCGTTCCGGCAGCATGGCTCTACTACCTGCTCTGGGTGGTCGGTCTCGGGGTCGCGGCCGCGCGCATGGGGCGGTGGAGGGAGCTGGCGCGACGCACCATCGTGCCCGCGTGGCGTCACCTCCAGGAGCAGGTCCCCGACGCACCGCCGCCCCCGGCTGCCGACCCAGCCGCATTCTCCGACCTGCGCGCCCACGGCGCTGCGGAGGCCGCCGACCGGCTGACCGCGGAGGCCCGCGCCGGCCGGATGACGGACGTCGACGTCGCTCGTATCCGGCACGCGTGGGAGTCCGTGAGCGCCGGCCGACTGCCGATCGCGAAGTTTGTCGCCGCCGTGCGCGCGGACGGAGCTGCCGCCTATGCCCACCCCTCCGGCAGCCGAGACCTCCACCGCCGGACCGCCCACCACGACCTGTTGACCCGTCAGGTGCGCATCGGCACCGCAGCCGACACGGACCGGACTCCGCACGCCTACCGGGGCGCTGCAATGGCGCTGGAGCCCGCGCTGCTCGGCACGTCCCTACTGGCGGTCGGCCCCGCCGGCGCCGGCAAAACCGAGCGACTCGTCCGGCCGGTGGTGGAATCCATGGCTCTTCAGGCGCTGGCCCGCCAGTGCGCCCTCGTCGCCGTCGGCCCGACTGGTGCTGCACTCGGGCCTGACGACGCGTTCGACGTCGTTGTTCGTCTCGGTGCCGACTCCGAGTACGACCTGGATCTCTACGGTGGCACCACTGACCCCGACGAGGCCGCCGCGATCCTCGCGGAGGCGTTGGTCGGCGACATCACCGCGGCGGATACCCGCCGCGCCGGCACCGCCCTAGCGCAAATCCTCGGCCCGTACCGCCTCGTGCACGACAGGTTCCCGACCGTCCCGGAGCTTCGGGAACTGCTGGACGGTACGTCACCGGCGCTCGGAGACCTCCGCGCTGCCCTGGCTTGCTCCAGCGCCCCGCAAGCCGCCTCCGCGGTGCGGGAGTTGGACCTGCGCGCCCGTCAGGCAGGCAGGGCCGACGACGTGACGGAGCACCTGGCGGATCGCGTTACGCGCCTGGACCGCCCCGCCTTCGCCGCATTCTTCGACCCCACAGACGCCGCCCGACAGGTCTCCCTGCGCGAGTTGGACCGCCCCTTGCGAGTCCGTATCGACCTGCCGGATCGCGGGCATGCGGAGGCGTCCCGGATCCTCGCGCGCCTGGTCCTGGCTCAGTTCACGGCCTGCGCCGTAGCGCGCACCGACCGCTCCCTGTTCGCCTGCCTCGTCCTCACGGACGCCGCGCAGACCATCACCGCGGAGGCCCTGCGCGGCCTCCAGCGGCTGCGCTCGGCCAACGCCGGAGCCGTGCTCACCCTGCGCTCCCTGGACGACGTAGAGCCGGACCTGCGGGGCGCACTGCTCGGCGCCGTTGGGTGCCGCATGGCGTTTGCGGGAGTCACCACCTGGGACGGCGCACCGTTTGGCGAAGTATGGGGCAAGGAGTGGGTTAAGACTCAAGATGTGACAGACCGGCAGATTATCGCGCACTCCGCGGGCGCAAAGGCAATGCACGTTTTCCGACAGGCGGTCACCGGGTCGGCGCCTACGGCAAAGGCGGTGACGGTGCGGGAGGTAGAGAGGGAGCGCTGGTCAGCGTCCGATCTGGCGCACTCCGTCCCGGCCGGGCACGCGGTCCTCTCCGTGACCTCCGTCGCCGGTGACACCGCCCCGCCCGTGCTGGTGCACCTCCGCGCCTAACTCAGCGCCCAGGCCCCCGCCGGTCCGCGGCGCGGGGCCTGAAATAGGAAACTGGAAACCTGCCCAACTCCCTTTCGGCTGGGGCCGGGTGGGCGGCACGGTAGAGCCATGGCAACCACACTGATTTCCACTCTCGGGCGCCTGCTCGGCGCCCTGATCAGGGTCCTCGGAGCGGAGCGAGGGCGGCTGCACGACGTCCGCCAGGCCCGCCGCGCTGAGCAGGTCGAAGCGGTGACCTCGCTCTCCGTAGCGTTAGCAGACCATCGTCGAGCGATGTGGGACCGCCAGAACGCGGTACTCACCCAGGCGCCGGATGCGCGGGTGGCGGAGCTGCGGGAGGAACTGCGCCAGACGCGCAGCGCGGTTGCCGAGCCGGCGGCACAGGTGGCGCTGCTGGTGCCGGCGGTCCGGACAGCAGCGGAGGCCGCAGTGCAGGCGACGTACGCGATCCGCGGGGCGCGGGACCTGGAGGACCTGAAGGAGCGCCGCGCGGCGGCGCTGGCCGCGCACGACCGAATGGTCGGGGAGATGGCGCGCCACCTGGACGCCGGTCTGCCGGCCGCGGCGCGCGGGCGGTGGGAAGTCGCCGCGTAGGCCCGCACGAGCCGCCGCCGCTGTTTCATGATGCATGACCCGGCCGCGTTCGTGCCCGGCCGCGTTCGTGGCGGACATGTTCCCGGCCCCTGCACCTCACTCTGACTGCTGAAGCCCCCGGCGGCCGGCCCCATCCGAGTAGGGGCGGGCCGCCGCACTGTTCTCCGGCGCTGCCTGCGGGCCGATCACGCCCCGCGCCCGCAGTTCCTCCACCACGCTGAGGGCGGACAGGCGTAGCGGAGTGTCCGGGAGGTCCGCGGCCGCGGCCTGGATCCGGGGCTCTCGGACCGCGGGAGCGGCAGCAGCGGCAGCGTGCGACTGGGGGCCGGGGCCGAGCGGCCGGCGGCGGACGGTGGAGCTCATGCCGGGATCGTATCCCCGCCCCCGACGGCGCCGACGCCCCAACCGCGCGTGGGGTTTACAGCGCTCGGTGTGAGGGTTTTTGACGGTGCGCCAGTTGCGGTTTCTGCATTGTGTTTTGTGGGTGTGGTTGCGTTTTTTGCATCAACGCTTTCCGGGGGAGTGGAGTTGGTTTCCAGTGGGTTTGTGGTTGCGTTTTCTGCATTGCGTGGGGTGGTTTTTGAGTGTCCGTCATGTGCGCCGTGCTTTTGGTTTGTTGGGGCCCCGTTTCCGCTCGCTCAGATTGCGTTTCCAGCAAAGCGAACCCCTCTTTGTAGCTAGCCGCTTTTTGTTTATACCCCCTGAATTGCTCTCAGGTGGTGTAGACCAGCTACACAGTGCCCTCCCTCCCTGCATCGTGACGCTAGGTGAGGAGGCAAGGGGAGCCCGCAAGGGCTGGACGCCGTGACGCGATGGTGCCATACCGTAGCCACCGGAGGACGGGAGACGCCACCGGAGGAGGGGATGGGCCCGCAGGGATCATCCCCTCCCACTCACCAGAAGCACCTAAAGAACGCTCTGACCAGCACAAACACCAAAAAGACGAAGGGAGGACCCGCAGATGAATCACCAGCCGGCCCGCACTCCCGGACCCATCGAACTCCCCCAGCCGTCACCGCAGGTGACGGTCCAGCCGGGCCCCGCGCCCTGGCGGTCCGCAGGACCGCGGCGCCATTTGGTGTCACGCAGTGACACCGCGTCTTGTCTCCGCAGGAGACAGCGCG
>NZ_JBIVXW010000114.1:0-18313 GCF_044769405.1 Streptomyces sp. NPDC090442
CCACCACAGCTCCACCGCCGTGAACCCCGCCGCCCGCGCGGCCGCCGGCCGCTCCAGCAACGCAAGCTCGGTGAACAAGATCGACAGATTGACGTTGAAGCGCGTGTCCGTGAAACCCATAGGGCCCGACGCTCCTTCCGAATAGCGGATTTCTTTTTTGCTTTACGGGATGTTGCGGGGCCGGGCGCGGCCGGGCGAGCCGCGCCCGGCACGTCATCCGGACCGGGTCCGGAAACCGACGGCGGCGGTCAGACCTTGAGCGGCTTGATCGCGGTGGGGGCGTGGCCGGGCTCGGTCGCGAGCTCCTCCCACTCGTTGACCTTGTCGATCTCCGCGGCGGCCATCGAGATGTTGGTGACCCGCTCCAGGATCGCCTCCACGATGACCGGGACGCGGTGCTCGGCGGCCAGCTTCTTGGCCTCCTCGAAGGCGGCGCCCAGTTCGCTGGGGTCGGTGACCCGGATCGCCTTGCAGCCCAGGCCCTCGGCGACCTTGACGTGGTCCACGCCGTAGACGCCCAGCTCCGGCGCGTTGATGTTCTCGAACTCCAGGTTGACCTGGAAGTCGATGTCGAAGTTGCGCTGCGCCTGGCGGATCAGGCCCAAGTAGGCGTTGTTCACCAGGACATGGACGTAGGGGATCTTGTGCTGGGCACCGACCGCCAGCTCCTCGATCATGAACTGGAAGTCGTAGTCGCCGGAGAGCGCGACGACCGGGGTCTCCGGGTCGGCCTTGGCGACGCCCAGCGCGGCCGGGATGGTCCAGCCGAGCGGGCCGGCCTGGCCGCAGTTGATCCAGTGGCGCGGCTTGTAGACGTGGAGCATCTGCGCGCCGGCGATCTGGGAGAGGCCGATGGTGGTGACGTAGCGGGTCTCCGGGCCGAACGCCTTGTTCATCTCCTCGTAGACGCGCTGCGGCTTCATCGGGATGTTGTCGAAGTGCGTGCGGCGCTGGAGTTGGGCCTTGCGCTCCTGGGTGGAGGCGGCCCAGTCGCTGCGGTCGGGCAGCTTGCCGGCGGCCTTGAGCTCCTTGGCCACCTCGACGAACAGCTCCAGGGCGGCCTTGGCGTCGGAGGCGATGCCGTAGTCCGGGGCGAAGATCTTGCCGATCTGGGTCGGCTCGATGTCGACGTGGACGAACTTCCGGCCCTTGGTATAGAGGTCCAGCTTGCCGGTGTGGCGGTTGGCCCAGCGGTTGCCGATGCCGAGGACGAAGTCGGACTCCAGGAAGTTGGCGTTGCCGTAGCGGTGCGAGGTCTGCAGGCCGACCATGCCGGCGTTCAGCTCGTGGTCGTCGGGGACGATGCCCCAGCCCATCAGGGTGGGGATGACTGGGGTGCCGGTCAGCTCGGCGAACTCGACCAGCAGCTCCGCCGCGTCGGCGTTGATGATGCCGCCGCCGGCGACGATCAGCGGGCGCTCGGACTCGTTGAGGAGCGCGAGCGCCTTCTCCACCTGGGCGCGGGTGGCGGCCGGCTTGAAGGCGGGCAGCGGCTCGTAGGTCTCCGGGTCGAAGTCGATCTCGGTGAGCTGGACGTCGATCGGCAGGTCGATCAGGACCGGGCCGGGCCGGCCGGAGCGCATCAGGTGGAACGCCTGCTGGAAGACGCCGGGGACCTGGGCGGCCTCCATGACGGTGGTGGCGGCCTTGGCGACCGGCTTGGCGATCGAGGCGATGTCGACGGCCTGGAAGTCCTCCTTCTGGATCACCGCGGTGGGGGCCTGGCCGGTGATGCAGAGGATCGGGATCGAGTCGCCGATGGCGGAGTACAGGCCGGTGATCATGTCGGTGCCGGCCGGGCCCGAAGTGCCGATGCAGACACCGATGTTGCCGGGGTGGGTCCGGGTGTAGCCCTCGGCCATGTGCGAGGCGCCCTCGACGTGGCGCGCCAGTGTGTGGTCGACCCCGCCGGCGGCCTTGAGCGCCGCGTAGAAGGGGTTGATGGCCGCACCCGGCACTCCGAAGGCGTTGGTCACGCCCTCGCGCTTAAGGATCTCCACCGCAGCGCGGGCGGCTGTCATTCGAGGCATCGAGTACTCCTGCGTCGACCTGTCACGGGCATGTCCGACCGAAGAGGTCGGGTCACTGCTTCAATTCCGCATCATGGAATTGAAGTTTTGCTTTATGGAAGGAAAGTAGAGCGAGACGTTCGACCCGTCAAGAGGTGTGGTGCGGCCGCGGACCGGCGGTGGGCGCGGAAAGGCCGCGCACCGGGGAGCGTCCGGTGCGCGGCGCGGGCGGCCGCCGGATCCGCGGTCCGTGAGCGCGCCCCGTTGCGCACGTACCGTGAGCGGGGTGAATCGTGCGCGCGACCGACTACAGGCCGTCCTGGAGGCACTGCCACGGGCGGCGATCGTGCAGAGCGGCGACGCGCACGTCGTCGCCGTCAACCGCCGCTTCATCGAGCTGTTCGGGCTCGACGGGGTGGACCACTCCCCCGGCGCGCCCCTCTGGCCGGTCGTCGAGGAGGTCACCGGCCGGTTCGCGGTGCGGCCGGATCCGGACGGTGCGCGCAGCGCCGCGCTGGCGGCCCGTCGGGTGCACCGCACCGCCGAATTCCCGCTCGCCGACGGCCGGATCATCCGGCGCGAGACGGCTCCGCTGTACGACGCGGACGGGCATCCCTTCGGGACGCTGTGGACCGCCGAGGACGTCACCGAGGCCAAGCGCCGCGAGCACGCGCTGCACCGGGACAACGCGTCGCTGGCCGAACTCGCCCGCCGGCGCAACGAGTTCCTCGCCACCGCCTCGCACAACCTGCGGACCCCGCTGACCTCCGTGCTGAGCTTCTGCGATCTGCTCGCCGACCCGGCGTCCGGCCCGCTCGGCCCGGAGCAGCGGGAGTTCCTCGCCGCGATCCGCCGCAACGCCGAGCGGATGGCGTCGGTGATCACCGAGTTGATGGAGACCGCGGTGTTGCGCGAGCCGCGGCGCCGGCTGGAGTTCGGCACGGTGGACGTGGCCACGATGGTCGAGCACGCCGTGCTGGACCGGATGCCGACGCTGACGGCGGCCGGGGTGTTCACCGTGCTGCGCTGCCGGCCCGGTCCCCCGCTGCACGGCGACGCGCACCGGCTGGCGCAGGTGCTGGACAACCTCCTGGAGAACGCGGCCAAGTTCACGCCGCCCGACGGCCGGGTCGAGGTCGACGCCGAGGCGGACGACGGCGCCTGGCGCATCGAGGTGGCCGACACCGGGATCGGCGTGCCGGAGCAGTACCGGGAGGAGATCTTCTCCGGGTTCGTCCGGGCGCCCAACGCCGAGCACGGCGGCTATCCGGGCACCGGCCTCGGCCTGGCCTTCAGCCGGGACGTGGTGCGCCGGCACGGCGGCGAACTCACCGTCGCGGGCGCCCCGGGCCAGGGGGCGGTCTTCACCGTCCGGCTGCCGGTCGGCGGGCCGGGGCCGGAGGCGGGCGCGGACGGGGCGGGCCCGCGGTGACCCGGATCCTGGTCGTCGAGGACGACCCCGACGTGGCGACCGCGCTGCGCACGCTGCTCACCCGGGCCGGGTACGAGGTGCTCCCCGCCGCGGACGGCCGGGCGGGGCTGCGCCGGCTGTTCGCGGACGACCCCGACCTGATGGTGCTGGACGTCGGGCTGCCGGGGTTGGACGGCTGGCAGGTGCTGGAGCGCACCCGCGACATGACCGACCTGCCGGTCCTGCTGCTCACCGCGCGCGGGGCCGAGAGCGACCGGGTGCGCGGGCTGCGGGCCGGGGCCGACGACTACCTGCCCAAGCCGTTCGGCAACGAGGAGCTGCTGGCCCGGATCGAGGCGCTGCTGCGACGGGCCGCGCCCGCGCGCTGGGCCGGGTCGGCGCAGGACGAGGCGCTGCGGCTGGTGCCCGAGCGCCGCTCGGCGCTCTGGCGGGGCGAGGAGGTGCGGCTCAGCGACATCGAGTACCGGCTGCTCCAGGTGCTGGTCCGCAACCGCGGCCGGGTGGTCACCACCGACCAACTGCTCGACCAGGTCTGGGACGATCCGCAGGGCATCGGCCGGGACCGGGTGAAGTTCGCGGTGCTGCGGGTGCGGCGCAAGCTCCAGCAGGCGGCGGGCAGCCTGGAGAGCGACCCGATCGAGGCGGTGCGCGGGCTGGGCTACCGGTACCGGGCGGACGGGGACGGCTGCCCCTGAGCGGCGGGGCCGGTAGACCGGGGCGCGGGGCGCCACAGGTCCCGTACGGGACGGGACCAAGGTCCCGCGTCCCACCGGCCGCAGGTCCCCTCTTGAGGGCGGGAGCGGGATAGCAACCCTCGGGCAACCGAACGCCAGCCGTCGCGGCAACGGACGGCGGCGACCTTGGTGGACCTCCCCGCCGGTCCTCCCCTGGAGTCGCCATGTCCGCCCTGCCGCCCCGTAGCGTCGCCGTCGTCCTCGGCACCCGTCCCGAGTTGGTCAAGCTCACCGAGCTGATCCGGCTGCTGGGGCCCGCCGCGCACGTCGTGCACACCGGGCAGCACTACGACCAGGAGCTCTCCGACCGCTTCCTGGCCGAGTTCGGGATACCGGAGCCGACGTATCTGACCGGCGTCGGCGGGCAGCCCCGCGCGGTGCAGATCTCGGCCGCGCTGGCCCAGCTCGACGCGGTCCTCCGGGACGGGCCGGCCCGGGCCGTGGTCGTCCAGGGCGACACCAACGCCGCCCTCGCCGGGGCGCTCGCCGCCAACGCCCGCGCCCTCCCGCTCGTCCACGTCGAGGCCGGGCTGCGCAGCCACGACCGCAACATGCCCGAAGAACACAACCGGGTGCTGATCGACCGGATCGCCGACGTGTTGTGCGCGGCGACGCCCGAGAACCGCGCCAACCTGCTCGCCGAGGGCGTCCCGGCCGACCGCATCGACGTCACCGGCAACACCGTGGTCGAGGCGGTGCAGCGCCAACTCCCGTCCGAACGTGAGCGGTTGACGCACCTTGCGGGGCTCGGCCTGGCCCCGGACGGCTATCTGCTGGCCACCGTCCACCGGCCCGAGAACACCGACGACCCGGCCGCGCTGCGGGCCGTCCTGGGCGAACTGGCCGCGCTGGCCGACGAGGTGCCGGTCGTGCTGCCGCTGCATCCGCGCACCCGGGCCCGCGCCGAGGCCGCCGGCCTGGCCGGGCTGCTCGCCCCGCTGCGGGTGACCCGCCCGCTCGGCTACCGGGACTTCCTGGCGCTGGCCCGGCACGCGGCGCTGCTGGTCTCCGACTCCGGGGGCGTCCAGGAGGAGGTCACGGTCCTGGGCCGGCCGCTGGTCGTGGTGCGCAACTCCACCGAACGCCCGGAGGCGATGGCCGACTTCGCCACCTTGGTCGCCCCGGGCCCGGAGCTCGGCCGGGCCGCGCGGGAGCGGCTGGCCCTGGGCGCGGCCGGCCGGGCCCGACTGGCCGCGCTGCCCAGCCCGTTCGGCGACGGCCTGGCCTCCCGGCGGATCGCCGATCTGCTCGCCGACCTGGTGACCGCCCGCACCGCGCCGTACGCCGCGGCCGCCTGACCGCGCCCGACCCGACCGCGCCGCCCCTTCGGAGGACCCCGTGTTCGACAGCCTGCTGATCTTCCTGTTCCCCTTCGCCCTGCTGGCCTGCTTCCTGCTCTACTGGGCCGGGGCCCGCCACTCCTACCGCACCCGCCCGCGCACCGAGCCCGGCGACCCGACCGCGCTGGACTGGCACTTCTTCGTCCCCTGCCGGGACGAGGAGGCGGTGGTCGGCGCCACCGTCAGCCAGTTGCGCGGCGACTTCCCGGCCGCCCACGTGTGGGTGATCGACGACGACAGCGACGACCGGACCGGCCGCATCGTCGCCGCGCTCGCCGAGGAGGACCGCCGGGTCCACCTCGTCCGCCGGGTGCGCCCCGACGCCCGCACCGGCAAGGGCGACGCGCTGAACGCCGCCTACGACCAACTCGGCGAGTTCCTGCCGGAGGGCACCGACCGCTCGCGGGTCGTGGTGTGCGTGGTCGACGCCGACGGGCGGCTGGACCGCTCCGCGCCCGCCGCGGCGGCGGGCCCGACCGGCTTCGGCGACCCCGAGGTCGGCGGCGTGCAGGTGGGCGTGCGGATGCGCAACGTCGACGACGAGCGCCCGCTGCCCGACCGCGGCCGGTACCTCAACTCCCTGGCCCGACTGCTGGTTCGCGTCCAGGACATGGAGTTCGCGGTGTCCAACGCGGGGATGCAGCTGCTGCGGATGCGCACCGGTTCGGTGGGGCTGGGCGGCAACGGCCAGTTCACCCGGCTGTCCGCGCTGGACCGGATAGCCGCCACCGAGCGCCGCCCCTGGAAGCGCGGCGCGCTGCTGGAGGACTACGAGTTGGGCCTGCACATGATCCTGGCCGGCTTCCGGGTCGCCCACCTCCCCGACGTCTGGGTCTCCCAGGAGGGCCTGCCGCACCTGCGCCGGCTGCTGACCCAGCGCACCCGCTGGGCGCAGGGCAACCTCCAGTGCGTCCGCTACGCCCCGCGCATCGTCTCCTCCCGCCACTACGGCGGCCGGGGCGTGCTGGAGACCCTCTACACCTTCTGTCAGCCGGTGGCGCACCTGGTGACGCTGGGGCTGACCGCGGCGCTGCTGGTGCTCGGCGGCTTCGGTTCGCTGGTGCTGTGGCCGCTGGCGGCGATCCTGGCGGCGCTGGCCATCGGCCCGTTCCTGCTGTGGGGTCCGCTGTACCGTCGCGACCACGCGCCGGAGGCGTCCCGGTTGACGGCGGTGCTGTGGGGCGTGGCGCTGTGGCTGTACGCGTATCACCTGTTCGTGGTCTCGGCCCGTGGTTTCGTGCGGATGTTGCGCGGCCGCAACGGGTGGGCGAAGACCCGGCGCAACGCGGAGCCGGTGGCGGACGGCCCGGTGGCCCGGGAGTCGTGACCGTCCCTCAGGCGCCGCGTCTCACCATGCGAACGTGTAACTGATCACATAGCCGGCGGCGCATGGGCCGGGCGTGGTTGGGTAGTCGGGCGCCGGCGGTGCGCCCGTGCCCGCGCCAGGCTGCCGCCGCCTGCCCGATCGATCTTCAGGAGAGTCACCCATGCCCGCCCCCGTCCCAGCCCCCGCGCCCGCCCCGGCGAGCGGTTCACCGATCTACGAGAGCCTGGTCTCGAAACACGGCGACGTGGTCGCCGAGAGCCGTCGCGCCGCGCAGGAGACCCAGCGGGAGGCCGACCGGTTGCTGCACTTCGCCCCGCGGGACGGCCGGGACGGCAGGAACTGAAGCGGCGCCGGAGGGCGGCCCGGGCCTCGCGCCCCGGCCGCCCTCGGGCCGCCCGCCCGTTATCGCCGCCGCTAGCGGATCGGCATCCCGGACAGCGTCCGGGCGATGACCAGCCGTTGGATCTCGCTGGTGCCCTCGAAGATCGTGTAGATGGCGGCGTCCCGGTGCATCCGCTCGACCGGGTACTCCCGGGTGAAGCCGTTGCCGCCGAGGATCTGGACCGCCTGGGCGGTGACCTTCTTGGCGGTCTCGCTGGCGAAGAGCTTGGACATCGAGCCCTCGGCGCTCTCGAACTTCTTGCCCGCGACGGCCATCCAGGAGGCGCGCCAGACCAGGAGGCGGGCGGCGTCGATCTGGGTGCGCATATCGGCCAGTTGGAAGGCCACGCCCTGGTTGTCGATGATCGGGCGGCCGAACTGCTCGCGGGTCCTGGCGTACTCCAGCGCCTCCTCGTAGGCGGCGCGGGCGGTGCCGACGGCCATCGCGCCGACGGCCGGACGGGACGCCTCGAAGGTGGCCATCGCGGCGTTCTTCACCCTCTCGCCCCCCTTCGCGCGCTCGCGGGCCCGGGCCAGCCGCTCGTCCAGCTTCTCCTTGCCGCCGAGCAGGCAGTGACCGGGGACCCGGACGTTCTCCAGCACCACCTCGGCGGTGTGCGAGGCCCGGATGCCGTGCTTCTTGAACTTCTGGCCCTGGGAGAGGCCGGGGGTGTTCGGCGGGACGATGAACGAGGCGTGACCCTTGGAGCCCAACTCCGGGTCGACGACGGCGACCACGACGTGGACGCCTGCGATGCCGCCGTTGGTGGCCCAGGTCTTGGTGCCGTTGAGCACCCACTCGTCCTTGGCCTCGTCGTAGACGGCGCGGGTGCGCATCGAGGCGACGTCGGAGCCGGCGTCCGGCTCGGAGGAGCAGAAGGCGGCGACCTTGACGTCGTCGGCGTCGCCGTACATCTGCGGGACCCAGGTGCCGATCTGCTCCTCGGTGCCGTTGGCCAGTACGCCGACGGCGGCCAGGCCGGTGCCCACGATGGACAGCGCGATGCCGGCGTCGCCCCAGAAGAGCTCCTCCATGGTCATCGGGATGCCGAGGCCGGTGGGGTCGAAGAACTGCTGGGCGTAGAAGTCGAGCGAGTACAGGCCGATCTTGGCGGCCTCCTGGATCACCGGCCAGGGGGTCTCCTCGCGCTCGTCCCACTCGGCGGCCGCGGGGCGGATCACGTCGGCGGCGAAGCCGTGGATCCAGTCACGGACTTCCTTCTGCTCGTCGTTGAGTTCCATGGTGAACTCGGCCATGTCCCCTCCAGTGGTGCGTACGGCCAGCCGTTACTTCCGGTAACCGGAGTCTGTTACCAGCCAGTAATGGATGTCAACTCCTCCCGGGAGCCGAATTGGCCGCGGAGTTCGGGCGTCGAGGAGTCCGGGTGTTACGTTGCGCGAGCGCCACGGATTCACAAGGGTGGGGAGCACGACCATGGAGAGCATCGACAGCGCCGGACAGACCGGCACCGAGCAGGCCGCGACGGACGGCGACCGGCAGCAGGCGACCGAGCGCAGACGACGGGAGCTGCTGGAGGCCGCCGAGCGCATCGTGCTGCGGGACGGCCCGGGAGCGTCGATGAACGCCATCGCCGCCGAGGCCGGGATCACCAAGCCGATCCTCTACCGGCACTTCGGTGACAAGGGCGGCCTCTACCGCGCCCTCGCCGTCCGGCACACCGACGCCCTGCTGGCCAACCTCCGGGCCGCGCTGGACGGCCAGGCGCTGCGCCGGGAGCGCGTCGAGGCCACCCTCGACGCCTACCTCGTCGCCATCGAGACCCGGCCGCAGGTCTACCGCTTCCTGATGCACCCCGCGGACGAGGATGTCCCCTCGGAGTCCGGCTTCGACGTGGGCCGGCACTCCGCTCCCCTGCTGCGCCGGCTCGGCGAGGAGCTGGCCGAGGTCGTCGCCGAACGGCTCGACCTGGGGCCGGACGGCGCGGAGCGGGCCCGGGTGTGGGGGCACGGGATCGTCGGCATGATGCACGCGGCCGGCGACTGGTGGCTGCGCGAACGCCCCTGCTCCCGCGAGCAGTTGGTACACCACCTCACCGATCTGCTGTGGGGCCAACTGGCCACCGCGCAGAACCTCGCCGACGGCCCGGGCTTCTGACCCGGGCGACCGGCCTCAGGCCGGCTCGGCCGCCCGCTCGTCGGTCGCCGCCCACGGGGCACGGGCGAGCGCGCGCAGCGTCCTGCGGCGGCGGAGGCCGGTGAGGTGGTCGAGGTAGAGGCCGCCGCCGAGGTGGTCGCACTCGTGCTGGAGGCAGCGGGCGAAGAAGCCGGTGCCGGTCACCGTCACCGGCCGACCCGTGACGTCGAAGCCAGTCACCACGGCGTGGTCGTGGCGCGGGGTGCCGGCCTCGATACCGGGCAGCGAAAGACAGCCCTCGGGCCCGCGCACCACCGGCCCGTCCGCCTCCACCAACTCCGGGTTGACCAGGTGTCCGAGGTGCCGGCGCTCCTCGTCGTCGGGGCAGTCGTAGACGAACACCCGCAGCGGGACGCCGATCTGGTTGGCGGCCAGGCCCACGCCGTTCGCGGCGTACATCGTCGCGAACATGTCCTCGATCAGCGCGGCCAGTTCGCCGTCGAAGGCGGTGACGTCCGCGCACGGCCCGGTGAGGACCGGATCGCCGTAGAGGCGCAGGGGGCGGGGCGTGCCGGAACTGCCGGGGATGGTGCGGTGGCGCATGGGCCCAGCGTACGTGTCGGGCATTCCGGATGCGGTCACGCAGGTGGCGGAATTCGGGCCGGCCGCCGGATCTCGATAGGCTGCTCCTCGACCGAAGCCTCCGGCCGGTCGGCGGCCGCGGAGGAGGCGCGTTCTCCCGGCAGCCCGCAGGGCAGGGGTGCGCCGGATGCAAGGAGGATCTAGGACCATGGCAGGCAACACGGAGCCGCTGTCGCCGCGGGCCAAGCTGGCCGTGACGGCCGGCAAGGCCGCGGCAGCGGTGTCGCGCGCGGCGGGCCGCGGCAGCGGATCGGTGATCGGCGGCCGGGTGGCACTCAAGCTCGACCCCGACCTGCTGGCCTCGCTGGCCAAGCACCTGGACGTGGTCCTGGTGTCCGCCACCAACGGCAAGACGACCACGACCCGGCTGATCGCCGAGGCGCTGCGGGCCAGCGGGCCGGTGGTCTCCAACGCGCTGGGCGCCAACATGCCCGCGGGCATCACCTCGGCGCTGGCGGGCGGCTCGGACGCCAAGTTCGGCGTCATCGAGGTGGACGAGAAGTACCTGGCGACGGTGGCCCGGGACGTCACGCCGAAGGCCATAGCGCTGCTGAACCTCTCGCGGGACCAGCTCGACCGGGCCGCCGAGACCCGGATGCTGGCCGAGCGGTGGCGCGAGGGGCTGTCCGGCTCCAAGGCCCTGATCATCGCCAACGCCGACGACCCCCTGATCGTCTGGGCGGCCTCGGCGTCCGCGAACGTGGTGTGGGTCGCCGCCGGGCAGGAGTGGAAGGACGACGCGTGGTCCTGCCCCTCGTGCGGCGGGGTCATGCAGCGACCGGGCGACGACTGGTTCTGCGCCGAGTGCGGCTTCCGCCGCCCGACGCCCAGTTGGGCGCTCTCCGGCGACCACGTCCTGGACCCGCACGGCAGCGCCTGGCCGATCAGGCTCCAGCTCCCGGGCCGCGCCAACAAGGCCAACGCCACCACCTCCGCCGCGGTCGCGGCCGCCTTCGGCGTGCCGCCGCAGGTCGCCCTGGAGCGGATGTTCGCGGTGCAGGCGGTGGCCGGCCGCTACGACGTGGTCACCTTCCAAGAGCGGGAGCTGCGGCTGCTGTTGGCGAAGAACCCGGCCGGCTGGCTGGAGACGTTCTCGCTCATCGACGGCCCGCCGACCCCGGTGATCATGTCGGTGAACGCGCGCGGCGCGGACGGCACCGACACCTCCTGGCTGTGGGACGTGGACTACACCCGGCTGGCCGGGCACCCGATCTTCGTGCTGGGCGACCGCAAGCTGGACCTGGCGGTGCGGCTGGAGGTCGCCGGGCTCGACTTCGAGGTGTGCGAGTCCCTCGACGACGCCGTGCGGATGGCCCCGCCCGGCCGCATCGAGGTCATCGCCAACTACACGGCCTTCCAGGACCTGCGCCGCCGCGTGGGCAACTGAGCGCGTTTCACGGACAAGGACGAGCGAGCATGAGTGACAACAGCCTGCGCGTGGTGTGGATCTACCCGGACCTGCTGAGCACCTACGGCGACCAGGGCAACGTCCTGGTGGTGGAGCGGCGGGCGCGCCAGCGCGGCCTGGACGTCCAGCGCCTGGACGTCCGCTCCGACCAGCAGATCCCCACCTCCGGGGACATCTACCTGATCGGCGGCGGCGAGGACCGGCCGCAGCGGCTGGCGGCCGAGCGGCTGATCCGGGACGGCGGCCTGGAGCGCGCGGTCTCCAACGGTGCGATCGTCTTCTCGGTGTGCGCCGGCTACCAGATCCTGGGCCACGAGTTCATCAACGACCTCGGCGAGCGCCAGCAGGGCCTTGGGCTGCTGGACGTGGTCAGCACCCGCGGCGAGGGCGACCGGTGCGTCGGTGACGTACTGGCCGACATCGACCCGCAGTTGGGGCTGCCGCCGCTGACCGGCTTCGAGAACCACCAGGGCGTGACGCACCTGGGCCAGAGCGCCCGGCCGTTCGCCAAGGTGCGGTTCGGCAACGGCAACGGCGTCGGCGACGGCTACGAGGGCGCGTGGAACGACACCGTCTTCGGGACGTACATGCACGGCCCCGTCATGGCCCGCAACCCGCACATCGCGGACCTGCTGATCAAGCTGTCGCTGGACGTCAACGGGCTGCCGCCGGCCGACGACCGGTGGTACGAGGCGCTGCGCCAGGAGCGGATCGCGGCGGCCACCGAGAACGCCTGATCCTGCCCGACGGCAACGGCCGGGCCCGGGCCCTGAGGGTCCGGGCCCGGCCGTTGCCGTCGCGCCGTGTCCGCACTGCGGTCGCCCGTGTGCCGGGGCCCCGCGCGCTTGTAGGCTGAGCGGGATTCCCACCGGACGACGGGGTCCGGGCGTCCGGTTGAGTTGCGATGGGTTGCTGCGAACAATGCGTATTGGTGTGCTCACGTCCGGGGGCGACTGCCCCGGCCTGAACGCCGTCATCCGGTCCGTCGTCCACCGAGCCACCGCCGACCACGGCGACGAGGTGATCGGCTTCAAGGACGGCTGGAAGGGCCTACTGGAATGCGACTACCGCAAGCTGGACCTGGACGCCGTGGGCGGCATCCTGGCGCGCGGCGGCACCATCCTCGGCTCGTCCCGGGTGCAGCCCGCGCACCTGCGGGACGGCGTGGAGCGGGCCCGCGGCCACGTCGCCGAGCTGGGTCTGGACGCGATCATCCCGATCGGCGGCGAGGGCACGCTCAAGGCGGCGCGACTGCTGTCCGACGCCGGGCTGCCGATCGTCGGGGTGCCCAAGACCATCGACAACGACATCGCCGTCACCGACGTCACCTTCGGCTTCGACACCGCGGTGGGGGTGGCCACCGATGCGCTGGACCGCCTCAAGACCACCGCCGAGTCCCACCAGCGCGTGATGATCGTCGAGGTGATGGGGCGACACACCGGGTGGATCGCGCTGCACTCGGGGATGGCGGCCGGCGCGCACGCGATCGTGGTGCCGGAGCGGCCGTTCGACATCGAGGAGTTGACCGCGCGGGTCGCCGAACGGTTCGAGGCCGGCAAGAAGTTCGCGATCGTGGTGGTCGCCGAGGGCGCCAAGCCGCGCGAGGGCACCATGGTCTTCGACGAGGGCGGCACCGACGTCTACGGGCACGAGCGGTTCGCCGGGGTCGCCCGGCAGCTCTCGGTGGAGCTGGAGCGCCGGCTCGGCAAGGAGGCCCGGCCGGTCATCCTCGGCCACGTCCAGCGGGGCGGTACGCCCACCGCGTACGACCGGGTGCTGGCCACCCGCTTCGGCTGGCACGCCGTCGAGGCCGCGCACCGCGGGGAGTTCGGGATGATGACCGCGCTGCGCGGCACCGACATCACGCTGGTGCCGCTCGCGGAGGCGGTCGCCAGTCTGAAGACGGTGCCCGCCGAGCGCTACGACGAGGCCGAGTGCGTGCTGTGACGTGCCCGTAGCCCCTTAGGTGACGCGCGCCCGTAGAGGCGCCCCCGGCCGCCGCGTTGGCCGGGGGCGCCTCTACGCTTGTCGCCGGAGCATTGGTACGAATCAGGAGCGAGCGGATGCATCACAGCGGGCACGGCATGGACGGCATGAACATGGACCTGCCGCCGTTCACGCTCGGGCGGGGCCTCGCGTTCGGCGGTGATGCGTTCTTCCTCGTCGGCTGCCTGCTGGCACTGGCGGTGTACGGCTGGGCGGTCTTCCGGCTGCGGCGGCGCGGCGACGCCTGGCCGGCGGGCCGGGTCGTCGCCTGGGTGCTCGGCGTGCTGACGGTGGCCGTGGCGATGTGCACCAAGCTCAACGACTACGGCATGGCGATGTTCAGCGTGCACATGGTCCAGCACATGATCGTCAGCATGCTCTCGCCGATCCTGCTGCTGCTCGGGGCGCCGGTGACGCTGGCGCTGCGCGCGCTGCCGGCCGCCGGGCGGGGCCGCAAGGGGCCGCGCGAGCTGCTGGTGGCGCTGCTGCACAGCCGCTACATGCGGATCATCACGCACCCGGCGTTCACCATCCCGATGTTCATCGCCAGCCTCTACGCGCTGTACTTCTCACCGCTGTTCGACTTCCTGATGCAGTCGCGGGCCGGGCACATCGCGATGATGGTGCACTTCCTGGCGGTGGGCCTGGTCTTCTTCTGGCCGATCATGGGCGTGGACCCGGGCCCGCACCGCCCCGGGCACATCATGCGGATCCTGGAGCTGTTCGCCGGCATGCCGTTCCACGCGTTCTTCGGCATCGCGCTGATGATGGCGTCCGAGCCGATGGTGGACACCTTCCTCAACCCGCCGGCCTCGTTGGGCATCGACGCGCTGGGCGATCAGCAGGCGGCCGGCGGCATCGCCTGGGCGTTCAGCGAGATCCCCTCGGTGCTGGTGCTGATCGCGCTGGTCTTCCAGTGGTACAAGTCCGAGGAGCGGGTCTCGCAGCGCGCGGACCGGGCCGCGGAGCGCAACGGTGACAAGGACCTCGCCGACTACAACGCCTACCTGGCGTCGCTCAACGCGCGCGGGCAGTAGGCGACCGCCCCGCGCGACCGGCCGGAACCGGCCATCGGCGCGCGGGGGTGATCTGGCGGCACGGGCCGCGGCCGGGGACGATGGTCCCGTGGCCGCGGCCCGCGGCGTTTCCGCCCGCCGGCCGCCGTGGTGAGGAGGTTGCGGGTATGCCCGGATCTGCCAGGGCGATGGCGGTGTGCACGGTGTGCGGGCTGGTGCTGGCGACCGCCTACACCGTGACGTTCGGCGGCAACGGTCTGATCTGGTTCCTGTGGGTGGTGCTGGCGCTGGTCACGGTCGGGGTGGTGACGGCGCGGCAAGTGTGACCCGAGGTGCGGGACGGCGGCCCGAGGGACCGGCGCTCAGAAACGGAAGACCGACCCGGTGGCCGCGTCCATCGTGCAGGCGTTGCCGAACTCCCGGCGCCAGTCGACCGGTGTGCCGTGCCAGGTGCCGGACGCGGCGACGGTGACCGGATCGTACTCCCGGGTGCAGCTGTGCGGCTCGCCGCGCAGGGCGTTCAGGTCGCCGTGCGCGCCGGCCAGTTCGTCGCAGGCGGCGGCGCCGTGCGGATGGGCTCCGCGGGTGTCCGGACAGGTGAGCCGCACTCCGTGGACCCAGGTGTCGCCGGCGCCGGACACGGTCAGGATCAGGCCGTCGGACAGGTCGGGGACGGTGGCGCCGCGGGCCGTCGTCGCGCCGAGCGCGGTGCACAGGGCCACGGTCACGCCCGCCGCCACGGCGGCACGGGAGGTTCGGCGTCGGCGGTTCACGGACATCGGGATCTCCTGGAACGCTCGGGGCGGTGGCACCGGGGCCCACGGGGGACGACGGGCGGCGCCGGCGGCCCCAGGGCACCCCGCCGCGCCCCGGCGCACAAGCGGCCACGCCGTGCGGTCGCCCGTACGGGCCCGCGCCCGCGCCGGCCGTGCGATTCCTATGGCGTCCCGGGCGGTTCCCGACGACCGCTTCCGCGCCTACACTGACGGCCCTGGTCGCCCCCGTGACCTGGCACGATCCGGCCGCGTCGACGGTGGCGGGGGACGGGTGAAGGGGGCCGCCGTGCTCTACCGACTGCTGAAGTACGTGCTGTTGGGCCCACTGCTGCGGCTGATCTTCCGGCCGCGGGTGGAGGGGCTGGAGCGGGTCCCCGACGAGGGCCCGGCGATCATCGCGGGCAACCATCTGTCGTTCGCGGACCACTTCGTGATGCCGGCGGTGGTGCCGCGCCGGGTGACGTTCCTGGCGAAGGCCGAATACTTCACGGGCCCCGGGCTCAAGGGCCGGCTGACCGCGGCGTTCTTCCGCGGGGTCGGGCAGATCCCGGTGGACCGCTCCGGCGGCCGGGCCTCGGCGGCGGCGCTGTCGTCGGGGCTGGCGGTGCTGCGCAAGGGGCGGCTGCTGGGCATCTATCCGGAGGGCACCCGCTCGCACGACGGGCGGCTCTACAAGGGGCGCACGGGGGTGGCCGCGCTGGCCCTCAGGGCGGGGGTGCCGGTGGTGCCGTGCGCGGTGATCGGGACGTTCGAGGCCCAGCCGACCGGGCGGCGGCTGCCGCGGGCGACGCGGGTCACGGTCCGCTTCGGGCCGCCGCTGACGTTCGCGCGGTACGCGGGGCTGGTGGACGAGCGCACCGCGCTGCGGGCCGTCACCGACGAGATCATGTACGCCATCCTCACGCTCTCCGGCCAGGAGTACGTGGACGTGTACGCCACGGACGCCAAGGCCGCGGCACAGGCGGCGTCCCGGGCGGAACCGCGGACGCCCGGGCGGCGGGGGCCGGGCGGCTGACCCGGGCGGTCCGGCCGGCGCCCCAACCGCACCGCGTTCACGCGGAGTTGCCGGCCGGACGGCCCCCGTCACACCAGCCGAGGGGCGGCCGGGACACGAGGTCCCGACCGCCCCTCGGAGCTGGCTCAGCCGGCGGCCTTGGCCGTCTGCTTCGCCGGGACGGGCGTGGCGTGCGGGCCGCAGGTGACGTCCTTCGGGTCCGTGGTGCCCTTCAGGAAGTACGCGTCGACCCGCTCGTTGATGCAGGGGTTGACCAGGCCGGTGACACCGTGCGAACCGGCGTCCCGCTCGGTGATCATGCGGGAGCCCGCGAACCGCTTGTGCAGTTCCACGGCGCCGTCGTACGGGGTCGCCGCGTCACGGGTGCTCTGCACGATGAGGACCGGCGGCAGGCCCTTGCCGGTCTTGACCTCGACCGGGGTCTGCTGCTTGACCGGCCAGGTGGCGCACGGCAGGTTCATCCAGGCGTTGGACCAGGTCATGAACGGCGCCTGCCGGTTGATGCGGGTGTTGTCGCGGTTCCACTTCGCCCAGCTCGTGGGCCACTTGACGTCGGTGCACTCGACGGCGGTGTAGACCGCGTTGCTGTTCTCCGCCTTGACGTTGCCGGCCTTGTCGTCGGGGTGCGACCCGGCGTTGTCGATCAGCGGCTTGGCGTCGCCGGCGAGGTACGCGCTCCAGACCTGGGCGACCTCGGCCCAGGAGCTGTCGTAGTACGGCGCGTTCTGGAAGAACGCGATGAGCTCGGCCGGGCCGACCACGCCGCCGATGGGGTGCTTCTTGGCGGTCGCGCGCAGCTTCTCCCAGGCCGCCTGGACCTTCTCGGGGGTGTTCCCGATGTGGTACGCGGCGTCGTTCTTGGCCACCCACTTCTTCCAGTCGCCCCAGCGGCCCTCGAAGGCTACGTCCTGGTCGAGGTTGGCCTGGTACCAGACCTTCTCCCGGGACGGGTTGACGACGCTGTCGACCAGCATCCGGCGGACGTGGTCCGGGAAGAGCGTGGCGTAGACGGCGCCCAGGTAGGTGCCGTAGGAGACGCCAAGGTAGTTGAGCTTCTTCTCACCGAGCGCGGCGCGGATCACGTCCATGTCGCGGGCGGTGTTCGGCGTCGTCATCTGCGACAGCATCGCCCGGCCGGTGCGCGCCAGGCAGCCCTGGGCGTAAGCGCGCGCCAGCTTGCGCTGGGCCCGCTTGTCCGCCTCGCTGCCCGGCACCGGGTCGGCCTTGGGTGCCTTGACGAACTCCTGCGGGTCCTGGCAGGAGATCGGCGCGGAGTGCCCCACGCCCCGGGGGTCGAAGCCCACGAAGTCGTACGCCTGGGCGGTCTTGACCCACAGCGGGCTCTTGGTGGTCGTACGGGCCGGGAAGCGCAGGCCCGAACCGCCGGGACCGCCGGGGTTGTAGAGCAGCGCGCCCTGCCGCTGCTTCGGACCGCCGGTGGCGACGGCCCGGTCCACGGCGATCTTGATCTTCGGGCCGTTCGGCTTGGCGTAGTCGACCGGGACGGTGACATAGCCGCACTGGATCGGCGCCTTCAGGCCCCAATCGGCCGGGCAGTCCTGCCACTTGATGCCGGCCTTGGCGGCCCGGGCGGCGGCGAGCGCGACGCCCCGGGCCTCGGCGGTGCCGGTGGTCCTGCCGGCGGTCAGGTTGTCACCGGCCCGCTGCTCGCCGGCGACGGCGGGCGCGGCTATCGCACCGGTGAGAAGCGCGCCGGCCACCAGGCTGCCGGCGGCGCCGAGCGCTACTGTTCGTCTCACGTGGTTGATCCCCCTGCGTAGGCCGCACTTGGCGGCGATGATCACCGAGTTACCGGGGGATCATCCTGGCGCGTACAGGCCATGTTTGAACAGATCGCTCCATAACTTCTTTATCAATCCGTAGGGTTAAGTTTCCGTGGCGGATTGCGTTGCGCTGCGCTGCGCTGGGCTTGCTTCCCACGATGTCGGCTTTCCCGCCGTGCGCTGCGCGGGCTTGCTGCCCACGTTGTCGGCTTTCCCGCCGTGCGCTGCGCGGGCTTGCTGCCCACGTTGTCGGCTTTCCCGCCGTGCGCTGCGCGGGGCTGTCGGGTGCGGTGACGGGTCTCCGGGGGTGGTAGGCCAGACTGCTTCGCTTTACGTCTGGCCTACCACCCCCCGCGACCCGACACCAA
>NZ_JBIVXW010000115.1:0-17303 GCF_044769405.1 Streptomyces sp. NPDC090442
AACGCCCGGTTACATTTCGAACCCGGAAGCTAAGCCTTTCAGCGCCGATGGTACTGCAGGGGGGACCCTGTGGGAGAGTAGGACGCCGCCGAACTATTTTTCAGAGAAAGCCCCGTCGGGAACTTCGGTTCCGGGCGGGGCTTTCTCGCGTTCCGTGACGGGCCCCCGCGGCACGGCCGGGCCGGCGGCCAGGTAATGTTTGGGGCATCATCGGCATATTTCCCACAGGAGGCTTCCGCGTGGAGGTCCAGGAGACGCGGATCCAGACAGATCGTGTCCTCACCATCCCGAATATTCTGAGCATGGCGCGCCTGGTCGGCGTGCCCGTGTTCCTGTGGTTGATCCTCTGGCCGAAATTCGGCGGCCCGAGGGCTGATGGCTGGGCGTTGCTGGTTCTTGCGCTCAGTGGCGTCAGCGACTACCTCGACGGCAAGTTGGCCCGTCGCTGGAACCAGATCAGCAGCCTGGGCCGGATCCTCGACCCGGCTGCCGATCGCCTCTACATCCTCTCCACCCTCGTCGGCCTGACCTGGCGGGAGATCCTTCCGGTCTGGCTCACCGCGGCGCTGCTCGCCCGCGAGCTGATGCTGTTGATCGCGGTCGGAATCCTCGGACGCCATGGCTACGGCCCTCCCCAGGTGAACTTCCTGGGCAAAGCGGCTACGTTCAACTTGATGTATGCCTTCCCGCTGCTGCTGCTCAGTGTCGGACCTGGCTGGCTTCACACGCTCGCTGCTATTTTCGGATGGGCGTTCGCTGGGTGGGGTACGGCGCTGTACTGGTGGGCAGGGATCCTCTACGTGGTCCAGGTCCGCCGGATCATCAGAGCGGACACCACGGCCGACTGAGCTCGCCGAACCGGCAGATTGTGCCAAGTGTCAGCGCCCGAGCCGGGGAAAACAGTGGGCGCTCTTGACAGGTGAAGTCGGCAAGACCGTCGTCTCTTCGAGGAGGACGCTTCCGACATGAAGGCCGTTGTGATGGCCGGCGGCGAAGGAACACGCCTTCGCCCCATGACGTCCAGCATGCCCAAGCCGCTGCTTCCCGTGGCCAATAGGCCGATCATGGAGCACGTACTGCGGCTGTTGAAAAGGCATGGTCTCACCGAGACCGTCGTGACTGTGCAATTCCTGGCCTCGCTCGTCCGGAACTACTTCGGTGACGGGGAAGAGCTCGGCATGGAGCTCACCTATGCCAATGAGGAAAAGCCACTCGGCACCGCCGGCAGTGTGAAGAACGCCGAGGAGGCCCTCCGGGACGATGCCTTCCTCGTCATCTCCGGTGACGCCCTCACCGACTTCGACCTGACCGACCTCATCCGCTTCCACAAGCAAAAGGGCGCCCTCGTCACCGTGTGTCTGACGAGGGTGCCCAATCCGCTGGAGTTCGGCATCACCATCGTCGACGAGGGCGGTCGGGTCGAGCGTTTCCTGGAAAAGCCCACCTGGGGCCAGGTCTTCTCCGACACCGTCAACACCGGTATCTACGTGATGGAGCCGGAGGTCTTCGACTACGTCGAGCCGGATGTTCCGGTGGACTGGTCCGGGGATGTCTTCCCGCAGTTGATGAAGGAGGGCAAGCCCATCTTCGGCTATGTGGCCGAGGGGTATTGGGAAGATGTCGGCACGCACGAGAGCTATGTGAAGGCACAGGCCGACGTGCTTGAGGGCAAGGTCGACGTCGATATCGACGGCTTCGAGATCTCGCCCGGCGTGTGGGTGGCCGAGGGCGCCGACGTGCATCCGGACGCCGTGCTGCGCGGCCCGCTGTACATCGGCGACTACGCCAAGGTCGAGGCGGGCGTGGAGATCCGCGAGCACACCATCGTGGGCTCCAACGTCGTTGTGAAGAGCGGTGCGTTCCTTCACAAGGCGGTGGTGCACGACAACGTCTTCATCGGCCAGCAGAGCAATCTGCGCGGGTGTGTGATCGGCAAGAACACCGACATCATGCGGGCCGCGCGGATCGAGGACGGCGCGGTCATCGGCGACGAATGCCTGATCGGCGAGGAGTCGATCGTCCAGGGCAACGTACGGGTCTATCCGTTCAAAACGATCGAGGCCGGTGCGTTCGTCAACACCTCGGTGATCTGGGAATCCCGCGGCCAGGCCCATCTGTTCGGGGCGCGCGGGGTATCGGGAATCATCAACGTCGAGATCACCCCGGAACTCGCGGTGCGGCTCGCGGGCGCGTACGCCACCACGCTGAAGAAGGGGTCGACGGTCACCACCGCGCGTGACCACTCCCGTGGTGCCCGGGCGTTGAAGCGGGCGGTGATCTCCGCGTTGCAGGCGAGCGCCATCGACGTACGGGACTTGGAGAACGTGCCGCTGCCGGTCGCCCGTCAGCAGACCGCGCGGGGCAGTGCCGGCGGGATCATGGTGCGCACCACGCCCGGTGTGCCGGACTCCGTCGACATCATGTTCTTCGACGAGCGGGGCGCTGACCTCTCGCAGGGTGGTCAGCGCAAGCTGGACCGGGTCTACGCCCGGCAGGAATACCGGCGGGCCTTCCCCGGCGAGATCGGTGACCTCAGTTTCCCGGCGAGCGTCTTCGACTCCTATACGGGTGCGTTGTTGCGGGCCGTGGACACCCGTGGAATCAGCGAGTCCGGGCTGAAGGTCGTCGTGGACGCGTCCAACGGGAGCGCCGGTCTGGTGCTGCCCAGCCTTCTCGGGCGGCTCGGCGTCGACTCGTTGACCATCAACCCCGGCCTCGACGAGTCGAGGCCGACCGAGACCGCCGATGCCCGCCGTTCCGGCCTGGTGCGGCTCGGGGAGATCGTGGCGTCGGCGCGGGCCGCGTTCGGCGTGCGCTTCGATCCCGTCGGCGAGCGGCTCTCGTTGGTGGACGAGCGCGGCCGGATCATCGAGGACGACCGGGCGTTGCTGGTGATGCTGGATCTGATCGCGGCCGAGCGTCGCAGTGGGCGGGTGGCGCTGCCGGTGACCACGACGCGGATCGCGGAGCAGGTGGCGGCGTACCACGGGACGCAGGTCGAGTGGACGACGACCTCGCCGGACGATCTGACGCGGGTGGGGCGGTCGGACGGCACGGTGTTCGGCGGGGACGGCAAGGGCGGCTTCATCATCCCGGAGTTCAGCAGCGTCTTCGACGGCTCCGCCGCGTTCGTCCGGCTGATCGGTCTGGTGGCCCGCACGCAACTGACGCTTAGTCAGATCGATGCGCGGATCCCGCGGGCGCACGTCCAACGGCGTGACCTGGCCACGCCGTGGGCGGTCAAGGGCCTGGTGATGCGGCACGTCGTGGAGGCGGCCGGCGACCGGGACGTGGACACCACCGACGGCGTGCGGATCGTGGAGGCCGACGGGCGGTGGGTGCTGGTGCTGCCCGATGTGGCGGAGGCGGTCACCCACCTCTGGGCGGAAGGGCCGGATGACGCCTCCGCCCAGCAGCTGCTCGACGAGTGGGCGGCGGTGGTGGACAGAGCCGGACGCTGAGCCCCGATCCCACCGGCGTGCCGCCCGATCGGCACGCCGGTGGGGCCGTTGGGAGACCACGCCGCCGACGTGCGACGATGTGCGGCATGTCGCAGCAGCGCCCCGATCGGAGCAATCCCCACCCCTCGGCGGGGCGGCCCGATGCGTCCATGTCGCTGCTCACCAACGTGATGGACCACAGCCTCGACGACGGGTACGCCGAGGCCGCCGCGCGGAAGTCCGCCGAGGGCGTCAGTGGCCTACCGCGCACGCTGCGCGCGAAGTTGGGGTTGGCGGCCGGTCTGGTGCTGGCGGCGCTGGTAGTGACCGTGGGGGCGGCGCAGGCGCGGGTCTCGGCGCCGACGCTGGCCAAGGAGCGCGAGGAGCTGATCCACCGCATCCAGAAGGGCACCACGGAGGCAGACGCCCAGCAGCAGAAGGTGGACACGACCCGGGACGCGGTGGACCGGATGCAGCGCGAGGCGCTCAAGCAGCACGGGGACGGCAAGGCCGATCTGCTGTCGCTGCTGGCCGGTTCGACGCAGGTCACGGGGCCGGGTGTGAAGCTGGTGGTGGACGATGCCAAGGGGGCCTCGGCCGGTGCCGGAGGCCCGCGGGAGAGCAGCGACTTCTCGGACACCGGGCGGGTGCGTGACCGGGACATGCAGCGCGTGGTGAACGGGCTGTGGCAGTCCGGTGCGGAGGCCATCTCCGTCAATGGGCAGCGGTTGACGTCGCTCTCGGCGGTCAGGGCCGCGGGAGACGCCATACTGGTCGACAACAAGCCGCTGGTGCCGCCCTACACGGTGCTGGCGGTGGGGGACGGGCAGCGGCTGAGCACCACGTTCCAGGACAGCGCCGACGGCCAGTATCTGCACGTGTTGCAGGAGAACTACGGCGTGCGCGCCAAGATTTCCGTGGAGAACGAGGTCAAACTGCCGCCCGCGCCCAGTTTGACCGTACGTACCGCAAAGCCGAAGGCCGGTGCCGCGAAGGCGGACGGCGCCGACACAGGGAAGGGCACATCGTGATCGCCGTACTGGGCCTCGTCGTGGGAGTCGTGGTCGGAATCTTCGTCCGACCCGTGGTGCCGACGGTGGTCGAGCCCTACTTGCCGATCGCTGTCGTGGCCGCGCTGGACGCCGTGTTCGGCGGTCTGCGCGCGATGCTGGACGGGATCTTCGACGACAAGGTCTTCGTGGTCTCCTTCCTGTCGAACGTCGTGGTGGCCGCCCTGATCGTCTTCCTCGGGGACAAGTTGGGCGTCGGCGCCCAACTCTCCACCGGTGTCGTGGTGGTGCTCGGAATCCGCATCTTCTCCAACGCTGCCGCGATCCGTCGGCACGTGTTCCAGGCGTGAGGCCGATGCCAGCGGACGAGACGCCGGAGTCGGAGCGCGGGCCGGAGGAGCGGCAGGAGCGGGCGCGCCAGGGGCATGAGGGGCAGCGTGCGGCGGAGCGGCGGCCGATGCCGCCCGAGAAGCCGCGTGAGCCCCAGGGGGCGGCGGAGCGGCCCGAACGACCGGAAGCCGCACAGGAGCAGCGGAGCGCGGGGCAGGAGGGCGCCGAACCGGCTGCCGCCGCCGGCGCGTCCGCGGCCGCGGACGAGGGGGCCGCGTCGCCGTCGATGACCGGTCGGCAGCGGCTGGTCGCCAGCCTGTGGCCGCCGCGGCTGACCCGGCCTCAACTGATCGTCGCGTTGCTCCTGTTCATTCTCGGCCTCGGCCTCGCGATTCAGGTACGTTCCACCAGTGACAGCAGTGCGCTGCGGGGTGCGCGTCAGGAGGATCTGGTGCGCATTCTGGACGAACTGGACAATCGCTCCCAGCGGTTGACGGAGGAGCAGCGGCGCCTGGAGGGACAGAAGACCGAGTTGGAGAACAGCTCGGACCAGGCCGAGGAGGCCCGTAAGCAGACCGTGGAGAAGGAACAGCAGTTGGGAGTGTTGGCGGGGACCGTCGCAGCGCAGGGTCCCGGCATCAACCTGACCATCGACGATCCGCACCACTCCGTGGAGGCGGACAAGCTGCTGGACACCATCCAGGAGCTGCGGGCGGCGGGGGCCGAGGCCGTCCAGGTCAACAACGTCCGCGTCGTTGCGAGCACTTACTTCTCGGATCTCCGGGGTGGGGTGGACGTCGACGGCAAGCGCGTCACGCCGCCGTACCGGTTCAAGGTCATCGGGAAGCCGGAGGATCTCGAACCGGCGCTCAACATCCCCGGCGGTGTGGTCCAGACGCTGGAAAAGGAGCAGGCCAAGGTGTCTGTGTCCCGGCAAGAGAAGATCGTGGTGGATGCCTTGCGACAGGCGAAGCGGCCTGACTACGCTCGGTCGTCATCCCAGTGAGGCGTCCACGTATGGTGATGGCCCGGCAAGGGCATGAGGTAGCGGGGGGTCGACGCACCGTGCGTGTGGTGTGTGGTGGAAACTGTCTGGAGGCCACGGACGTTCACAGGATGTCCGGATCGGCCGGTGTGTGCATCGAGGGTTCGTCCTGCCCCACGGGCGGGTCTGTGTCGTACAAGGGGAATCGCCCGTGAAGTTGTTTGCAAAGCTGTTCGGCAAGAGCGCGCGCCAGGAAGGCGACGGCGGTGCGGCGCGGCACCGCGCTCCGCGTCGTGCGGAAGAAGAGGCGGCGCCGGAGAACCGTCCGCTGTTCCGTGATGAGGTCGGCGGTCCGTCCGGGGGGCACGGCGCGGGTTCTGTTGACCCCTCCGGTGCCGGCCGCATAGGTTCCGAGGAACCATCAGCCGCACGCACGGGTGGAGGGTCGACCTTGGTCTGTACGAGGTGCGGGCACCGGAACGCCGAGGCGAGCCGGTTCTGTTCCAACTGTGGTGCACCGTTGCGCCCGGGCGCAACGCCCGACCGGGCCTCGGAGACGACGTCGACGATCTCCATCTCGGGGATCGAGGCGTACGACGCGGAGGCGACCGGGCAGAACCTGTCGCCGGCGCTCTCCCCGGAGGCCCAGGCCGCCGTCGACGCCCTTCCGTTGGGCTCGGCGCTGCTGATCGTCCGTCGCGGACCGAACGCGGGCAGCCGCTTCCTCCTGGACAGCGAGCTGACGACCGCGGGCCGGCATCCGCAGGGCGACATCTTCCTCGACGACGTGACGGTCTCCCGTAGTCATGTGGAGTTCCGGCGCGGATCGGACGGCCGCTTCACGGTCACCGACGTCGGCAGCCTCAACGGCACCTACGTCAACCGCGAGCCGATCGACTCCGTGGCCCTCGCCAACGGCGACGAGGTGCAGATCGGCAAGTACCGCCTGGTCTTCTACGCGAGCCAGCGGGGCGTCGGTATCTGACCGTCAGGGAAGGCATATGCGCCAATCACCGACAGGCGGTGCCGGTTCGTCCGGCACCGCCTCCTCGGACCGCACGCCGATGAGCATCGGCTCGGTGCTCAACGTGCTGCGCGAGGAGTTCCCCGAGGTCACCATCTCCAAGATCCGCTTCCTGGAGGCCGAGGGGCTGGTCGAGCCGCAGCGCACGCCTTCCGGGTACCGCAAGTTCACGGCCGCGGACGTCGAGCGCTTGGCGAACGTGCTGCGGATGCAGCGGGACCACTACCTCCCCCTGAAGGTCATCAGGGAGCATCTGGACGCCCTGGAGCGGGGCGAGCAGGTGCAACTGCCCGCTCCGGCGGCGCCGCCCCGCGACTTGGTCGAGGGCGTGTCCGATCCGGACGAGGAGCGCCCGGCGACCGCCCGGATCGGCCGTGCGGAGCTGCTGGCCGCCGCCGAGGTGGACGAGGCGGCGCTCGCCGACTGGGAGTCGTACGGACTCATCGTCCCGCATGGGGACGGGGGCTACGACATCGAGGCGGTCACGGTCGCCAAACTCGTGGCGGACCTCGGCCGATTCGGCTTGGAGCCCCGGCATCTGCGGGCCGTGAAGGCGGCCGCGGAGCGCGAGGCGGGGCTCGTCGAGCAGGTCGTGGCACCCCTTCGGCGGCACCGGAATCCGCAGACCCGGGCGCACGCAGAGGCCACGGTCCGGGAGCTGGCCACGCTGTCGGTGCGGTTGCACGCGGCGCTGTTGCAGAGCGCGCTGCGGGTTCGTCTGCCGTGAGCAAACGAGTGCCCGACTACCCAAACCGGCCGGGCACGGCCTAGGGTTGCTGTGTGAACGAGCTCGACGTCGTGGGTGTCCGGGTGGAGATGCCTTCCAGCCAACCGATCGTGCTGCTGCGGGAGGTGGGAGGCGACCGCTACCTGCCCATCTGGATCGGTCCGGGAGAGGCCACCGCCATTGCGTTCGCCCAGCAAGGCATGGTGCCCGCCCGGCCGCTGACGCATGACCTCTTCAAGGACGTGCTCGAAGCCGTGGGCCAGGAGCTGACGCAGGTCCGGATCACGGATCTGCGCGAGGGGGTCTTCTATGCGGAACTGGTCTTCGCCAGTGGAGTCGAGGTCAGTGCCCGTCCGTCGGACGCGATAGCGCTGGCGCTGCGCACCGGGACGCCGATCTTCGGCACCGACGGTGTGCTGGACGACGCGGGCATCGCCATCCCGGACGAGCAGGAGGACGAGGTGGAGAAGTTCCGCGAGTTCCTCGACCAGATTTCGCCCGAGGACTTCGGCACCAACCAGTGATCGGCCAGGTCGACCGCCTGTTTCTGGCCAACCTTCCATCCTTTCCCCGTGACAAGTCACGAGAAACCACTCGTAGGGTGATTATCACTCGGCGTGGCGAGCGCGGCGATCGTTGACGCACCCCGAGTGACTGCATACCGTCGATATGGCAGGTCCCGTCCGGGACGTGGAGGACGGAGGGCGGCGTGGCAATCACCGGCGACGGTACGGCGGCGGAAGGGGCATTGCCGCTCCACACGGGCGCGGCGGCGAACCGGGGTCCGGTGCAGGCCGCCGAGGTGTCGGGGGACCGCGAGGCGGAGAACATCGGCTACCGCGGACCGACCGCGTGCGCCGCGGCGGGCATCACCTACCGACAGTTGGACTACTGGGCGCGGACGGGGCTCGTGGAGCCCAGCATCCGGCCCGCTTTCGGTTCCGGGACCCAGCGGCTCTACAGCTTCCGCGACGTCGTCGTCCTGAAGATCGTCAAGCGGCTGTTGGACACCGGGGTTTCGTTGCAGAACATCCGTGCCGCCGTGCAGCACTTGAGGGCGCGGGGGCTGGCGGACCTGACCCGGATGACGTTGATGAGCGATGGCGCGACGGTCTATGAGTGCACCTCGCCCGACCAGGTCGTGGATCTGCTCCAGGGGGGCCAGGGCGTCTTCGGGATCGCCGTGGGCGTGGTGTGGCGGGACGTGGAAGGCGCGCTGTCACAGCTCCACGGGGAGCGGGTGGACACCGGCGAGACGCTGATCGGGAAGAACCCGCACGACGAGTTGGCGCGGCGGCGCAACCGGGCCGGCTGAGGGCCGGCGGGCGGTTCTCGGCCCGGAGTCGGGGCCATTGTCAGTGGTGTGCGGCAGCATCAGTGGTGTGAGACGTGCGCCGACGATCCTGCATCTGGACATGGATGCCTTCTACGCGGCCGCCGAGCAGGCGGCCAAGCCGAGCCTGCGGGGAAAGCCCGTGGTCGTCGGCGGGATCGGGCCGCGCGGAGTGGTCGCCACGGCCTCGTACGAGGCGCGGGTCTTCGGGGTGCGGTCGGCGATGCCGACGGCGCAGGCGCGGCGGTTGTGCCCCAACGCCGCTTACCTCAGCCCGCGGTTCGGTCTGTACCGCCAGGTGAGTGAATCGGTGATGGAGCTGCTGCGGGAGCTCTCGCCGCTCGTGGAGCCGTTGAGTCTGGACGAGGCGTTCGTCGATCTGGAGGCGGGCGGGGTGCCAGCGGAGTCGGCGGCGGCGCGGGCCGTGGGGGAGCAACTGCGGCGCGATATCCGGGCGGTCACGGGGTTGACCGGTTCGGTGGGGCTGGCGGGTGCCAAGATGCTCGCCAAGATCGCGTCGGAGGCGGCGAAGCCGGACGGCCTGGTGGTGATCGAGCCGGGCACCGAGCGGGAGTTGCTGGGGCCGATGCCGGTGCGGACGTTGCCCGGGGTCGGGCCGGCTACGGCCGAGACGTTGCGGCGGGCCGGGATACACACCGTCGTGGAGACCGCCGAGGCCGGCGAGGCGGAGTTGGTGCGGCTGTTGGGCAAGGCGCACGGCACCGGGTTGTACGCGATGGCGTTGGGGCAGGACGACCGGCCGGTGGTGGCCGAACGGGACGCGAAATCGGTGTCGGTGGAGGACACCTTCGAGGTCGATCTGACGGACCGGACGCGGGTGCGGACCGAGGTGTTGCGGTTGGCCGACCGGTGCGTGGCGCGGCTGCGGGAGGCCGGTCGGTCGGGGCGCACGGTGGTGATCAAGGTGCGGAACTACGACTTCTCGACGCTGACCCGGTCCGAGACGCTGCGTGGGCCGACCGACGACCCGGCGGTCGTCCGGGAGGCGGCTGTGCGGCTGTTGGAGACGGTGGACACCACGGGCGGGGTCCGGCTGCTGGGCGTGGGGGTGAGCGGGCTGGCGGACTTCACGCAGGAGGACCTGTTCGCCCAGATCGCCACGGAGCGGGAGGCGGAGGAGCAGGCGGCCGTCGCGGCGACTGAGTCGGCGGGGGAGGCGGCCGGTGAGCCGGAGGCGCTCCCGGAGCTGCCGCGGCGCTGGCACCCGGGACTGGACGTGGTGCACGAGGAGTTCGGCGCCGGGTGGGTGCAGGGCAGTGGCGTGGGGAGGGTGACCGTGCGGTTCGAGACGCCGTGGTCCGCACCGGGGCGGGTGCGGACCTTTGCCGTCGATGATCCGGCGCTGCGGCCGGGGGAGCCGTTGTCGCTGGTGGGCGGGCCGGATCAGTCTTCCGCGCCGGCGATCCGGCCGAAGTCGGTGTCGCCGGCGGACGCGGCGGAGTCCGCGGGTGAGGAGATATCCAGGCGGTAGTGGTGGTAGAGCTGGAGTTCCTGCTCAGGGGAGAGGTGTCGGCCGACGCCGAAATCGGGGGCGTCCTTGATCAGCTTGCGGTCATAGGGGATATGCAGGCTTTCGCCGACCATCTTGCTCGGCTCCAGGGGGACGAAGGCGTCCCGACTGAACAGGCCGGTGCGGACGGCCGCCCACTCCGGCTCGCCCGTCGCGTCGTCGAGGTACACCTCGTCGACGGTCCCTATCTTCGCGCCGTTGCGGTCGAACGCTTTGCGGCCGATCAGGCTCCGGGGATCGATATCGGCTTGCACGGTCCCTCCAATTGGTCGCAACTGCCTTGTGACAACTACGAAACGGCACATTGCGTGCCTCGGCCACTCGAAGGATCGTTCCAGCAGTGCGCTGGTAGGCTGGCGATTGGCCGTCGACCCCGTGCGGGAGAGTCCTTTGTCGTTCGCGGCAGGGCGCCGAAGGAGCAAATCCTCCCCGGAATCTCTCAGGCACACGTACCGCATGGACGAGGTCACTCTGGAAAGCAGGGCGGGCCACGGTCAGGCACCATGCCGGAACCCCTCCTCACCGACGGTGAAAGCCGGACCGCAGCCCGCGGGCCGGTGAAGCTCTCAGGTTGCGATGACAGAGGGGGAGGCCGTCCGGGCACCAGCGCCGTGGTGCCCCTCGCAGGTCGTAGTGACCAGGAGGCCCCCGCACGATGACCACCAATCGCATCCCCCTGTCCGAGCTGGAGCGCGGCACCCCGTTCGAGCACCGGCACATCGGCCCCGACCACGAGGCGCAGGCCAAGATGCTCGCGCAGGTCGGCTTCGGGTCGTTGGACGAGCTCACCGCCGTCGCCGTCCCCGACGTGATCAAGAGCACCGAGGCGCTCGGCCTGCCGCAGGGCCGCACCGAGGCCGAGGTCCTGGGAGAGCTGCGCGCTCTGGCCGACCGCAACCAGGTCCTGTCGTCCATGATCGGGCTCGGCTACTACGGCACGTTCACCCCGCCGGTGATCCTGCGCAACGTCATGGAGAACCCGTCCTGGTACACGGCCTACACGCCCTACCAGCCGGAGATCTCGCAGGGTCGCCTGGAGGCCCTGCTGAACTTCCAGACCGTGGTCGCCGACCTGACCGGACTGCCGACCTCCGGTGCGTCCCTCCTGGACGAGGGCACCGCCGCCGCGGAGGCGATGGCGCTCTCCCGCCGGGTCGGCAAGGTCAAGCAGGGCGTCTTCCTCGTCGACGCGGACTGTCTGCCGCAGACCGTCGCCGTGATCCAGACCCGCGCCGAACCGACCGGCGTCGAGGTCGTGGTCGCCGACCTCTCGGACGGCATCCCGGACGAGATCGCCGAGCGGGGCGTCTTCGGTGTGCTGCTCCAGTACCCGGGCGCGTCCGGTGTGGTGCGTGACCCGCGGGCGGTCATCGAGCGGGCGCACGAGCTGGGCGCGGTCGTCACCGTCGCCGCCGACCTGCTGGCGCTGACGCTGCTCACCCCGCCCGGTGAGCTCGGCGCGGACATCGCGGTCGGCACCACCCAGCGCTTCGGCGTCCCGATGGGCTTCGGCGGTCCGCACGCCGGTTTCATGGCCGTCCGCGAGCAGTACGCCCGCAGCCTGCCCGGCCGCCTGGTGGGTGTCTCCGTGGACGCCGACGGCGCCAAGGCGTACCGGCTGGCGCTGCAGACCCGTGAGCAGCACATCCGCCGCGAGAAGGCCACCAGCAACATCTGCACCGCGCAGGTGCTGCTCGCCGTCATGGCCGGCATGTACGCCGTCTACCACGGTCCGGAGGGGCTGCGCACCATCGCCCGGCGGACCCACCGCTACGCCGCGATCCTGGCCAAGGGACTCACGGACGGCGGTGTCGAGCTCGTCCACGACGCCTACTTCGACACCCTCACCGCGCGGGTGCCCGGTCGGGCGGCCGAGGTCGTCGCCGCCGCCCGCGAGGCCGGCATCAACCTCCGGCAGGTCGACGCCGACCTCGTCGGCATCGCCTGCGACGAGACCACCGGGCGCGCCCAGTTGGCCGGCGTCTGGGGCGCGTTCGGCGTCCGGGGCGACATCGACGCGCTGGACGCGGCCGTCGCCGAGGCCCTGCCGCAGCCGCTGCTGCGCACCGACGACTACCTCGCCCACCCGGTCTTCCACCAGCACCGCTCCGAGACCGGCATGCTGCGCTACCTGCGCACGCTGGCCGACAAGGACTACGCGCTGGACCGCGGCATGATCCCGCTCGGCTCCTGCACGATGAAGCTGAACGCGACCACCGAGATGGAGCCGGTCACCTGGCCGGAGTTCGGCCAGCTCCACCCCTTCGCGCCGGCCGACCAGGCGCAGGGCTACCTCACGCTCATCCAGGAGTTGGAGGAGCGGCTCGCCGCGATCACCGGCTACGCCAAGGTGTCCATCCAGCCCAACGCCGGTTCCCAGGGCGAGTTGGCCGGTCTGCTCGCGGTCCGCGCCTACCACCGGGCCAACGGTGACGAGCAGCGCACCGTCTGCCTGATCCCGTCGTCGGCGCACGGCACCAACGCCGCCAGCGCCGTGATGGCCGGCATGAAGGTCGTCGTCGTCAAGACCGGCGAGGACGGCGAGGTGGACGCCGAGGACCTGCACGCCAAGATCGCCAAGCACCGGGACGAGTTGGCCGTCCTGATGGTCACCTACCCGTCCACGCACGGGGTGTTCGAGGAGCACATCACGCAGATCTGTGCCGCGGTGCACGAGGCCGGCGGCCAGGTCTACGTGGACGGCGCCAACCTCAACGCGCTGGTCGGCCTGGCGGAGCCGGGCAAGTTCGGCGGCGACGTCTCGCACCTCAACCTGCACAAGACGTTCTGCATCCCGCACGGCGGCGGCGGTCCCGGCGTCGGCCCGGTCGGCGTTCGCGCCCACCTGGCGCCGTACCTGCCCAACCACCCGCTCCAGCCGACCGCGGGTCCGGCCACGGGTGTCGGGCCGATCTCGGCCGCCCCCTGGGGTTCGGCCGGCATCCTGCCGATCTCCTGGGCGTACGTCCGGCTGATGGGTGGCGAGGGGCTCAAGCGCGCCACCCAGGTCGCGGTGCTGTCGGCCAACTACATCGCCAAGCGCCTGGAGCCGCACTACCCGGTGCTCTACGCCGGCCCCGGTGGGCTCGTCGCCCACGAGTGCATCATCGACGTCCGGCCGCTGACCAAGGCGACCGGGGTGAGCATCGACGACGTCGCCAAGCGGCTCATCGACTACGGCTTCCACGCGCCGACGATGTCGTTCCCGGTGGCCGGCACGCTGATGATCGAGCCGACCGAGAGCGAGGACCTGACCGAGATCGACCGGTTCTGCGACGCGATGATCGCCATCCGCGCGGAGATCGACAAGGTCGGTTCGGGGGAGTGGGACAAGGACGACAACCCGCTGCGCAACGCCCCGCACACCGCGGGCGCGCTCGGCGGCGGGTGGGACCACCCCTACAGCCGCGAGGAGGCCGTCTTCCCGGCCGGGGTCGGTGCCGCGGGCAAGTACTGGCCGCCGGTGCGCCGGATCGACGGCGCCTTCGGTGACCGCAACCTCGTCTGCTCCTGCCCCCCGTTGGACGAGTACGACATCTGAGCAACTCCGCCACCGGTGACCGGTGGCCACATCAAAGGGCCCTCGGCGGATGCGCCGGGGGCCCTGGTGTACGTGCCGGGTGGCCGCTGGAGATCAGGCGGCGGCGGTGACCCGGGGAGCGCCGAGCGGTCGGTGCGGAGCGATGACCTGCCCGTCCGGCAGCAGTTCACCGGTGTCCTCGAAGAGCAGGACACCGTTGCACAGCAGGCTCCAGCCTTGCTCCGGGTGGTGCGCCACCAGGTGCGCGGCCTCCCGGTCCGTGGAGTCGGCTGATGGGCATGGTGGTTGATGCTGGCACATGGAAGTTGTCTTTCGCTGCGGAGTGGTGAACGTCGTGCGGCTCGATGTGGTGTTCATGGCCGCTCCCCCGTTTCTGTCGGTCCCAGTCTTGCCCTACGGAAGGGATTCCGCAGGGATTTCGCAGCAGCGGTACTCACTCGATACGGACGTGTCACCCGTGCGGGCGGTTGCTCCCAAATCAGCCTGTCGCCCCGGGGATTGGCGCGCTACCGGCGGGCAGGGGGCGGACGACGTGGTGCGCCCCGCGGCCGGGGCGGTCACGGGGCGCATGGGAGCAGAGCGGGCGCGCGGGGTGGTGCTTCCGCGGTCCTGATCGCGGGCGGTCGGAAGTGCGCGCGAACGGTCAGGCCGGCTCGCGCAGCAGGGGTGGAGTGCCCAGCCGGAGGGCGAGGCGGGGCAGCAGGTCCGCGACCCGTTGCGGGAGGTGGGAGGCGATCCCGGGCGGGGCGGGGGCCAGCGGCACCAGGAGGTCACCGGGGGCGGGCAACCCGACGGCGCCGTCCGCGGAGAGGTCGTGATGCAGCCACAGGGTGAGCATGTACAGCTCCGGTACGGAGAGCAGTCGCGGCTGGTAGGGCGCGGTGAGCGATTCGGCCTGCACCAGGGCCCGTTCGGTCGCGGCGACGTAGGGGCCGTCGCAGAAGTGCGAGAACGCCCAGCCGTCGGCGGTGAGCCGGGCCTCGGCGGCGGCCACGGCGCGCCCCCCGCCGCGGACCAGGAAGCGCCAGCCGGCGAGGCGGGTGCGCGGCGGGCCGGTCTGGCTGACGTCGTCCCAGACGTGGATGGGTAGTGGGTGGTCGGGGCTCAACGGCCCCTGGTGGGTGCGGAGCGCGGTGGCCGGGGCCTCGCGGACGGCGCTGGGGGAGCTGAGGGCGGTGAGGATGCTGCGTAGGGCGGGCGCGGGAGCAGGGGGAACATGCAGCGGCATGGCTGGTCGCCTCTCACTTCGGAGACACGGTGGAGCGCGGCGGTGCGGACGGCGCTGTCTGCGGGCGGGTCAGAGCCTGGCCGACCGGAGCGTGGGGGGCGACGGGTCGGCCGCGGTGCCGGGGCACCGGTGCGCACGCCGCCGTGCTGGGCGCCAAATCTCTGCCTCGTCTGCGAAGTTTATACGACATTTGTTCTGGAAGTGTTTCGGCTACTCGTCTTGCGGATTTCCGGCAAGGCGGAATCCGGACCGCTGTTCAGGGCGGTTTTCGCCGCTTTGTACGGGAATTGTGAGAAGCCACCTCGGAATTCTTCGGCGCTGCGGTAGGCCGGAACCCGTCGGTGTTTTTTACGAGCGAAATGCGAACGGCGTTGGCCCGCTGGATATGCCGTCGGAAAATGCCGTATGCGCGCCCCTGCGAGCCTAGCGGTCCCGGCATGCCCCTGACGCGTTATCGATCAGATTGCCGGGCATCATCGACCGTAGCCCGTGCCCCGGGGTGCCGGGGACGCGGCGCCACACAGCCCGTGGTTGCGGGCCGTTCACTCTAGGAGGGACCCGCCGATGGGGGAGAAGGTCGCCGCCGACGGGAACGACCTGGCGGATCGCGAGCGCTATCGAAGAAAGCTGCACGACTGTCTGGAGGGATTGCACCGGCTCCTGGCGGAGAAACGGTTCGACCGTCCCAAGAATCTCATGGGGCTGGAGATCGAGCTCAATCTCGCGGGCGCCGACGGACTGCCCCGGATGCTGAACTCCCAGGTCCTCGAAAAGATCGCCAGCGGCGATTTCCAGACCGAACTCGCCCAGTGCAATCTAGAGGTCAACATCACCCCGCACCGCCTGTCCGGGCGCGTAATGGACCAGCTCGCCGAGGAGCTGCGCACCGGGCTCGGCTACGCGGAGCGAAAGGCCCGTGAGGCCGCCGCCCGCATCGTCATGATCGGCATCCTGCCCACCCTGAAGCCCGAGGACCTCACCGCCGCCAGCCTCTCCGCCAACGACCGCTACGTACTGCTCAACGACCAGATGCGGGCCGCCCGCGGCGAGGACTTCGTCATCGACATCCGGGGCGTCGACCACCTGGTCACCCGCTCCCCGTCGATCGCCCCCGAAGCCGCCTGCACCTCCGTCCAACTGCACCTCCAGGTGACACCCGGCCGCTTCGCGGCCGTCTGGAACGCGGCCCAGGCGATCGCCGCCGTCCAGATCGCCGTCGGCGCCAACTCGCCGTTCCTGTTCGGGCGGGAGCTGTGGCGGGAGTCCCGGCCGCCGGTCTTCCAACAGGCCACCGACACCCGCGCCCCCGAACTCCAGGCCCAAGGGGTGCGGCCGCGCACCTGGTTCGGCGAGCGCTGGGTGGACTCCGCCTACGACCTCTTCGAGGAGAACCTGCGCTTCTTCCCGCCGCTGCTGCCGCTGTGCGGACCCCAGGACCCGTTGCGCGTCCTCGACGAGGGCGGCGTGCCCGACCTCGCCGAACTGGTGCTGCACAACGGGACCATCTACCGCTGGAACCGTCCCGTCTACGCGGTCGCCGGCGGCGTCCCGCACCTCCGCGTCGAGAACCGGGTGCTGCCGGCCGGCCCCACCGTCGCCGACGTCATCGCCAACACCGCCTTCTACTACGGCCTGGTGCGCGCGCTGGCCGAACAGCCGCGCCCCGTATGGAGCCGGCTGCCGTTCCGGGCCGCGGCCGCCAACTTCGACGCCGCCTGCCGGTACGGCATCGACGCCACCCTCCGCTGGCCCCGCCCCGGTCGCGTCGGCGGCGTCGCCGAGATCCCCGCCGTGCGCCTGGTCCAGCAGGAGCTGCTGCCGCTGGCGGCCGCTGGGCTGGACGCCTGGGGCGTCGAAGTCGCCGACCGCGACCACTATTTGGGCATCATCGAGGAGCGCTGCGCACGGCGGGTCAACGGGGCGTCCTGGCAGGCCGCGGCCTTCCACCACGCGCGCCGGCAGGGCCTGGACCGGGACGCCGCGCTGGCCGCGATGACCCGGCGCTACAGCGAGCTGATGCACACCGGCGAGCCGGTGCATACCTGGCCGGTGGCGTGGCCCCTAGGTCGTGTCTTCAAATGATCTTGGGTGGTGGATCATGGTGGGGTGATACGTCGCCATGAACTGTCGGATGCTGAGTGGGAGTTCGTCCGG
>NZ_JBIVXW010000116.1:0-16665 GCF_044769405.1 Streptomyces sp. NPDC090442
CCCTCCGCCAACGCCGCCAGACCGGCCAACAGCGCATCCCGGTCGGCACCGACCACAGCCGCGCGGTGATCCAGCCCGGCCCGGGTCGTCGCCAGGGAGTAGGCCACGTCGAGTTGGGACAGTTCGGGATGGTCCGTGAGGTGCGCGGCCAGGCGGCGGGCTTGTGCCCGCAGGGCCGCCGCCGACCTGGCGGACAGCAGCCACGGCAGCGCGGCCGCCGCACCACCAGCGGACGGAGTGGCGGTCGGCCGCTGCCCATCGTCGACGGATGCCTCGGCAGGCGCCTGCTCCAAGATGACGTGCGCGTTCGTGCCGCTGATGCCGAAGGAGGAGATGGCCGCGCGGCGTTCGTGGTCCGTCTCGGGCCAGGGGGTTTCGTCGGTCAGGAGCCGCATGTGACCGGCGGCCCAGTCGATGTGGGACGAGGGGGTGTCCACGTGCAGGGTCTTGGGCAGCACACCGTGCCGCATCGCCAGGACCATCTTGATCACACCGGCGACGCCGGCGGCGGCCTGGGTGTGGCCGAGGTTGGACTTGATCGAACCCAGCAGCAGGGGCCGGTCGGCGTCCCGCTCCTGCCCGTACGTCGCGAGCAGTGCCTGGGCCTCGATGGGGTCGCCGAGGCGGGTGCCGGTGCCGTGGGCCTCGACGGCGTCCACGTCGCCGGCGGTCAGTCGGGCGTTCGCCAGGGCGTGGCGGATCACCCGTTGCTGGGAGGGGCCGTTGGGGGCGGTGAGGCCGTTGGAGGCGCCGTCCTGGTTGACCGCGGAGCCGCGGACGACGGCCAGTACGGGGTGACCGTGGCGGTGGGCGTCGGAGAGCCGTTCGACCAGCAGGATGCCGACGCCCTCGCCCCACCCGGTGCCGTCCGCGGCGTCGGCGAACGCCTTGACCCGGCCGTCGGGGGCCAGGCCGCCCTGTGCGCCGAAGGCCACGAAGTTGGCCGGGGTCGACATCACCGTCACGCCGCCGGCGAGCGCCATCGTGCATTCCCCGGCGCGCAGTGCCTGGATCGCCATGTGCAGGGCGACCAGCGACGAGGAGCACGCGGTGTCCACGGAGACCGCGGGGCCCTCCAGTCCGAGGGTGTAGGAGATGCGGCCGGAGACGACACTGGCGGCGACGGAGGTGCCGCCGAAGAGGTCGATGTCGTCGGCGGCGTTGCTGAGGAGGTGGACGTAGTCCTGACCGTTGATGCCCGCGAAGACGCCGGTGCGGCTGCCGGTCAGCGACAGCGGGTCGATGCCGGCGCGTTCGATCGCCTCCCAGGAGGCTTCCAGCAGCAGGCGCTGCTGCGGGTCCATCGCCACCGCCTCGCGCGGCGAGATGCCGAACAGGTCGGCGTCGAACTCGGCGGCGTCGTGGAGGAATCCGCCGATCCCGTTGGCGTCCGCGCCGGGGGCCGCGGAGGCGGCGAGCCGGTCGAGGTTCCAGCCGCGGTCGGTGGGGTAGCCGGACAACGCGTCCTCGCCGGAGGACAGCAGGTGCCACAGTTGCTCGGGGGAGGCGGCGCCGCCGGGGAAGCGGCAGGACATGCCGATGATGGCGATCGGCTCGGTGTCCTTGGCCTCGAAGGTCCGCAGCCGCTGATGGGCTTCCTGGAGGTCGGCGGTGGCCCGCTTCAGGTAGTAGCGGAGCTTGTCTTCGTTGGACATCTCGTTAGACATCAGCGGACCCTCGTTCCCCGTTTTTCCCATGCCCGGTGAGCGGCGAGCGCACAGCGGGCCAAGAGTGTTCAGTGAGCAGAGAAGTGTGCTCAACAAGCCGCGAACAGCGGCTAGTTGGCGATAGCGTCACGAAATCCCGAATTCCTTGCCGAGGAATTCGAACATTTCCTCATCGGTGGCCGAGTCGACGTCCCGGAGCGGCTCGGCGGTGTCGTCCGTGGGCCTGGCGTTCCGCCAGGTGTCGACCAGCTTCTGCATCCGCAGCAGGATGCGGCCGACGACCGCATCGGACTCCGGTAGTTCGGCGAGGACGGATTCCAGGCGGGTGAAATCGTCGAGCAGTGTGTCGGTGTTCTTGGTCAGGCCCCCGTGCTCGTGGAGGAGGTGCGCGGCCAGTGCGGCGGCCGTCGGGTGGTCGAACACGAGTGTGACGGGGAGCGCGCTGCCCGTCGCGCGGGCGAGGCGGTTGCGGAACTCCACCGCGGTGAGGGAGTCGAACCCGAGGTCCTGGAAGGTGCGGTGGGGCGCGACGGCGTCGGCCGAGGGGTGGCCGAGGACGGTCGCGGCGTGGGCACGCACCAGATCGAGCACCGTCCGTTCGCGTTCCCCGGCGGGCACGGCGGCCAGGCGGGCGGCGAGCGTGCCCTGGTCGGCGAGCGCGCCCTTCGAGGAGCCACCCACGCCACCCACGGTCGACTGGTCTGCCTGGATTGTCTGGCGGGCCTCGGGGACGCCCTGCAGTGCGGCGTGCGGGCGGACCGCGACGACGCCGGGGACATAGCGTTCCCAGTCGATGTCGGCGATCACATGGCTGCCGTTCGTGCCGGCGAGCCGGCCCAGCGCCCGCAGCGCCAACTCCGGTGCCATGGCCTCGATGCCGCCCCGGGACAGTCGCCGCTCCACCGCGTCGGCGGTCGCCAGTCCGGCCTCGCCCCAGGCACCCCAGGCAACGGAGGTCCCTGGCCGGCCCTGCCGGTTCCGCTGTTCGGCGAGGGCGTCCAAGTAGGCGTTGGCAGCGGCGTAGTTGGCCTGTCCGGGGTTGCCGAACGTGCCGGCCAGGGACGAGAACAGCACGAAGGCCGAGACGGGGTGGTCGCCGGTGAGTTCGTGCAGGTGCCTGGCCGCGTCCACCTTCGGGCCGAACACGGTGCGGAAGCGCTCGGGTGTGAGGCCGTCCAGCACCCCGTCGTCCAGTACGGCGGCGGTGTGGAAGACCGCGTTGAGCTTCTCCTGGGCCAGCACCGCGGTCAGCGCGTCCCGGTCCGCGGCGTCACAGGCGGCGATCCGCACCTCGGCGCCCGCCTCAGTCAGTTCGTCCCGCAGCTCGGCGGCGCCCGGTGCCTGGTCGCCCCGGCGGCTGAGCAGCACGATGCGCTGCGCGCCGCGGCCGGCCACCCACCGGGCCACCTGGGCGCCCAACGCGCCCGTGCCGCCCGTGATCAGGACGGTGCCGCCGGCCGCCGACCACTCGTCGGCGCCGGCCGTCGTACGGGCGGAACGCATCAGTCGCCGGCCGTAGGTCCCGGACGCCCGGACGGCCACCTGGTCCTCGGCGCGCTGGGCGAGGGTCCCGGCGAGCCGGCGTCCGGTGCGCTCGTCCACCTGCCCGGGCACGTCCACCATGCCGCCCCAGCGGTCGGGGTACTCGCGCGCCGCGGTGCGCCCCAGGCCCCAGACCAGCGCGGCGTCCGGGTCAACGTCTCGGTCGGTGGGGCCGGTTGAGACGGCGCCGCGCGTCAACGCCCACACTGGGGCCGTGATGTCGACGTCGGTCAGTGCCTGGAGCGCGGTGGCACAGCGGAACACGTCGAGCGCGACCAGAACGCCCGCGACGGCGTCGTCAGGCCGACCGTCCTCCTGGGGACGGGCGTGGTCGCGGAGGAGGGCGGCGAACGCCTCCCGGTCCGTGTCCGACGGCACGGTGATCCGGAGGAGGCGTGCGCCGTGGCGTTCGACGGCGGCCGCGACATCGGCCCACGGCTCCGACCCCTGCTCGTCGTCGGCTGCCCGGCCCCGGTGCGCCGGCTCGCCGCCGTCGGTCAGCAGGAGCCAACTACCCGAGAGCGTCCGCGCCTCGGCGTCGGAGTCCGCGAGCGGCGACCAACTCACCTGGTACTGCCAGCCGTTCACCGTCGACTCGACGCCGTGCGCCTGACGCCAGGTCGACAGCGCGGCCACGGCCGAGCCGAGGCCGGCCTCCTCCACGATGCCCAGTGCCTCGCCCAGCGTCCCCCAGTCCTCCTCCGCGACCGCCTCCCAGAACCGCGACTCCACCCCGTCGCCGGCCGAGGCGGGCGCGGAGTCGGGAGCCGCGAACTCCAGCCAGTGGCGGCCCCGTTGGAAGGCGTAGGTGGGGAGGGCGACGCGCTGGGGGTGGTGCGGGGCGAGGACCGCTTCCCAGTCGACCGGGAGGCCGTGGACGTGTGCCTGACCGAGGGCGGACAGGAGTTGCGCCGTATCGCCGTGGTCGCGGCGGAGGGTGCCGAGGGCGGCGCCTCCGGACGCGCCCTCGTCCTCAAGGATCTGCTCCACGCCGATCGTCAGGACGGGGTGGGCGGAGGCTTCGACGAAGACGGTGTGGCCGGCGGCGACCGCGGCCCGTACCGCGTCCTCGAAACGGACGGTCTGGCGGAGATTGCGGTACCAGTAGTCGGCGTCGAGGTCGGCAGTGTCCACAGACTCACCCGTCAACGTCGAGAAGAAGCCGACGGAGGTCGCCTCCGGCACAATCGGGGCGAGGTCGGTCAGGATGCGGTCCCGGATCGCCTCGACGTGCGGGGAGTGCGAGGCGTAGTCCACCGGGATGCGACGGACGCGGACGCCTTCCGCCTCCCAGGCAGCCTGCACCGCATCCAAGGCGGCAGCGTCCCCTGAAACGACCGTCACCGCCGGCCCGTTGACCGCCGCGACACCCAGCCCCTCGTAGCCGGCCAGGACCGATTCCACCTCGGCGACGGGAAGGGGGACGGACAGCATGCCGCCGGCAACGGAGAGGGTAGTGATCGCCTGCGAGCGAAGGGCGACGACCCGGGCACCGTCTTCGACGGACAGCGCACCGGCGACGACCGCGGCCGCGATCTCACCCTGACTGTGACCGATCACGGCAGCCGGTTCGACACCCGCCGCCTGCCAGGTCGCCGCCAGACACACCATCACCGCCCACAGCAACGGCTGAACGACATCAACCCGCTCCAACACGGCCGGGTCGACCGAACGCGCCACCTCCGTCAACGACCAGTCCACGAACGGCGCCAACGCCCGCTCACACTCAGCCCATCGGGACGCGAACGCCTCCGACGAGTCCAACAGCCCGGCCGCCATGCCGACCCACTGCGAACCCTGGCCCGGGAACACCAACACCGCGCCGGAGCCGACGGCCGAGCCGGTGCCGGTCACCGCGCCGAGGTCCGGGGCGCCCGCCGCCACCGAGCCCACGCCGGCCAGTAGTGCATCCCGATCGGCGCCGACGACCACCGCCCGGTGGTCGAACGACGCCCGCGACGTCGCCAGTGAGAAGGCAACGTCCGCCGGGGCCAACTCCCGGTGCTCCGCGACGAAGCCGTGCAGCCGTTCGGCCTGGGCCCGCAGGCCGGCCTCGGACTTGCCCGACAGCACCCACGCCACCGGACCCGCGTCCGAACGTCCGGGCTCATGCTCCGCAACGTCCGGCTCCGGAGCCTGCTCCAGAATCACATGCGCATTGGTCCCGCTCATGCCGAACGACGACACGCCCGCGCGGCGCACCCGGCCGGACTCCGGCCACGGCTGGTTCTCCGTGGCCAGCTCCACAGCGCCGGCGGACCAATCCACGTGCGGGGACGGGGGGTTGATGTGCAGGGTCTTGGGCAACAGGCCGTGCCGCATGGCCTGCACCATCTTGATCACGCCGGCCACGCCCGCGGCCGCCTGGGTGTGACCGATGTTGGACTTCACCGAACCCAGCAGCAGCGGTTGGTCGGCGTCCCGTTCCTGGCCGTAGGCGGCGATCAGTGCCTGGGCCTCGATGGGATCGCCCAGTGAGGTGCCGGTGCCGTGCGCCTCCACCGCGTCGATCTGGCGGCTGGAGAGGCGGGCGCTGGTGAGTGCCTGGGCGATGACGCGTTGTTGGGAGGGGCCGTTGGGCGCGGTGAGGCCGTTGGAGGCGCCGTCCTGGTTGACCGCGGAGCCGGGGATCAAGGCGAGGACCGGGTGGCCGTTGCGGCGGGCGTCGGCGAGGCGTTCCAGGACCAGGATGCCGACGCCCTCGGCGAGTCCGAAGCCGTCCGCGCCGGCGCCGAACGCCCGGCACCTGCCGTCGACGGAGAGGCCGCGTTGGCGGCTGAACGCGGTGAGGATGCCGGGTGTCGCCATCACGGTGACACCGCCGGCCAGGGCCAGGGTGCATTCCCGCTGGCGCAGTGCCTGGCGTGCCCAGTGGACCGCGACCAGGGACGACGAGCAGGCGGTGTCGAGCGTTGCGGTCGGTCCCTCCAGGCCGAAGGTGTAGGCGAGGCGGCCGGAGAGGACGCTGGTGGCGTTGCCGGTGAGGACGTGGCCCTCGGAGTTCTCGGTGGTCGCCCGTCGGCCGGAGCCGTAGCCGGAGGGGGCGGCGCCGATGAAGACGCCGGTCTGGCTGCCGCGCAGTGTCGTCGGGTCGATGCCGGCCCGTTCGATGGCTTCCCAGGAGGTTTCCAGCAGCAGCCGCTGCTGCGGGTCCATCGCCAGTGCTTCGCGCGGTGAGACGCGGAAGAAGTCGGCGTCGAACTCGGCCGCGTCGTAGAGGAATCCGCCGCCGCGGGAGTAACTGGTGCCGGGCCGGTCCGGGTCGGGGTCGAGGAGGGTGTCCAGGTTCCAACCGCGGTCGGCCGGGAGCGCGCCGATGGCCTCGTCGCCGGCCAGGACCAGTTCCCACAGGTCCTCCGGGGAGCGGACGCCGCCGGGGTAGCGGCAGCCGATGCCGACGATCGCGATGGGTTCGGCGTCCCGCTCCTCGTAGTCGCGGAGTCGCCGGTTGGCGTCGCGCAGGTCGGCGGTGGCCCGCTTCAGGTAGTCGCGGAGCTTGTCGTCGTTCGCCATCACAGCACTCCCTCGTCGTGGCGGTGGCCTACGTCCCCCGTGTGCATCAGGAGCGCCCCAGTTCGTTGTCGAGAGCCTCGAAGAGTTCGTCGTCGCTCGCCGAGTCGAGATCGTCGGCCCCGGCATCCGGGCCCGCCTGCGCCTCGTTCCACTGGTGCACCAGGGCGCGCAGCCGGGCGGTGATGCTCTCCCGTGCGGCCTCGTCGGCGGCGAGGGAGGGATCGTCGGGGCGGACGGCGGACAGCGCGGCCTCCAGGCGGCCCAGGTCGTCGAGCAGGGTCACCCGGGGCGCCGGTGCCGCCGGGCCGGTGCCCAACGCCGCGTGCAGGTGGGCGGCGAGGGCGGCCGGGGTGGGGTAGTCGAAGACCACCGTGGCGGGCAGGCGGAGCCCGGTCGCCGTGGAGAGCCGGTTGCGCAGTTCGACCGAGGTCAGCGAGTCGAAGCCGAGTTCGCTGAGCGCGCGGTCCGGTTCGACGGCGTCGGCCGAGGCGTGGCCCAGTACGGTCGCCACGTGGCCGCGGACGAGGTCCACCAGGAACCGGTCGCGGTCCGCCTCCGGCAGGCCGGCCAGGCGCTGGGCGAAGGACGGGCCCGCCGCGGTCTCGGCGGACTCGGCGGTGCGCCGGTGGTCGGTGCGCACCAGGCCGCGCAGCAGGGCGGGTACCGGCTTGCGCTTGGCCCGCAGGCCCGCCAGGTCGAGCTTGATCGGGACGAGCGCCGCGGTGTCGGTGCGGAGGGCGGCGTCGAGCAGGGCCATCCCCTCGTCGGTGGTGAGCGGGCGGACTCCGCCACGCGCCATGCGGGTCCGGTCGGTGTCGGCGAGGTGGCCGGTCATGCCGCTGGCCTCGGCCCACAGTCCCCAGGCGAGCGAGGTGCCGGGCAGGCCCCGGGCCCGGCGGTGTTGGGCCAGGGCGTCCAGGAAGGCGTTGCCGGCCGCGTAACTGGCCTGGCCCGCATTGCCGAACACCCCGGCGCCGCCGGAGAAGAGGACGAACGCGGCGAGGTCGAGGCCCTGGGTGAGCTCGTGCAGGTTCAGTGCCGCGTCGGTCTTGGGCCGCAGCACGGCCGCCAGTCGTTCCGGGGTGAGCGCCTCGATGACGCCGTCGTCCAGCACGCCGGCCGCGTGCACCACGCCGGTCAGCGCGTGCGCGGCCGGGATGCCGCCCAGGGCGGCGGCGAGGGCGTCCCGGTCGGCCGCGTCGCAGGCCAGGATCTCCACATCCGCGCCCAGATCCGTCAACTCGGCCTGCAGCGCGGCTGCTTGGGGCGCCTGCGACCCTCGGCGACTGGTGAGCAGGAGGTGCCGCACGCCGTGCTCGCGTACCAGGTGCCTGGCCACCAGGCCGCCCAACGTGCCGGTGCCACCGGTGATGAGCACCGTGCCCTCGGGGGCCAGCGGCACGGGCATCCGCAGCGCCAGCTTGCCCACGTGCTGTGCCTGGCTCATGACCCGGAACGCCTCCGGGGCGTGTCGGGCGTCCCACGTCGCGGTGGGGAGCGGGGTAAACACACCGCGAGCGAAGAGGTCCATCACCTCGGTGAGCATCCGGCCGAGGCGCTCCGTGCCGGCCTCGACCAGGTCGAAGGCCCGGTAGGTGACGCCGGAGTGGTCCCCGGCGACCTTCTCCGGGTCCCGGACGTCGTTCTTGCCCATCTCGATGAAGCGCCCGCCGCGCGGCAGCAGCCGCAGCGACGCGTCCACGAACTCGCCGGTGAGTGCGTCCAGCACCACATCCACCCCGGCGCCCTGGGTGACTCGCAGGAACTCCTGCTCGAACTCCAGGGTCCGGGACGAGGCCAACTCCACCTCCGGCACGCCAAGTTGGCGGACCGCCTTCCACTTGGTCGGGCTGGCGGTGGCCAGGACGCGTGCGCCCAGGTGGTGTGCCACCTGCACGGCCGCCATGCCCACGCCGCCGGCCGCGGCGTGGATCAGCACCGACTCTCCGGCGCGCAGTCCGGCCAGCTCGGTCAGCGCGTACCAGGCGGTCAGGAAGGCCACCGGGACGGTGGCGGCCCGCTCGTAGGACCAGCCCTCCGGGATCGCGGCGACCAACGGGCGGTGTGCCACGGCCACCGGGCCGAGCTGACCGGAGAACATGCCCAACACCCGGTCGCCCGGGGCGAGATCGCGCACCTCGGACCCGACCTCCAGGACCACGCCGGCGCCCTCGGCCCCCATCGCGACCGCGTCGGGGTACATACCGAGCCCGATGAGCACATCACGGAAGTTGAGGCCGACGGCCCGCACCCCGATCCGCACCTCGCCGGGTCCGAGCGGGCGCCGGGCCTCCGGGTGGTCCAGGGCCGCCAGGTTCTCCAGAGTGCCGGCCTCGGTCACGTCCAGCCGCCAGTCGTCGCCGTCGGGCAGCGCCAGCCCGCCGACGCCAGCGGCCCGCGCCAGTCGCGGCACAAGCAACTCCCCTGCCCGCACGACGAGTTGGGGCTCGCCCACGGAGAGGAATCGCGGCAGCAGGTCGAGCGGGGCCGGTTTGGTGGCGGGCGGAGCGCCGTGGTCGGGCTCCTCGACGTCGACCAGCACGATGCGGTCGGGGTGCTCCGACTGCGCCGAGCGCACCAGTCCCCAGACCGCCGAGACCACCACGCCGTCGACCCGGTCGCCGGGCAACGCACCGACCGCGCCCCGGGTGACGATCACCAGCCGCGCGCCGGCGAACCGCTCGTCGGCCAGCCATTCCTGGACCAGCGCCAGGGCGCTGGTGACCGTGGTCTGCACGGCTTCGGGGGCGGGGGTCGGCGAGGGCACAGACACCTGCGCTGCCGTGAACGACGCGCCGTTCGGGACGAGTTCGACGAGTACCGCGTCGATGTCGGCCCGGTCCGAGCCTCCTGCCCCTTCCCCGTCCAACGCGGTGCGCAGGGCAGCCAGATCCGCGTAACGGCGGATGCCGGTCGCCCCGGACTCGTCCGCGTCGATCGCGTCACCGGCGCCGAGCACCGCCCAGCTGCGGGTCGGTGTGGCGTCGACCGCCGGCCGTGGCGCGGGGGCGACCCATTCGACGGCGTAGAGGGAGTTGGCGCCCTGGGCCGCGGCGTCGAACCGCACCGTCGAGGCCGGGCGGGAGACCAACGACTCCACGGACGCCACGGGGGCACCGGTGCCGTCCGCGACGGTCAGCGCCAGCCCTTCCCGGCCGACCCGCGACAGGCACACGCGCAGCGCCCGGGCGCCAACGGCGGTCAGTGTGGCGCCACTCCAGGCGAAGGGCAGCCGGCCCACCTCGGAACCGTCGTCGCCGGCGCGTTCCAGGCCGACCGCGATCATCGACTGCAGGGCCGCGTCGAGCAGCGCCGGATGCAGACCGAACGCGTCCACGGACTGGTCCGCCGGCAGCCGGACCTCGGCGAACACATCGCCGTCGCGCCGCCACACGCCCTGCAACCCCTGGAAGACCGGGCCGTAGTGGAAACCCTGGCCGGCGAAGCGCTGGTAGACGTCGGTGAGGTCGACCGGGGCGGCGCCGGCCGGCGGCCATACCTCCAGTCCGGTCGGCGCCGGCGGGGCGGTGGTCGGGACGAGGACGCCCGCGGCGTGCCGCGTCCACGGCGCGTCACCGTCCGCGTCGGGCCGGGAGTGCACGAACAGCGCGCGGCGCCCCGACTCGTCCTCGGACTCCACGCTGACCTGGAGTTGCACCCCGCCGGTTCCGGGGAGGGTCAGCGGCGTTTCGAGGGTGAGCTCCTCCACCGCGTCGCAACCCAGTTGGTGTCCGGCGTGGAGGGCCAGCTCCAGGTAGGCGGTACCGGGCAGCAGAACGGTGCCGCGCACGGCGTGATCGGCGAGCCACGGGTGCGTAGAGAGCGCCAACCGGCCCGTCAGCACCACCTGTTCGGAATCCGCCAACGTCACCGCCGCACCCAACAACGGGTGCCCGGCCGCACCCAACCCCAGCCCCTGCACATCGCCAGACACCCGAACCACGGCCTTCGGCCAATAACGCTGACGCTGGAAAGCATAGGTGGGAAGCTCCACCCGCCGGGGGCGATGCGAAGCGAAGACCACGTCCCAGGCAACAGGCAGACCGTGGAGATGCGCCTGACCAAGCGAGGTGAGGAGTTGGGCCGCATCGCCGTGGTCACGTCGCAGGGTGCCGAAGGCGGCACCGGTGACGTCGGCCGCATCAAGGGACTGCTCCACGCCAACGGTCAGCACCGGGTGCGCGGACGCTTCGATGAAGACGGTGTGCCCGGCGGCTACCGCGGCCCGGATCGCATCCTCGAAACGGACGGTCTGGCGGAGATTGCGGTACCAGTAACCGGCGTCGAGGTCCGTGGTGTCGATCGCCTCACCGGTCAACGTCGAGAAGAAGCCGACGGAGGTCGCCTCCGGCACAATCGGCGCGAGGTCAGCGAGAATGCGGTCGCGGAGCGCCTCGACGTGCGGGGAGTGCGAGGCGTAGTCCACCGGGACGCGACGAACGCGGACACCCTCCGCCTCCCAGGCAGCCTGCACCGCATCCAAGGCAGCAGCATCACCCGAAACGACCGTCACCGCCGGCCCGTTGACCGCCGCAACACCCAGCCCCTCGTAACCGGCCAGGACCGACTCCACCTCGGCCGCGGGGAGGGGAACGGACAGCATGCCACCCGCACCCGAGAGGGCGGTGATCGCCTGCGAGCGGAGGGCCACAACACGGGCACCGTCCTCCACCGACAACGCACCGGCAACGACCGCGGCCGCGATCTCGCCCTGACTGTGACCGATCACCGCCGCCGGCTCCACACCGGCAGCCCGCCAGACCTCCGCCAAACACACCATCACCGCCCACAACAACGGCTGAACGACATCAACCCGCTCCAGGACAGCCGGGTCCGTCGAACGCGCCACCTCCGTCAACGACCAGTCCACGAACGGCGCCAACGCCCCCTCACACTCAGCCCAACGCGACGCGAACGCCTCCGAGGAGTCCAACAGCCCGGCCGCCATACCGACCCACTGCGAACCCTGCCCCGGGAACACCAACACCGCACCCGAACCAGCATCCAAGCCCGTCCCCGTCACCACACCCGCAGCAGGCTCACCGGACGCCACCGACCCCACACCCTCCAGCAACACCTCCCGATCCGCACCCACCACCACCGCCCGATGCTCCAACACCGCACGCGACGACACCAACGACACCGCAACATCAACCGGCGCCAACTCCGGACGCTCCGCAACGAATTCCCGTAGGCGTTCGGCCTGGGCCCGCAGGCCGGCCTCGGACTTGCCCGACAACACCCACGCCACCGGACCCGCGTCCGAACGTCCGGGCTCGACCTCCGCAACGTCCGGCTCCGGAGCCTGCTCCAGAATCACATGCGCATTGGTCCCGCTCATACCGAACGACGACACGCCGGCGCGACGCGCCCGGTCCGACTCCGGCCACGGGCGGGCCTCGGTCAGCAGTTCCACCGCGCCCGCGGTCCAGTCGACGTGCGAGGACGGGGCGTCGACGTGCAGGGTCTTCGGCAGCACGCCGTGGCGCATGGCCTCGACCATCTTGATCACACCGGCCACACCCGCGGCCGCCTGGCTGTGACCGATATTGGACTTCACCGAACCCAGCAGCAGCGGACGGTCCACGTCCCGATCCTGGCCGTACGTCGCGAGCAGCGCCTGAGCCTCGATGGGATCGCCCAACCTGGTACCCGTGCCGTGCGCCTCGACCACGTCCACGTCGGCCGCCGACAGACGCGCGTTCGCCAACGCCTGCCGAATCACCCGCTGTTGGGACGGACCGTTCGGCGCGGTCAGACCGTTCGACGCGCCGTCCTGGTTGACCGCGGTGCCGCGGATCACGGCGAGCACGTCGTGGCCGTGTCGTCGGGCCTCGGAGAGGCGTTCCAGGACGATCACCCCGACGCCCTCGGCCAGTCCCATGCCGTCGGCGTCGTCGGAGAACGCCTTGCATCGGCCGTCCGTCGCGAGGCCGCGCTGCCGGGAGAACGCGATGAACGCGCCCGGGGTCGCCATCAGCGCGACGCCGCCGGCCAGGGCCAGCGAACAGTCACCGTTGCGCAGTGCCTGAACCGCCAGGTGGAGGGCGACCAGTGACGAGGAGCAGGCGGTGTCGACCGAGACGGCGGGGCCCTCGGCGCCGAAGGTGTAGGAGACGCGGCCGGAGATGACGCTGGAGGCGTTGCCGGTCAGGACGTGGCCCTCGGAGCTGTTGCCGGAGCGGAGGACTGCCGTGCCGTAGTCGTGGTTGTTGGTGCCGGTGAAGACGCCGGTCTGGCTGCCGCGCAGCGAACTCGGGTCGATGCCGGCGCGTTCCAGGGCCTCCCAGGAGGTCTCCAGCAGCAGCCGTTGTTGCGGGTCCATGGCCAGGGCCTCGCGGGGCGAGATCCCGAAGAAGCCTGCGTCGAAGTCAGCGACGCGGTCGAGGAACGCGCCCTCGCGGACGTAGGACTTGCCGGCGGCGTCCGCGTCCGCGTCGAAGAGGGACTCCAGGTCCCAGCCGCGGTCGGTGGGGAACGGCCGCACCGCGTCGGTGCCGGTGGTCAGCACCTGCCAGAGGTCGGCCGGTGAGGCCACGCCCCCGGGGTAGCGGCAGCCCATGCCCACGATGGCGATGGGTTCGTCGTCGGCGATGACGGTGGTGACCGCCGGGCCGGTGGTCGTCGCGGTCGTCGTGGTGCCCCGTGCGTCGTCGGCGGTGCCGAAGGTCTCGGCGAGCAGGTAGTCGGCCAGGGCCTCGGGCGTGGGGTAGTCGAAGACGACGGTCGCGGGCAGGGCCAGTCCGCTGGCCGTGTTGAGGCGGTTGCGCAGGTCAACGGCGGCGAGCGAGTCGAAGCCCAGTTCCCGGAATGCCTTGCCTGCCGGGAGGGCGTCGGCGGAGTCGTGGCCGAGGACGGTGGCCGCGTGCGTGCGGACGAGTTCCCGTACTGCCTGGCGGCGTTCGCCCGCGGGTCGGCCGGACAGGCGCCTGCGCAGCGGCGTCTCGGTGTCCGGTCCCGCCTGGTTGCCCTTGGTGGTCTCGGCGTCGAGGAGGGCGCGCGCCTCGGGGACGGACTCGATGAGCGGGGAGACCCGCACGGAGGTGAAGGTGGGGACGAATCTGTCCCAGGCGATGTCGGCGAGAGCGATGAACGGCTCGTCGTGGTCGAGTTCGCGTTGGAGACCGGAGATCGCCAGGTCCGGGTCGAGGAACGGCAGACCGCGCTTGCGGACCAGGCTGGGGTCCACGCCCTCGGGGATGCTGCCGCCGCCCCATTCGTTGGTCGCGTGCCAGATGCCCCAGGCGATGGAACTGGCGGGCAGGCCGCGCGCGCGGCGGTGCTCGGCGAGCGCGTCGAGGTAGGCGTTGGCGGCGGCGTAGGCGACGTGGTCGCCGCTTCCCCAGACACCGGCGATGGAGGAGAACAGCACGAACGCGTCGAGCGGCTCGGTCTCGCCCGCACTGTCCTCGCCCGTTTCGCCGTCGTCCCCTCCGCCGCCGTCCAGGAGTTCCGCCAGGTGTTGCACGCCGAGGACCTTGGCGGCCATCACGTCGTCGAACTCGCTCAGCGTGCTGTCGGCGATCGAGCCGACCTCGATCAGTGCCGCGGCGTGGAGTACGGCGCGGACCGGTTCGCCGTTGGCCTTCAAGTCGCCCAGCATGGCGGCGACTTCAGCGTGGTCCGAGACGTCGCAGGCTACGGCGGTGAGCCGGGTGCCGGTCGCGGCGAGTTCCTCGGTCAGCTCGGGGATGCCCGGTGCCGCCTGGCCCCGGCGTCCGGGAAGGACGATGTGCTCCGCACCGTTGCGGGCCAACCACCGTACGACGCTGGGCCCGATGTCCCCGGTCCCGCCGGTGACGAGGACGGTGCCGCGCGGCCGCCACGCCCGCTTCGGCGCCGCGGTGCCCAGGGGTGCACGGACCAGTCGCCGCACGAAGACGCCCGACGGACGCACGGCCAGTTGGTCTTCGTTGTCGATGCCGGACAGCGCCGCCACCAGCCGCTGTTGGGCACGCTCGTCGAGCTGTTCGGGCACGTCGATCAGGCCGCCCCAGCGCGGGGAGTGCTCCAACGCCACCACCCGTCCCAGTCCCCAGACCTGGGACTGCACGGGCCGCGCGAGGGCCTCGACGCCGGACACCGCGACCGCGCCGCGCGTCAGGCACCACAGCGGCGCCTCGATTCCGGCCGCACCGAGCGCCTGGACCAGGGTGAACGTGAGCGCCAGTCCCGCCGGCATGGCGCGGTACCGCGGGTGGGAACCCTCCGCGGCGGCGAGCAACGACACCACGCCGTTCGGCCGACGGCCGTCCAGCGCATCGGTCAACCGCTTTGCCAGTACGTCGCGTTCGGCGTCCGCATCGGTCAGCTCGACGGTGATGACCTCGGCGCCGTGCTTCGCCAACGCGGCCAGGCAGTCGGCCATCGGGGCGTCCGCGTGGCCGAGCACCAACCACGTCCCGGCGAGCCGCGCCGCCGTCGTGTCGACCAGTTTCCAATCGATCCGGTAGCGCCACTGGTCCACCTCGGACGCCTCGCGGTGCTGCCGGTGCCATGCCGAGAGGGCGGGCAGCAGCGCGCCCAGTTCCTCGCCGCTCCCTTCACCACCGTCGAGCGCCAGCGTCTCGGCCAGCCCCTCCAGGTCCTCCCGCTCGACCGCTTCCCAGAAGCGCGCCTCGACGGAGTCCACGGCCCTGAAGTGCCCGTTGGTACCCGCCGCTTCGGCCGGATCGGCCACGGCTGTGGGCAGCCAGTAGCGCTGGCGTTGGAAGGCGTAGGTGGGCAGGTCGACGCGCCGGGGATGGTACGGGGCGAGGACCTTGTCCCAGGCGACGGGCAGGCCGTGGAGGTGCGCCTGGCCGAGCGAGGTGAGGAGTTGCGCCGCATCGCCGTGGTCGCGGCGGAGCGTACCGAAGGCGGCTCCGGTGGCGTCTGCCGCGTCGAGGGTCTGCTCCACGCCGACGGTCAGGACGGGGTGGGCGGAGGCTTCGATGAAGACGGTGTGGCCGGCGGTGACCGCGGCCCGGACGGCGTCCTCGAAGCGGACGGTCTGGCGGAGATTGCGATACCAGTAGTCGGCGTCGAGGTCGGCAGTGTCCAAAGACTCACCCGTCAACGTCGAGAAGAAACCGACGGAGGTCGCCTCCGGCACAATCGGGGCGAGGTCGGTCAGGATGCGGTCCCGGATGACCTCGACATGCGGGGAGTGCGAGGCATAGTCCACCGGGATGCGACGGACGCGGACGCCCTCCGCCTCCCAGGCCGCCTGGATGGCGTCCAGGGCTGCGGCATCACCCGAAACGACGGTCACCGCCGGGCCGTTGACCGCCGCCACGCCCAAGCCCTCGTAGCCGGCCAGGACGGGCTCGACCTCGGCGACGGGGAGGGGAACGGACAGCATGCCGCCAGCACCCGAGAGGGCGGTGATGGCCTGCGAGCGAAGAGCGACGACCCGGGCACCGTCCTCCACCGACAACGCACCGGCGACGACCGCGGCCGCGATCTCACCCTGACTGTGACCGATCACCGCCGCCGGCTCCACACCGGCAGCCTGCCATGTCGCCGCCAGACACACCATCACCGCCCACAACAACGGCTGAACGACATCAACCCGCTCCAGGACAGCCGGGTCCGTCGAACGCGCCACCTCCGTCAACGACCAGTCCACAAACGGCGCCAACGCCCGCTCACACTCAGCCCATCGGGACGCGAACGCCTCCGACGAGTCCAACAGCCCGGCCGCCATGCCGACCCACTGCGAACCCTGGCCCGGGAACACCAACACCGCGCCGGAGCCGGCACCCGCGCCAGCACCCGTGACCACACCAGTGGCGGGCTCCCCCACCGCCAGCGAGCCAAGGCGACCCAGCAGCTCGTCCCGGTCGGCGCCGACCACCACCGCCCGATGCTCCAACACCATCCGCGACGACGCCAACGAGAACGCCACATCAACCAGGGACAGTTCAGGACGATCACCAAGGAACGCCCCCAACCGCTCCGC
>NZ_JBIVXW010000117.1:0-15920 GCF_044769405.1 Streptomyces sp. NPDC090442
AGTCGAGCGGCTCGGCGTCGGCGGGCGGCCAGACCGTGGCGTCGAAGCCGGGGTCCGCCGGGGCAGCGTCGGCCGTCAGGATGCCGGCGGCGTGCAGGGTCCAGGAGCGGTCGGCGGGGTCTTCGGGGCGGGCGTGGAGGGTGAGGGTGCGGCGGCCGGTGGCGTCGGCGGGGCCGACGCGTACCTGGAGGAGGGCGGCGGCGTCCTCGGGGAGGGTCAGGGGGGCGGCCAGGGTGAGTTCCTCGACGTGGCCGCAGCCGGTCTCGTCGCCGGCGCGGATGGCGAGTTCGAGCAGGGCGGTGCCGGGCACGAGGACCGTGCCGAGGACGGTGTGGTCGGCCAGCCAGGGGTGGGTGCGCAGCGAGAGGCGGCCGGTGAAGAGTGCGCCGTCGTCGTCGGGGAGTTGCACGGCGGCGCCGAGGAGCGGGTGTTGCGTGGCGCCGAGGCCGGCGGCGCGGACGTCGTCGGGGCGGGCGGTGCGGGCGGCGGGCCAGAACCAGCGGTGTTGGAAGGCGTAGGTCGGCAGGTCGACGCGGGTGGCGCCGAGGCCGTCGTAGGTGGCGGTCCAGTCGGCCTCGACGCCGAGTGCCTGGAGGTGGCAGAGGGCGGTGATGACGGCCTGTTCCTCGGGGCGGTCCTTGCGCAACAGCGGGACGGTGGCGGCGGTTTCGGGGGCGGAGTCCTGGGCCATGGCGGACAGCACGCTGTCCGGGCCGAGTTCGACGAAGGTGGTGACGCCGCGGTCGGCGAGGGTGCGGATGCCGTCGGCGAAGCGGACCGCGTCGCGGACGTGCCGGACCCAGTAGTCGGCCGAGCGGAGTTCGTCGGCGGTGGCCAGTGCGCCGGTGAGGTTGGACACGACGGGGACGGTGGGGGCGGCGAAGGCGAGGCCGTCGACGACCGCGCGGAAGTCGTCCAACATCGGGGCCATCAGCGGGGAGTGGAAGGCGTGGCTGACGCGGAGGCGGGTGGTGCGGCGGCCCTGGTCGGCGAAGTGTCGGGCGAGGGTGAGGGCGGCGTCCTCGTGGCCGGAGACGACGACGGAGGTCGGTCCGTTGATGGCGGCGAGGGAGGCGTCGTCGGTGAGGAGGGGCAGCACCTCGTCCTCGGTGGCCTGGACGGCGACCATCGCGCCGCCTTCGGGCAGCGACTGCATCAGTGCGGCGCGGGCGACGACGAGGCGGCAGGCGTCGTCCAGGGAGAGGACGTCCGAGACGTGCGCGGCGACGATCTCGCCGATGGAGTGGCCGGCCACGAAGTCCGGTGTGATGCCCCAGCTTTCCAGGAGGCGGAACAGCGCCACCTCGATGGCGAACAGGGCGGGCTGGGTGTAGCCGGTGCGGTCGAGGAGTTGGGCGTCGTCGCCCCAGACGATGTCGCGGAGGGGTTGGCCGAGCTCGGCATCCAGGCGGGTGAGGACGGTGTCGAGGGCTTCGGCGAAGGCGGGGAAGCGTTCGTAGAGGACGCGTCCCATGCCGAGTCGTTGGGAGCCCTGGCCGGAGAAGAGGAAGGCGGTCCGGCCGGCGCGGGCGGTGCCGGTGAGGACGGCCGGGTCGTCGGTGCCGGCGGCGACGGCGGCGAGGGCGCGGAGGGCCTCGGCGCGGTCGGTGCCGAGGACGACGGCGCGGTGGTCGAAGGCGGTGCGGGTGTTCATCAGCGAGTAGCTGATGTCGACGGGGCGCAGTTCGGGGTGGGCCTCGACGTGGGTGAGGAGGCGGGCGGCCTGGTCGCGCAGGGCGTCGGGGGTCCTGGCGGACAACGCCCAGGGGGCGACGGGCAGTTCCTCGTCGGAGCGGTCGGTGGGCACGACCGTGCCGGGGACGACGGTGGGCGGCTGCTCGATGACGACGTGGGCGTTGGTGCCGCTGATGCCGAACGAGGAGACGCCGGCGCGGCGGGCCCTGCCCGTCTCCGGCCAGACGGTCTGCTCGGTGAGCAGCTCGACGGCGCCCGCGTCCCAGTCGACGTGCGAGGACGGCGCGTCGACGTGCAGGGTCTGCGGAACCACACCGTGGCGCATCGCCAGGACCATCTTGATGATGCCGGCGACACCCGCGGCCGCCTGGGTGTGCCCGATGTTGGACTTGACCGAGCCGAGCAGCAGCGGGCGCTCGGGGTCGCGGTCGCGACCGTAGGTGGCGATCAGTGCCTGGGCCTCGATCGGGTCGCCGAGCGTCGTGCCGGTGCCGTGCGCCTCGACCACGTCCACGTCGTCGGTGGACAGGCCACCACTCGCCAACGCCTGGCGAATCACGCGCTGTTGGGACGGTCCGTTGGGAGCCGTCAGGCCGTTGGACGCACCGTCCTGGTTGACCGCCGAGCCGCGCACCACGGCCAGGACCTGATGACCGTTGCGGAGGGCGTCGGACTGGCGCTCCAACACCAGCATGCCCACGCCCTCGGACCAGGCGACGCCGTCGGCCGCGTCGGCGAACGCCTTGGAGCGGCCGTCGGGGGCCAGTCCGCGTTGGCGGGAGAACTCGACGAAGGTGCTGGGGGTGGACATCACGGTCACGCCGCCGGCCAGGGCGAGGGAGCACTCTCCGGCGCGGAGTGCCTGGGCGGCCCAGTGCAGGGCGACCAGGGAGGAGGAGCAGGCGGTGTCGACGGTGACGGCGGGGCCTTCGAGGCCGAGGGTGTAGGAGATGCGGCCGGAGGCGACGCTGGGGGCGCTGCCGTTGCCGCGGAACGCCTCGTACTCGTCGCCGGTGAGGGTGGTGCCGTAGTCATTGTACATGACGCCGGCGAAGACGCCGGTGCGGCTGTCGCGCAGGGAGGCGGGGTCGATGCCGGCGCGTTCGACGGCTTCCCAGGACAGTTCGAGCAGCAGGCGCTGTTGGGAGTCGGTGGCGGTGGCCTCGCGGGGGCTCATGCCGAAGAAGTCGGGGTCGAAGGCGCCGGCGTCGTGCAGGAAGCCGCCGGCGCGGACGTGGGTGCGGCCGGGGCGGTCGGGGTCCGGGTCGTAGAGGTTGTCGAGGTCCCAGCCGCGGTTGGTGGGGAACGGGCCGGTCGCGTCGGCGCCTTCGCTGACCAGGCGCCACAGGTCCTCGGGAGTGGCGACGCCGCCGGGGTAGCGGCAGGCCATGCCGACGATGACGATCGGGTCGTCGGTGGTGGCGGGCGCGGCGGGGAGTGGCGCGGCGGGCGACAACTCCTCTGTCGTACCCAGGAGTTCGTCGCGGAGGTGGTCGGCGAGGGCGTGCGGGGTCGGGTAGTCGAACACCATGGTGGCGGGCAGGCGGAGGCCCGTTGCGGTGGTGAGGGCGTTGCGGAGTTCGACGGCGGTGAGGGAGTCGAAGCCGAGGTCCTGGAACTGGCGGCCGGCTTCGACGTCGGTGGCGTCCGCGTGGCCGAGGACGTGGGCGATCTGGGTGCGGACGAGGTCGAGGAGGGTCTCCCGGCGGGCGGTGGCGTCGAGGCCGGCGAGGCGTTGGGCGAGGCCGTCGGCGGTCTGGGAGACCTGGGCGGCGGCGCGCCGGGCGGGGGTGCGGATCAGGCCACGGAGCAGGGGGGCGATCTCGCCCTGGGTGCGCAGGACGGGCAGGTCGAGGCGGACCGGGGCGAGGGCGGCCGGTCCGGCGGCGAGGGCCGCGTCGAAGAGGGCGGTGCCCTGTTCCAGGGTGAGCGGGGGCATGCCGGAGCGGGCGATGCGCTCGACGTCGAGGTCGGTCAGGCTCCTGGTCATGCCGACGCTCTGGGTCCAGGGGCCCCAGGCGAGGGCGGTGGCGGGCAGGCCGGCGGCGGCGCGTTGGGCGGCGAGGGCGTCCAGGAAGGCGTTGCCTGCGGCGTAGTTGGCCTGGCCGGGGCTGCCGAGGGTGGCGGCCACGGAGGAGAACAGGACGAAGGCGTCCAGGTCGAGGTGACGGGTGGCCTCGTGCAGGTGCCAGGCGGCGTCCACCTTCGGGCGCAGCACGGCGGCCAGGCGTTCGGGGGTGAGGGAGCCGAGGACGCCGTCGTCGACGATGCCGGCGGTGTGGAGGACGGCGGTGAGGGGGTGGGCTTCGGGGACGGTGGCGAGCAGGTCGGCGAGGGCCGCGGGGTCGGTGACGTCGCAGGCGGCGATGCGGACGGTGGCGCCGTGGTCGGTGAGTTCGGTGGTCAGGGCGTCGGCGCCGGGGGCGGTCGGGCCGCGGCGGCTGGCGAGCAGCAGGTGGCGGACGCCGTGGGTGGTGACCAGGTGGCGGGCGAGGACCGCGCCGAGGCCGCCGGTGCCGCCGGTGATGAGGACGGTGCCGTCGGAGTTCCAGTCGACGGGGGTGGTGGGGTGGGGGACGCGGGTGAGGCGGGCGGTGTGCGGGGTGGTGCCGCGGAGGGCGAGGTCGGGTTCGTCGTGGGTGGCGGCCAGGGCGGTCGCCAGGGTGGCGGGGTCGGGGTGGGGGGTGTCGGGGTCGAGGTCGAGGAGGGCGAAGCGGCCGGGGTTCTCGGTGCGGGCGGTGCGGATCAGTCCGCCGGCGGCCGCGGCGGCCGGGTCGGTGCCGTCGGTGGCGCCGCGGGTGACGAGGACCAGGCGGGCGGCGGCGAAGCGGTCGTCGGCGAGCCACTGTTGGGCGAGGCGGAGGGTGGCCGTGGTGCGGGTGTGGGCGGCGTCCGAGGTGGTGGCCGCGGGGTCGGTGGTGAGGGCGGTGACGACCAACTCGGGGACGTCGGCGGCGGCGAGGGCGTCGAGGTCGGGGTGGGTGGTGGTGGTCAGGCCGGTGGCGCGCAGGGTGCTGGCCAGGTCGTCCGGGTCGGGGCCGAGGACGGCGACGGTGGTCGGCGCGTGGGTGGGCTGGGTGCGCAGCGGGGTCCACTCGACGTGGAAGAGGGAGTCGCGGTGGACGGTGGCGGTGCCGGGGACGTCGGCGGGGATCTCGCGGGAGACCAGGGAGTCCACGGTCAGCACGGTGGCGCCGGTGGTGTCGTGGACGGCGATGGTGACGGTGTCGTCGCCGGCGGGGGCGATCCGGGCGCGGACGGTGGTGGCGCCGGCGGCGGCGAGTGAGACGCCCTCCCAGGCGAAGGGCAGGCCGCCGCGGCTGATGGCGCCGAGGTCGGCGTAGGCGGCGGCGTGCTGGGCGGCGTCCAACAGGGCCGGGTGCAGGCCGAATTCGGTGGGGTCGGTGCCGGCGTCGTCGGGCACGGCGACCTCGGCGTAGACCTCGTTGCCGCGGCGCCAGGCGGCGCGCAGGCCCTGGAACGCGGGGCCGTAGTCGAAGCCGAGTCCGGCCAGGCGGGCGTAGGCGCCGGTGAGGTCGAGGGGTTCGGCGTCGGTGGGGGGCCAGACGGTGGCGTCGAAGGCGGCGGCCGGGGCGGGGGTACCGGTGGTGAGGACACCGGTGGCGTGTTGCGACCAGGGCAGGTCGTAGCCGTCCTCGGCGCGGGAGAAGATGCCGAGGGTGCGGCGGCCGGTGGCGTCGGGGGCCCCGACGCGGACCTGGAGTTGGACGCCGCCGTGTTCGGGGAGCACCAGGGGTGCGGCGAGGGTGAGTTCCTCGACGCGGTCGCAGTCGGCCTCGTCGCCGGCGCGGACGGCCAGTTCGACGAAGGCGGTGCCGGGTAGCAGTGCCCGGCCCTGGACCGCGTGGTCGGCGAGCCAGGGGTGGGTGCGCACGGAGAGGCGACTGGTGAACAGGTAGCCGGCCCCGTCGGCGAGTTCGACGCTGGCGCCGAGCAGCGGGTGGTCGGCGCTGGCCAGCCCGGCGGCACTGACGTCTTGGGCGGTGCGGGCGGTGGTGGGCCAGTAGCGCTGGTGTTGGAAGGGGTAGGTGGGCAGGTCGGTGCGGTGGGCTCCGGTGCCGTCGAAGAGCCGGGCCCAGCGGACGGTGACGCCGCGGACGTGGGCGCGGGCCAGGCCGGTGACAGCGGAGAGCTCCTCGGGGCGGTCCTTGCGCAGCAGCGGGACGGCGGCGGCGCCGGCGGGGAGGGATTCCTGGGCCATGGCGGACAGCACGCCGTCCGGGCCGAGTTCGAGGAGGGTGGTGACGCCGCGGTCGGCGAGGGCGGTGACGCCGTCGGCGAAGCGGACGGCCTCGCGGACGTGGCGAACCCAGTAGTCGGCGGAGCGCAGGTCGGTGGCGGTGGCGACGGTGCCGGTGAGGTTGGAGACGACCGGGATGCGCGGCTCGTGGTAGGTCAGGCCCTCGGCGACGGCGCGGAAGTCCGCCAGCATCGGGTCCATCAGCGGCGAGTGGAAGGCGTGGCTGACCCGCAGCCGGGTGGTCTTGCGGTCCTGGTCGGCGAAGTGGGCGGCGAGGGCCTCGACGGCGTCCTCGGTACCGGCGACGACGACGGCGGCGGGGCCGTTGACGGCGGCGATCGTGACGCCGTCGGACAGCAGCGGGGTGACCTCGTCCTCGGTGGCGCGGACGGCGAGCATGGCGCCGCCGCGCGGCAGGGCCTGCATCAGGCGGGCGCGGGCGGCGACGAGGGTGCAGGCGTCGGCGAGGGTGAGGACGCCGGCGACGTGGGCGGCGGCGAGTTCGCCGATGGAGTGGCCGCCGACGAAGTCGGGGGTGACGCCGAGGGATTCGACCAGGCGGTAGAGGGCGACCTCGACGGCGAACAGGGCGGGTTGGGCCCAGCCGGTGTCGTTGAGCGGTTCGGCGTCGGCGCCCCAGACGATGTCGCGGAGCGGGCGGTCGGTGTGCGCGTCGAGGAGGTCGGTGATCTCGTCGAAGGCGGCGGCGAACACCGGGAAGCGGGCGTGGAGTTCGCGTCCCATGCCCAGGCGCTGGGAGCCCTGGCCGGAGAAGAGGACGGCGAAGGGGCCGTCTTCGACGGTGCCGCGGGCGAGTTCGGTGGGGCCGGCGGGGTCGGCGAGGAGGACGGTGCGGTGTTCGAAGGTGGCGCGGCCGTCGGCGAGGGAGTAGCCGATGTCGAGGGGGTCGGCTTCGGGGGCGCCGGCCAGGTGGGCGGCGAGGCGGGCGTGTTGGGCGTCGAGGGCGGCTGCGGTGCGGGCGGACAGCACCCAGGGGACGACGGCGGGGCGGTGGGCGGGGGCGGTGGTGGGCGGTTCGGGGGCGGTGGGGGCCTGTTCGAGGATGACGTGGGCGTTGGTGCCGCTGATGCCGAAGGAGGAGACGCCGGCGCGGCGGGCGCGGCCGGTGGTGGGCCAGGCGACGGGCTCGGCGAGGAGCGTGACGGCGCCGGCGGTCCAGTCGACGTCGGCGGTGGGTTCGGTGGCGTGCAGGCTGCGGGGCAGCACGCCGCGCTGCAACGCCATGATCATTTTGATCACGCCGGCGACGCCCGAAGCGGCCTGGGTGTGGCCGATGTTGGACTTGAGCGCGCCGAGCAGCAGCGGCCGGGGCCGGTCCTGCCCGTAGGTGGCCAGCAGCGCCTGGGCCTCGATGGGGTCGCCGAGGGTGGTGCCGGTGCCGTGCGCCTCGACGGCGTCGATGTCGGCGCCGGTGAGGTGGGCGTTGTCCAACGCGGCGCGGATGACGCGCTGTTGGGAGGGGCCGTTGGGGGCCGTCAGGCCGTTGGAGGCGCCGTCCTGGTTGATGGCCGAGCCGCGCAGCACGGCGAGGACGGGGCGGCCCTCGCGCTCGGCGTCGGAGAGCCGCATCAGCACGAGCATGCCGGCGCCCTCGCCCCAGCCTGTGCCGTCGGCGTGGTCGGAGAAGGACTTGCAGCGGCCGTCGGCGGCCAGTCCGCTCTGCGCGGTGAAGGAGACGAACGGGCCGGGGGTGGACATGATGGAGGCGCCGCCCGCCAGGGCCATGGCGCACTCGCCGCCGCGCAGGGCCTGAACGGCCCAGTGCAGGGCCACCAGTGAGGAGGAGCAGCCGGTGTCGACGGTGGCCGCGGGGCCCTCCGCGCCGAGGGTGTAGGAGAGGCGTCCGGAGATGACGCTGGCGGCGTGGCCGGTGGTCGAGTAGACCTCGACGTCCTCGTTGGACGCCTTGATGACCTCGCCGTAGTCCTGCCCGGTGGTGCCGACGAAGACACCGGTCTGGCTGCCGCGCAGGGTGGAGGGGTCGATGCCGGCGCGCTCCAGGGCCTCCCAGGTGATCTCCAGGAGGATGCGCTGCTGGGGGTCCATGGCGACCGCTTCGCGCGGGGAGATGCCGAAGAAGCCGGGGTCGAAGCCGGCGGCGTCGTCGACGAATCCGCCGACCTGGGCGAGGCTGCTGCCCTCGCCGCCGCCGGCCAGCCTCTCCAGGTCCCAGCCGCGGTCCTGCGGGAACGGCCCGATGGCGTCCCGGCCTTGGGCGACCAGGTCCCACAGGTCCTCGGGGGTGGTGACGCCGCCGGGGAACCGGCAGCCGATGCCGACGACCGCGACGGGTTCCACCGCCGCCGCCACCAGTTGTTCGTTCTGCCGGCGCAGCCGCTCGATCTCCTTCAGGGACGACCGGAGTGCCTCGACGTACTTGTTGGGGGGCGTGCTCATGGTGGGCTCCAGCTCTCTTTCAGTTAGCCGAGTTCTCGGTGGCCAGCCGCAGCAGGGCTTCGGCGTCCATGTCGTCGAGGGATTCCGAGGCGCCGTCGGTCTCGGGGGCGGGGTCGTCGGCGGGTTCGGAGTCGGCGAGTTTCAGCACCAGGTCGAGGAGGCCCGCCTTGCGGAGCCGTCCGATGGGGACGGTGGCGAGCGCCTCGCGGATGCGGGCGTCGGGGTCGTCGGGGCGGCCGGCGTCGGAGTCCTCGGGCGCGGTGCCGAAGAGCAGCGTGCCGAGGTGACCGGCGAGGGCCGTGGGTGTGGGGTGGTCGAAGACGAGCGCTGCCGGGAGGGGCAGGCCGAGGGCGGTGCGCAGTCGGTTGCGCAGTTCCACGGCGGTGACGGAGTCGAATCCGACGTCGCGGAAGGCGCGGCCGGCGGGGACGGCGTCGGGGGTGTCGTGGCCGAGGGTCGCGGCGGCCTCGGTGCGGACGGCGTCGACGAGGGCGCGGCCGCGCTCCGCCGCGGAGAGTTGTTCCAGGTGGTGACGGAGCGGTGGGACGGCCGGGGCGGCGCCGTCGCCGGTCGTGGTGGTCGGGTCGTCGGTCAGGGCGTGGACGGCCTCGGGCACGGTGCCGATCAGGGCGCTGGGGCGGGTGGCGGTGAAGCTGGGGGCGAAGACCTCCCAGTCCATGAGGGTGACGGCGAGGGCGGTGTCGTCGTCCTCCAGCATCTGTTGCAACGCCCCGAGGGCGTGGTCGGGTTCCATGGCGCGGACGCCCTGGCGGTGCAGGCGCTCGTGGACCTCGGGGTCGGTGGCCATGCCGACCTCGCCCCAGGTTCCCCAGGCGACGGACGCGCCGGTCAGGCCGAGTGACCTGCGGTGGGCGGCGAGGGCGTCGAGGTAGGCGTTGGCGGCGGCGTAGCCGGGTTGGCCGCCGCTGCCCCAGACGGCGGCGCCGGACGAGAACAGCACGAAGGCGTCGAGGTCGCGGTCGGCGGTGAGTTCGTGCAGATGGTGGGCGGCGGTGAGCTTCGCGCACAGCAGCGCGTCGAGCTGGTCGAGGGTCAGGTCGGCGACCCGGGCGTCGCCGTCGGCCACGCCCGCGGAGTGGAAGACGGAGGTCAGCGGCGCGTCGTCGGGCAGGTCGGCGAGAAGGGCGGCCAGCGCGTCGCGGTCGGCGGCGTCGCAGGCGGCGAGGGTGACACGGGCGCCCAACGCCTCCAGTTCGGCGCGGAGTTCGGCGGCGCCGGGGGCGTCCGGGCCGCGGCGACTGGTGAGCAGCAGGTGGGGGGCGCCGTGTTCGGCCATCCAGCGGGCCACCCGGCCGCCGATGCCGCCGGTGCCGCCGGTGATCAGGCAGGTGCCGCGGCCGGTCCAGCGGCGGCCCGGACGGGGCGCGGACGGGGCGGCGTGTGCCAGGCGGCGGGCGAGGATTCCGGAGGCGCGGACGGCGAGTTGGTCCTCGCCGTCCGGGTCGGCCAGCAGGCCGGTGAGGCGGGCTGCGGCGCGGGCGTCGGGGGTGGCGGGCAGGTCGATCAGGCCGCCCCAGCGGTCGGGGTGCTCCAGCGCGACGACCCGGCCGAGGCCCCACAGGGCGCCCTGCACCGGACTGCCCAGGGCGTCGTCGTGGCCGGTGGTCACGGCGCCGCGGGTCAGGCACCACAGGGGCGCGGTGAGCCCGGCGTCGCCGAGGGCCTGGACCAGGACGAGGGTCTGGCCGAGTCCGAGGGGTACCGAGCCGAGGTCGGGGTGGAGGTCCTCGGCGGCCGCCAGTAGCGACACCACGGTCGTGAACTCCTCGCCGTCCTCGACGAGTTGGCCGAGCTGTGCGGCCCAGGCCGCCCGGTCGGTGCCCTTGGCCTCGAAGCGGACGGTGTCGGTGCCCAGCGCGTCGAGGACCGCGGCGGCCCAGGGGGTGTCGGCGTGGTCCGGCGGCACGGCGACCAGCAGCCGGCCGGTGGTCCGGGCGGTGGGTTCCGGGACGCGGGTCCACTCCACGCGGTAGCGCAGGGCGTCGATGCGGGACCGGGCTCGGGACCTGGTGCGCCAGGCGGACAGGGCGGGCAGGACGGCGCCGAGGGCGGTGTGCCCCTCGTCGGCGGGGACGCCGAGCGCGTCGGCGAGCGCGGCCGGGTCCTGGTTGTCGACCAGTTCCCAGAACGCGGCGTCCGAGGCGTCGCCGGCGGCCGGGGCGGCGGGGCGGGGTGCGGGCCAGAAGTCCCGCCGTTGGAAGGGGTAGGTGGGCAGGTCCACCGGACCGTAGGCGGGCCCGGCGAAGGTGGTGGTCCAGTCGACCGGCGCGCCGTGGCTGTGGGCCTCGGCGAGCGAGGTCAGGAAGCGGCGGCGGCCGCCCTCGTCGCGGCGGAGCGAGCCGAGGACCGCCGCGGCGGCGCCGTCTGTGGCCACTGCCTCCTGCGTCTCCTGGATCGGGGCGGCCAGCACCGGGTGCGGGCTGACCTCGACGAAGACCCGGTGTCCGGCGGCGAGGAGGGCGCGGGTGGCCTCTTCCATGCGGACGGTCTGGCGCAGGTTGGTGTACCAGTAGGTGCCGTCGAACGCGGCGTCGTCGATCCGGGCGCCGGTGACGGTCGAGTAGAACGGCACCTCGGGGGCGCGCGGGCTGACCGGTGCGAGGACGCGGGCCAGTTCGTCGCGGACGGCCTCGACGTGCCGGCCGTGCGAGGCGTAGTCCACGGACACCCGGCGGGCCCGGACGCCCTGCTCCTCGCAGGCGACCTGCAGGGCGTCGAGCGCGTCGGTGTCACCGGACACCACGACGGAACCGGGCCCGTTGACCGCGGCGACCGACAGCGCCTCCTGCCACGGGGCGAGGAGCGCGGTGACCCGTTCGACGGGCGCCGACACCGACATCATGCCGCCGCGCCCGGACAGTTGCGGCAACGCCTGGCTGCGCAGCGCCACCACGCGGGCGGCGTCGTCGAGGCTGAGCGCACCGGCGACGCAGGCCGCGGCGATCTCGCCCTGGGAGTGGCCGACCACGGCGGCCGGGGCGACGCCGTGCGCGCGCCAGAGCGCGGACAGCGCCACCATCATGGCGAACAGGGCGGGTTGGACCACGTCGACGCGTTCCAGCAGGGCGGGGTCGCCCTCGCCGGCCAGGACGTCGTGCAGCGACCAGTCGACGTAGGGGGCGAGGGCGGCGGCGCAGTCGTCGACCGCGGTGCGGAACACCTCGGAGTCGGCGAGGAGTTCGCGTCCCATGCCCCACCACTGGGAGCCCTGGCCGGGGAAGACGAAGACCGCGCCCGCGGGGTCCGGGCCGGCGGCGCCGGTGACCAGGCCGGCCGCGGAGGCGCCGGTGGACAGGGCGGTCAGGCCGCGCAGGAGCTCCTCGCGCCGCTCGCCGACGACGACGGCGCGGTGGTCGAACGCGGTGCGGGTGGTGGCCAGGGCGTGTCCGACGCGGGCGGGCGGGAGGTCCGCGGCCCGTTCGACGGTGGTGAGCAGGCGGGCCGCCTGGGCGCGCAGGGCCTCGGGGGACTTGGCGGAGAGGGGCCAGGCGACAACCGTGTCGGCGTCCTCGGGCCGGTCGGTCACGGGCTCGGTGGCCGGGGCCTGTTCCAGGATGAGGTGGGCGTTGGTGCCGCTGATGCCGAAGGAGGAGACGCCGGCGCGGCGGGGGCGCCCGGTCTCGGGCCAGGAGGTGCCCTCGGTGAGCAGCGCGACGGCGCCGGCGTCCCAGTCGACGTGGCGCGACGGCTCGTCGAGGTGCAGGGTGCCGGGCAGTACCCCGGCGGCCATCGCCTGCACCATCTTGATGACGCCGGCGACGCCCGCGGCGGCCTGGGTGTGGCCGATGTTGGACTTGACCGAGCCGAGCAGCAGCGGCCGCTCGGCGTCGCGGTCCTGTCCGTAGGTGGCCAGCAGCGCCTGCGCCTCGATGGGGTCACCCAGGGTGGTGCCGGTGCCGTGCGCCTCCACCGCGTCGACGTCGGCGGTGGCGAGGCCGGAATTGGCCAACGCGGCGCGGATGACCCGCTGTTGGGAGGGGCCGTTGGGGGCGGTCAGGCCGTTGGAGGCGCCGTCCTGGTTGACGGCCGAGCCGCGGATCACGGCCAGCACCCGGTGCCCGTTGGCGCGCGCGTCGGAGAGGCGCTCCAGCAGCACCACGCCGACACCCTCGGCGAGCGTCATGCCGTCGGCCGCGTCGGAGAACGGCTTGCAGCGGCCGTCCTCGGCCAGCGCGCGCTGCCGGCTGAAGCCGACGAACGCGTGCGGGGTGGCCATCACGGCCGCGCCGCCGGCCAGGGCGAGGCTGCTCTCGCCGCTGCGCAGGGACTGGCAGGCCAGGTGCAGGGCGACCAGCGAGGAGGAGCAGGCGGTGTCGACGGTGACCGCCGGGCCTTCCAGGCCCAGCAGGTAGGAGACCCGGCCGGAGAGGACGCTGGCCGCGGTGCCGGTCACCATGTGGGCCTCGGACTCCCCCGTGCCGTGCTGCACGGTGGTCGAGTAGTCCTGGTAGCTGGCGCCGAAGAAGGTGCCGGCGGCGCTGCCGCGCAGCGACTCCGGGGCGATACCGGCCCGCTCGCACGCCTCCCAGGACGTCTCCAGCAGCAGCCGCTGCTGCGGGTCCATGGCCAGGGCCTCGCGCGGGGAGATGCCGAAGAAGCCGGGGTCGAAGCCGGCGGCGTCGTGCAGGAAGCCGCCCTGGAGCGAGTAGGTGTGGCCGGCCCGGTCCGGGTCGGGGTCGTACAGGCCCCGGGCGTCCCAGCCGCGGTCGGTGGGGAACGCGGAGATGGCGTCGGCGCCGTCGAGGGCGAGCCGCAGCAGCTCCTCGGGGGTGTCGGCGCCGCCCGGGTAGCGGCAGCTCATGCCGACGACGACGATCGGGTCGTCGTCGTCGACGGCGGTCGGGGTGCCGGCGGCCGCGCCCGGACGGGGCGCGACACCGGTGGCGCCGAGCGCGGTCGCCTTCAGGAACGCGGCGAGCGCCGCGCAGTTGGGGTGGTCGAAGACCAGCGTCGAGGGCAGCCGCAGTCCGGTGCCGGCCGCGAGCCGGTTGCGCAGGTCGACGGCGGTGACCGAGTCGAAGCCGAGGTCGCGGAAGGCGCGGCGCTCCGGGAAGGACTCCGCGGAGGCGTGCCCGAGGACGGCGGCGGCCTCGGTACGGACCAGTGCGAGCAGCAGTCGGTCCTGCTCGGCGTCGGCGAGGCCGAGCAGTTGGGCGGCCAGGTCGCTGGTGGCCGGGCCCGTGGTGGCGGGGGCGGACGCCCGGTCCAGGCGGCGCCGCACCTCGGGGATCCGGTCGAAGAGGTGCGCGGGCCGGCCCGCGGTGAAGACGTCGTGATAGGTGTCCCAGTCGATGTCCATGAGGCCGACGACGGTCTCGTCGTCGTCCAGGACCTGCTGGAGGCCGGCCAACGCCACGTCGGGGTCGAGGTATTCCAGGCCGCTGCGGCGGATCCGGTGCGGGTCGGCCAGTTCGCGCGCGCGGTCGTCGGGCCACTTGCCCCAGTGGATGGAGGTGGCGCGCAGCCCGCGGGCGCGGCGGTGTTCCGCGAGGGCGGAGAGGTAGGCGTTGCCCGCGACGTAGGCGGCGTGCACGCCGCTGCCCCACATGCCGGCGGTGGAGGAGTACAGGACGAAGTCGTCCAACTCCGTGTCGTCGAGCAGTTCGTCGAGGATCCGCGCGCCGGTGACCTTGGCGTGCACGACGTCGCCGAACGCCGGCACGGTGGTGTCGGCGAGCGCGGCGAGCTCGATGGTGGCGGCGGCGTGGATGACCGTGCGGACGGTGCGGCCGTCGGCCTTGAGGCCGTCCAGGAGGGCGGCGACGGCGGCGCGGTCGGTGATGTCGCAGGCGGCGAAGGTCGCCTCGGTGCCCAGGTCGGCCAGCTCGGCCTGGAGTTCGGGCGCGCCGGGGGCGTCCGTGCCGCGCCGGCTGACCAGCACCACGTGTTCGGCGCCGCGTTGGGCGAGCCAGCGGGCGAGCTGCGGGGCCAGGGTGCCGGAGCCGCCGGTGACCAGGGTGGTGCCGCGCGGGGACCAGGCGCGGGCCCGCCGCTCGGGGCGGTGCCCGGCCCGGACGATCCGGCGGGCCAGCACGCCCGCCGGCCGCACGGCCAGTTGGTCCTCCGCCCCGAGGGCGCCGGACAGCACGGCGGCGAGCCGCTGGGCGGCCCGGGCGTCGAGGGCGGCCGGCAGGTCGACGGTGCCGCCCCAGCGCTGCGGGTGCTCCAGGGCCGCGGTCCAGCCGACGCCGGCCACCTGGGCCTGCAGCGGCCGGGCGACCGCGTCGGACGGGCCGGTGGCGAAGGCCCCACGGGTCAGGAACCACAGCGGCGCCGGGACCTCGGCGTCGCCGAGTGCCTGGACGAGGGCGACGCTGAGGGCGAGTCCGCGGGTCAGGCCGGGGTGGCGGGCGTCGCCGTCCTCCGCCTCGGCGAGGACGGACACCACGCCGGTCGCGTCCTGCGCGCCGGCGAGTCGCTCGGCGAGCACGACCCGGTCGGTGCACGTCTCGTCCAGGACCAGGCGCCGCACCTCGGCACCGTGCTCCGTCAACGCCCCGACGATCTCGGCGTCGTCGACGCCCTCGGTGGTGACCAGCAGCCAGGTGCCGGTCAGCGACGCGCGGGGCGCCTGGGCGAGCGGCGTCCAGGTGGTGCGGTAGCGCCAGGAGTCGAGGGTGGCGCGCTGGGAACGGGCCCGGCGCCAGGAGGTGAGGCCGGGCAGGATGGCGGCGACGGAGTCCTCGTCGGTACCGAGCGCGGCGGTCAGCGCGGAGACGTCCGACTGCTCGACGGCGGCCCAGAATTCGGCGTCCATCGGTGCGTCGGCGGTGGGGTGGTCGGGTGCGGTGCGGGCGGGCCAGTACCGCTCGCGCTGGAAGGCGTAGGTGGGCAGGTCCACCAGGGACGCACCGGTCCCCTCGAACGACCGCGCCCAGTCCACCTCCACACCACGGACGAACGCCTCACCCGCCGACAGCAAGAAGCGGTCCAACCCACCCTGCTCACGACGCAACGTCCCCACCGCAACCGCCGCCACCCCCACCTCGTCAACGGCCTCCTGCACCGCCATCGACAACACCGGATGCGAACTCACCTCCACGAACGCCCGATACTCCCCCGCCAACAACTCACCCACCGCATCCGCGAACCGCACCCGCCCCCGCAGATTCCGGAACCAGTACTCGGCGTCCAGCGCACTGGTGTTCAGCCAGTCTCCGGTAGCCGTGGAGAAGAACGGCACCTCCGACTCCCGGGGCGTCAACTCCGCGAGTGCTTCGAGGAGTTCGTCGCACAGGTCCTCGACCTGGTGCGAGTGCGAGGCGTAGTCCACCGCGATCCGCCGGGCGCGGACCCCCTCGGCGGTCAAGAGGGCCTGCAACTCCTCCAGGGCGTCCGGTTCGCCCGACACCACAGCCGAGCCGGGGCCGTTGACGGCGGCCACCGACACCCGGCCGTCGAAGCCGTCCAAACGGGATTCGAGGTCGTCGACCGGCAGCGCGACGGACATCATCCCGCCCCGCCCCGCCAACGAACGACCGATCGCCTGACTCCGCAACGCAACAACACGGGCACCATCACGCAA
>NZ_JBIVXW010000118.1:0-15794 GCF_044769405.1 Streptomyces sp. NPDC090442
CTCCAACGGGAGGGGACGGGCCGGCGGGGTGGGGGTGCCAGACGTAAAGCGAAGCAGTCTGGCACCCCCACCCCGCAGGCCCGTCACCGCACCCCAACAGCCCCGCGCAGCGGACACATCGGCTCGTCCCGCGCAGCGGACCGGCCCGCGCCGCAGGCGCACAACAGCACCCCCACGGAGGGACAGACGGCAACGTGGGAAGCAGCCGGCCGCAGGCCCACGGCAACGTGGGAAGCAGCCGGCCGCAGGCCCACGGGGGAGGACCCCGCCCCCGTACGGAACGGGGGCGGGGTCCTCAAGAGGCCGTCAGGCCAAGGGGGTTCGAGAAATCAGAAGCGGCGGGTGATGAGCGCGCGCTTCACTTCCTGGATGGCCTTGGTGACCTCGATGCCGCGCGGGCAGGCGTCCGTGCAGTTGAAGGTCGTGCGGCAACGCCACACGCCGTCCTTGTCGTTGAGGACCTCCAGCCGCTGCTCGCCGCCCTCGTCGCGCGAGTCGAAGATGAAGCGGTGGGCGTTGACGATCGCCGCCGGGCCGAAGTACTGGCCGTCGTTCCAGAACACGGGGCACGAGGTGGTGCACGCCGCGCAGAGGATGCACTTGGTGGTGTCGTCGAACCGCTCGCGGTCCTCGGAGGACTGCAGCCGCTCACGGGTCGGCTCGTTGCCCGTCGTGATCAGGAACGGCATCACGTCCCGGTACGCCTGGAAGAAGGGCTCCATGTCGACGACAAGGTCCTTCAGCACCGTCAGGCCCTTGATGGCCTCGACGGTGATCGGCTTCTCCGGGTTGATGTCCTTGATCAGCGTCTTGCACGCCAGGCGGTTGCGGCCGTTGATCCGCATCGCGTCGGAGCCGCAGATGCCGTGGGCGCAGGAGCGGCGGAAGGTCAGCGAACCGTCCAGATCCCACTTGATCTTGTGGAGGGCGTCCAGGACGCGCTCCTTGGGATCGATCTCCAGCTGGAAGTCCTCCCAGCTGGCCTCCTCGGAGACCTCCGGGTTGAACCGGCGGATCCGGAAGGTGACCGTGATCAGGTGCGAGGCGGTGTTCTCGGCCGCGTCCAGCGCCGCGGAGTGCTTGTCGAGAGTGGGGGTGCTCATCAGTACTTACGCTCCATCGGCTGGTAGCGGGTCTGCACGACCGGCTTGTAGTCGAGCCGGATCGACTCGGAACCGTCGGCGCCCACCTCGCGGTACGCCATGGTGTGCCGCATGAAGTTGACGTCGTCGCGGTTGGGGTAGTCCTCGCGGTAGTGACCGCCGCGGGACTCCTTGCGGGCGAGGGCGGAGACCGCCATGACCTCGGCCAGGTCGAGCAGGTTGCCCAGCTCGATGGCCTCCAGCAGGTCGGTGTTGAAGCGCTTGCCCTTGTCCTGGATGGAGACGTTGCGGTAGCGCTCGCGCAGCTCGCCGATCTTCTCGACCGCGGTCTTGATGGTCTGCTCGGTGCGGAAGACCATGACGTTGGCGTCCATGGTCTCCTGCAGCTCCTTGCGGATCTCGGTGACCCGCTCGTTGCCGGTGGCCTCCCGCAGCCGCTCGACCTGCTCGACGACCAGCGACGCCGGGTCCTCGGGCAGCTCGACGAAGTCGGCGGTGGCGGAGTACTCCGCGGCGGCGATGCCGGCGCGGCGACCGAAGACGTTGATGTCCAGCAGCGAGTTGGTGCCCAGACGGTTGGCGCCGTGCACCGAGACGCAGGCGACCTCGCCGGCGGCGTACAGGCCCGGGACGACGGTGGTGTTGTCCGACAGCACCTCGCCCTCGACGTTGGTCGGGATGCCGCCCATCGCGTAGTGCGCGGTCGGCTGGATCGGGATCGGGTCCGTGTAGGGCTCGATACCGAGGTAGGTCCGCGCGAACTCGGTGATGTCCGGCAGCTTGGCGTCGAGCTGCTCCGGCGGCAGGTGGGTCAGGTCGAGGTAGACGTGGTCGCCCTCGGGGCCGCAGCCGCGACCCTCGCGGATCTCGGTGTAGATCGAGCGGGAGACGACGTCGCGGGAGGCGAGGTCCTTCATGACCGGCGCGTACTTCTCCATGAAGCGCTCGCCGTCCTTGTTGCGGAGGATGCCGCCCTCACCACGGGCGCCCTCCGTCAGCAGGATGCCCATCCGCCAGATACCGGTCGGGTGGAACTGGAAGAACTCCATGTCCTCCAGCGGCAGTCCGCGGCGGTAGACCGCGGCCTGGCCGTCACCGGTCAGGGTGTGGGCGTTCGACGTCACCTTGAAGAACTTGCCGGTGCCGCCGGACGCGTAGATGACCGACTTGGCCTGGAAGACGTGGATCTCGCCGGTGGCCAGCTCGTAGGCGACCACACCGGCGGACTTCTTGACGCCGTCGACCTCGGTGATCAACTGGTCCAGGACGTAGAACTCGTTGAAGAACTCCACGCCCTCCTTGACGCAGTTCTGGTACAGCGTCTGGAGGATCATGTGGCCGGTGCGGTCCGCGGCGTAGCAGGACCGGCGGACCGGGGCCTCGCCGTGGTTGCGGGAGTGACCGCCGAACCGGCGCTGGTCGATCCGGCCCTCGGGCGTGCGGTTGAACGGCAGGCCCATCTTCTCCAGGTCGAGGACGGAGTCGATGGCCTCCTTCGCCAGGATCTCGGCGGCGTCCTGGTCGACCAGGTAGTCACCGCCCTTGACGGTGTCGAAGGTGTGCCACTCCCAGTTGTCCTCCTCGACGTTGGCGAGGGCCGCGGCCATGCCGCCCTGGGCGGCACCGGTGTGGGAGCGGGTCGGGTAGAGCTTGGTCAGCACGGCGGTGCGGCTGCGCTTCGTCGCCTCGATGGCGGCGCGCATGCCGGCGCCGCCGGCGCCGACGATGACGGTGTCGTACTTGTGGATCTGCATGGGTCGTTACCTCAGTCCCTCAGCCCGGGGCCTAGCGGATGTTCGGGTCGAAGGTGAAGATCACCAGCGTGCCCAGAAGGACGGTGAACACCGTGGCGGTGTAGAGCAGCATCTTCAGCCAGAAGCGGGTGTTGTCCCGCTGCGCGTAGTCGTTGATGACGGTGCGCAGGCCGTTGGCCCCGTGCAGCATGGCGAGCCACAGCATCAGCAGGTCCCAGACCTGCCAGAACGGCGAGGCCCAACGGCCGGCCACGAAGGCGAAGCCGATCTTGGAGACGCCACCGTCGAGCACGAGCTGGATCAGCAGGTGGCCCAGGACCAGGACGACCAGGACGATGCCGGACAGCCGCATGAACAGCCAGCCGTACAGCTCGAAGTTGGTGCGGGTCGCCTTGGGCGACTTCGCGGTGCGCTTGCGGGGCGCCTCGATGACCGGGGCCGGGTTGTCCGCGTCGAAGAGCGCGACGTTCTCCGCGGCGGTGGCACCCGCGGTGGTGGATTCAGCAGACATCTCTCGCCTCAGCTCCCGAACAGCGTGCGCAGCGTGTGCTGGAGCACGGGGTAGAAGGCACCGGCCATCAGCACGACCCAGACACCGACAACGGTCCACAGCATCTGCTTCTGGTACTTCGGGCCCTTGGACCAGAAGTCCACCGCGATGACCCGCAGGCCGTTGAGCGCGTGGAAGAGGATGGCGGCCACCAGGCCGTACTCCATCACGTTGACGATCGGCGTCTTGTAGGTCGCAACGACGTTGTCGTACGCGTCAGGAGAGACGCGGACGAGAGCGGTGTCGAGGACGTGTACGAACAGGAAGAAGAAGATGAGGACGCCGGTGACTCGGTGAGCCACCCAGGACCACATGCCTTCCCGGCCGCGGTACAGCGTTCCAGCCGGCACGGAAGAACCCTCCGGGAGCGGGGACTAGGGCCGCGCCGGCTTCGTTGGTCGGTCGGGCCCGGCCGGGTACGGTCCACCGGCCGCTCGTCATCGTATCGACGCCCTGTCGGTTCCTCGCGCGGGGGGCCTTAGGTGTGATCAAACAGGCACCAACGGGCTATCACACAAGAAGGAAAGGGGCTATTACCGGCGAAATGCCGCAAGTTGGGCCAGTCTGGCGCGTGCCAGCCGCCGTAACGCGTCCGCGGCGACCGGTCGCTCCTCGTCCGGTTCGTGGGCGAGCTGGGTGCGGATGGCGTGCAGGGTCTGGTCCAACATCTCGTCGTCGCGGTGGCCGTCGAGGCAGATGACGAAGGCGTACCGGAAGCGACGCTCGTAGGCGGCGTGTGCGGCGCGCAGCGCGGTGTGCGCGGCGAGGGTGCCGGGACCGGGGCGGGCCGGCGGGAGCGGGGCGGGCGGTTCCTGGGCCAGCGCCCGGATCTGCTCGGTCGCGGTGAGGTCGTAGCCGGCCTCGTCGGCTGCGGCGAGCAGTGACTCGGCGTCGGGGTAGGGGCGGTGGGCGGCGATCCGCTCGGCCCAGCGGAGGCAGCCGCAGCAGGTCAACAGGGTTGCCACGGCGCGGGTGTGGGGGAGGGCGTTGAAGCGGGCGAGGCCGGCGGCCGCGGGCGGGGTGGGGTGGCTCTGCCAAGGTATGTCGCGCCGCGGCGCGGGCGCGGGCGGCCGGGTCAGCGGACGGGCGGCCGGAGTGTCACCGGACAGCGGGGGCTCCTCGGAGGGAGGGGAGGGGGAGAAGCGACTGACGGAAACTCAGTGGTGGGTGGGGCGAAACGGATGAAAAGTCTGATACGTACGGAGCTGAAGGCAGGTGTGGTGAATACGTCACATGAGGTGGCACCCGGCGATCGTCCGGCGGTCCACGCGCCCCGGAAGGGAGTGAGCGACGGCGAGGCCACGCTAACGACGCCCGCCGAACACTGTCCGACGGATGCGCGATTTTCACCCGGATGAGAGAGCTTTCGCGCGCCCGGTAGACGCCTCGCTCCGCGCACCAGGCAATACCTTCGCCCCGAAAAGTGAGGATTGCACGATGTCGAACCCGATGCGGCCGCCGCGTCCCCCGTGGCCCTCGGCCTCCCCACAGCCCCCGCTCCCGGCCCGGCCGGCCGTCGGACTGGGGTCCCGCCGCATGCTGTTGACCGCCCCGGTGCTGGCCGGCGCGCTGGTGCTCGGCGGCTGTTCCCAAGGAGCCAGCTCCCAGGCCCCGGGCGCCGCCCCCAGTTCCTCCAGCCCCGCCGCACCCGTCCCGAGCTGGGCCAAGGTGACCGGCCCGCCGCGCATCGTCCCGGCCGTACGGGAGTTCCGCCCGGCCGACGGAAACGGCTGGCGACCGACCAAGGGTGCCCGGATCGTGGTACCGGCCGGGGAGAAGAGCGCCGTCGCCGATGAGGCGCAACTTATGGCCAAAGATCTCGGTGGGCTGGCCGTGGTGTGGGGCAACCAGGAGGTCCGCCCCGGTGACATCGAGGTGAAGCTCACCGGAGGGGCTCGGGGCAAGCGTGCCAACAACGCCCCGGTGGGCAGCGCCGCCGACGAGTCCTACACCCTCACCGCCCGGGACACCCGGCTCACCCTCACCGCCCCCACCGACACCGGCGTCTTCAACGCCACCCGCACCGTCAAGCAGGCCGTCCGCACCGCCGGCGGCCTGCCCGAGGGCACCATCGAGGACCGCCCGGACCGGCCGCAGCGCGGCATGATGCTCGACAACGCCCGCAAGCCGTTCACCGCGGACTGGATCGAGGCCCGCATCCGGCAGCTCGCCGACCTCAAGCTCAACCAGCTCCAACTGCACTTCTCCGACGACCAGGGCTTCCGCATCCAGAGCGACAGCCACCCCCAGATCGTCTCCGCCGACCACCTGACCAAGGATCAGGTCCGCCACCTGATCAAGGTCGGGCAGAGCCTGCACGTCGCCCTCATCCCGGAGATCGACTCGCCCGGCCACCTCGGCGCCGTCCTCGACCACTATCCCGACCTCCAACTGCGCAACGCCTCCGGCAAGGTGCTCCGCGGCGCCATCGACATCTCCAAGCCCCAGGCCGGCGAGCTCGTCGACTCGCTACTGAAGGAGTTCGGCCAGCTCTTCACCGGCCCCTACTGGCACCTGGGCGGCGACGAGTACCAGGCGCTGATGGCCTCGAACCCCGAGGCGTCCTACCCGCAGCTCGCCAAGGCCGCCCGGGACAAGTACGGCTCCGGCGCCACCATCAAGGACCTGGCCACCGGCTGGCTCAACGACCGGCAGAAGACCGTCGAGGCCGCCGGCAAGAACCGGATCGAGGCGTGGAACGACGGCTTCTTCGAGGGCGGCAAGGTGGCCGCCGACAAGAACCGCACGGTCGCCTACTGGACCGGCAGGGAGATCGGCGCCCGCGAACCGGAGAGCTACCTCCGCGAGGGCCGCACGGTGCTCAACCTCAACGACGAGTTCCTCTACTACGTGCTCGGCGAGCCCAACGGCTTCACCTACCCGACCGGCGAGCGGATCTACAAGAGCTGGACCCCGCGCGTGCTGCGGCACACCTCGCCGGTCTCCGTACCGGAGTCCCAGACCGGCGCCGACCGCATCCCCGGCGGGCGGTTCGCGATCTGGTGCGACCACGCGCAGGCGCAGACCGCGCAGCAGATCGCGGACGGGATCAGGCTGCCGCTCGCGGCGCTGGCGCAGAAGACCTGGGACCCGCGGACCCCCGCGCAGTCCTGGCCGGACTTCAAGGCGCTGGCGAACCGGCTCTGAACGGCCGGGCGGAGGGGGACTGACGAAGACGGCCGGGGCCGCCACCCCCCACAGGAGAGGCCCCGGCCGTCGCTCGTGCGGGGCCCGCGACGGGCCCCTAATCGATACAGCGCCACCGGGCCGAAAAGCGTCACACGCGGTACGGGCCGGGGCACGGCCAGTGGTCTGGACGCGGGGCGGGAGGGGGCCGTAACGTGCCCGAACGCGCCGGTGGGTGCGCGGACCACCGCCGGTCAGAGGGGCGAAGAGCGGCCTGTTACCCGGGAGTTCGGGGGTGACCGGGCGCGCGCCGCGGCGGTGTGGCGTCCGCCGCAAGAAGTGGCCCGGGTGCCGGACACGGGGTCTGACCCGTTACGGTCAGCAGGAACGGCCCGACGGGGGGCGGCCGCGGCCGGACCGACCCGGTGCGCGACGGCCCCGGCGGACCGGGCGACCGACTCACAGCAAACGCATAGCGGCAAGGACCGGGCGGCGGGCATTCAGCGTGCGACAGGATGGACCCGTGCGAGGGGACGACATTCAGCCGGACGACGGACGGCTGACGGTTGCCGTGCAGGCGGCGCAGGATGGTGACGAGACCGGGTTCCGGCTCGTCTACCGCGCGATACACCCCCGGCTTCTCGGTTACGTCCGGACCCTGGTGGGCGAGGGGGACGCCGAGGACGTGGCCTCGGAGGCGTGGCTCCAGATCACCCGGGACCTGGCCCGCTTCGAGGGCGACGCGGACCGCTTCCGGGGCTGGACCGCGCGGATCGCCCGTAACCGGGCACTGGACCACATACGGATGCGCGGCCGACGCCCGGCCGTCGGCGGCGACGAGAGCGAACTCGCCGACACCCCGGCCGCGTCCGACACCGCCGGTGAGGCGCTGGAGGCGCTCGGCACCGGCCGCACCTTCCGCCTCATAGGCCGACTGCCGCAGGACCAGGCCGAGGCCGTGACGCTGCGGGTGGTGGTCGGGCTGGACGCCAAGAGCGCGGCGCAGGTGCTGGGCAAGCGGCCGGGCGCGGTGCGCACCGCCGCCCACCGCGGACTGAAGAAGCTGGCCGAACTGCTCGGGGAGGACGGCGGGGACGACGGTGACGGGGAGCCCCAAGGGGCGTCCGCCGGTTCGGGCAGGGGGAGCGGGACGGTGGGCGAGCTGCCCGTACAGGACCGAAGACACCGTGACGGTGTGCCGGATTCGTACGTACCAGGTGTGACGGAAACGGCCGCGCGAACGCAGAAGGACATGTGATGGCCGACGACCGGTACAGCTGGCTCGACAAGGACGCCGCGGAGCGACTGCTGCGCGGTGAGCCGGTCGGTTCCCAGGTCGGCGACGGCGCACGCGAACTCGAACAACTGCTGAAGGCCGCCGCGTCGGCCGGCTCCGGACGGACCGGAAGCGCCGCGCTGCCCGGCGAGGAGGCCGCGCTGGCCGCCTTCCGCCGGGCGGGCCACGGCCCCGACGCCCACCCGCGCGACCCCGTCGGCGGCGCGACGCTGCCCACCGTGCGCGCCGCCCGCGGCAACCGCCTCACCGAACGCATCGGCCTCGCCCGCCCGTTCAGACGCGGCTTCGCCGTCGCCCTCGCGGTCTGCGCGATCAGCGGCATCGCGGTCGCCGCCGGCACCGGCGTGCTGCCCACTCCGTTCCACGACAGCGAACCCGAGCCCGGCGCCAGCGTCTCGGCGGCCGAGACGCCCAGCACCTTCGAGACCCAGGAGCCGGCCACCACCACCGGCGACACCAACCCCACCCCGGACACCTCGCCCGGCGGACGGACCCCCACGCCCGGCGCCACCCCCAGCCCCGGCGACAGTCACGGCACCGGCCAGACGCCCGGCACCCCGTCGCCCAGCGCCAGCACCCCCGGCGACGACGCCGCACCGCTGCCGGACGACGGCGGTGGCAAGAAGAAGCTGCTGCTCGCCGTCTGCAAGAACTACGAGTCCGGCAAACGGGGCGACCTGGACCGCGACACACTGCGGCGCCTCGAAGCCAAGGCCGGCGGCCCGGAGCGGGTGCACGCCTTCTGCCGGCAGTACCTCTCCCAACTCGGCGCTCCCGGCGGCGGCTCGGGTGACAACGATGGCGCGGGCGGTGCCAACGGCGGCGACGGCCAGGGCGAGAACGGCGGCAACGGCGGCGGTGACCACCACGGCGGTGGCGGCGACGGCGACGAGGAGGGCGACTCTCCGCCCGCCGCCTCCCCCTCCGTGAGCCCCGAACCCGGCACCACCACCCCCGCGCCGACCCCGTCCTCGGCCCCCTCTTCCGCCGCCTCGACGTCTACCGGAACCCTTCCCACCGGTCAGGTGTGACGTTTTTTGACGCGGTGACGCAGTAAGAAATGAGCCGACTGGTCATCGGCGGCGCCAGGGCCGGGGTTCCCCCCGTACCCACGGCATGGCGCACCCGGCGCGGGCGGGGCACGTTCCCCCGGCCCTGCCCGCGCCGCTCTTTGTGCCCCTCTTTGCGCCTAAACCGGCGCCGCTCTCGCGGATGTGGTTGCTGTTCGTGGGGGTTGCTCGATTTTCGCTTCGGTCAGAGCCGGCTCTTCGTGGTGGGGCTGAGGGGTTTTCGTGTCAGTCGAAGTGCTTCCCTGGCTGATTTCTGGGGGTTCCCTGGTAGTGGAGCTCGTCGTGTTTGGGCTTGTGGGTGCGGGAGTTGAGGGCGGCGCGGTCCGCAGTGGTGTAGGCGCCGGTTTGGGGTAGGCCGGCCTGTTTTTGGAACGTGCGCAGCGCGGTGGCCGTTTCGGTGGCGTAGCGGCCCGTGGGGGTGTGGTCGAGAAGGTGCAGCTGGGCCAGGCGGGCCTGGAGGTCGCGGACGGCGGGGCCGTGCGCGCCGGGCGCCAGGAGGGGCGTGGCCCGCACCGGGTGACAGGCCGTCGCCAGGGTCAGTGCCGCCAGTGCCAGCAGTGCCGCCGGTCCGCTTCTCCCGCTTCGCCGCATGACGCACCCCCTTCCCAGCGGTGCGCGGGGGCGAACCTCCGGGCATGCTGTCCATACGGTGCAAACCCGTACTGTTCATCCGTTTGGAGGCGTAGGGGACATGGCGCGGTACAGCGAGAGCGGGCTGCCCATCGAGCCGGTGTACGGGCCGGCGGCGCTGGCGGGCTGGGACCCGGACGCCGCGCTGGGCGGGCCGGGGGAGTACCCGTACACCCGCGGGGTCTACCCGTCGATGTACACGGGGCGGCCCTGGACCATGCGGCAGTACGCCGGGTTCGGGACGGCCCGGGAGTCCAACGCGCGCTACCGGCAGTTGATCGAGCACGGGACGACCGGGCTGTCGGTCGCCTTCGACCTCCCGACGCAGATGGGCCACGACTCCGACACCCCGATCGCGGCGGGCGAGGTCGGCAAGGTCGGGGTGGCGATCGACTCCGTCGAGGACATGGAGGTGCTGTTCGGCGGCATCCCGCTGGGCACGGTCTCGACCTCGATGACCATCAACGCGCCGGCGGCGGTGCTGCTCCTGATGTACCAACTCGTCGGCGAGGAGCAGGGGGTGAAGGGGCACCAGCTCAACGGGACGGTGCAGAACGACGTGTTGAAGGAGTACATCGCGCGCGGGACGTACATCTATCCGCCGCAGCCCTCGCTGCGGCTGACCGCGGACATCTTCCGCTACTGCCGGGCCGAGATCCCCCGTTGGAACACCATCTCCATCTCCGGCTACCACATGGCGGAGGCCGGTGCCTCGCCCGTCCAGGAGATCGCCTTCACCCTGGCCAACGGCATCGCCTACGTCCGCACCGCGCTCGCCGCCGGGATGGACGTCGACGACTTCGCGCCCCGGCTGTCGTTCTTCTTCGTCGCCCGCACCACGCTGCTGGAGGAGGTCGCCAAGTTCCGGGCCGCGCGGCGGATCTGGGCGCGGGTGATGCGGGAGGAGTTCGGGGCGCGCGACCCCAAGTCGCAGATGCTGCGGTTCCACACCCAGACCGCGGGGGTCCAACTGACCGCCCAGCAACCGGAGGTGAACCTCGCGCGGGTCACCGTCCAGGGACTGGCCGCGGTGCTCGGCGGCACCCAGTCGCTGCACACCAACTCCTTCGACGAGGCGATCGCGCTGCCGACCGAGAAGGCGGCCCGGCTCGCGCTGCGGACCCAACAGGTGCTCGCGCACGAGACCGACATCACCGCCACCGTCGACCCGTTCGCGGGCTCGTACGCCGTCGAGGCGCTGACCGACGCGGTGGAGGAGGCGACGCTGGCGCTGATGGCGCGGGTCGAGGAGTTCGGCGGGGCGGTCGCCGCCATCGAACGCGGCTTCCAGAAGGACGAGATCGAGCGCAACGCCTACCGGATCGCCCGCGAGACGGACGCCGGCGAGCGGGTGGTGGTCGGCGTCAACCGCTTCCGGACCGACGAGGAGGAGCCCTACGAGCCGCTGCGGGTGGACCCCGCCATCGAGGCGCAGCAGGCCGAGCGGTTGGCGCGGCTGCGCGAGCGCCGCAACCGCACCGCGGTGGCCGCCGCGCTCGGCGCGCTGCGGAAGGCCGCCGAGGGCACGGACAACGTGCTCTACCCGATGCGCGAGGCACTGCGGGCCCGGGCGACGCTGGGCGAGGTGTCCGATGCGCTACGGGAGGTCTGGGGGACGTACGTGCCGACGGACGCGTTCTGAGGTCCGTGCCGGGTGCCGGGTGCGGGGCGCGGAACGCGTCCGCCAGACTGGTGGCATGTCCGCACCCCGACGCCACTGCCCCATCTGCACCCGAGAGATCGCCGTGGTCGGCGGCCGCTACGCCCGCCACGACCCCCCGGGGCGGCGGACCGGGATCGAGCTGATCTCCTGCCCGGGGTCGCGGCGGACCGCGCCGATGATGGCTCCCGCGGAGAAGCTCTTCGATCCGGAGGAGCCGCCGATGGCGGGGCAGCAGCCGCTGTTCTGACGCCGTACGGCCGGCCCGGGGCGCGGCGGTACGGGCGCCGAACTACGGTGCCAGCACGTCCAGTTCGGCCATCGCGCCGGTGGTGATCTCCCGGGTGAGGGCCTCCGCGCGGGCCGCGTCCCCGGTGCGGATCGCCTCGGCGACCTGCACGTGCAGGGTGACCGCGGCCGGGTCGGGGTCGGTGAACATCACATGGTGGTGGGTGCGGCCGGTCAGGACGGCGGCGACCACCTCGGCGAGCCGGGCGAACATCTCGTTGCCGGAGGCGCTCAGCACCACCCGGTGGAAGGCCATGTCGTGGACGAGGTAGGCGTCGAGCTGCTGGCCGCGTGAGGTGGCCACCATCCCCATGGCGTGCTCGGTGAGTTCGGCACACTGGGCGGGGGTGGCGTGCGCGGCGGCGAGGCCGGCCGCCACCGGTTCGACGGCCGAGCGCAGCACCGTCAGCGAGCGGAGCTGCCGGGGGCGGTCCCGGCCGGCCAGCCGCCAGCCGATCACCCGGGGGTCGTAGACGTTCCACTCCTCGGTCGGGCGGACGGTCACGCCCACCCGGCGCCGCGAGGCGACCAGGCACATCGACTCCAGGACCCGGACGGCCTCGCGGATCACCGTGCGCGAGACGTCGAACCGTTCGGCGAGCTCGTCGGTGCGCAGGACGGTGCCCGGCGGGTAGTCGCCCGCGGTGATCGCGGGTCCCAGGGACTCCAGCACGCGGGCGTGCAGCCCCTTCTCCCCGTTCCCGGTCTCTTCCATGGGCCAAGCCTACGATCTCGCTTCTCGGCCAATTAAGTATGACGTTTGCGTCACAAGGGCTTGAATACGTCGTACCTAATGGGTTTCAGTGGGGGCGCACGAGGTCGAAGAGGACAGCGTCATACCGATAACGCCGGAAACGGCAGTTTGGCGTGTAAGTCCTGCATACGAGGTATCGAGGTATTCGGGATGGGCAGCGCCGACGTCATCGTCGTGATGGGTGTGGCCGGGACCGGCAAGACGACGATCGGTCCGTTGGTGGCCGACGCCCTGGAGGTTCCGTACGCCGAGGGCGACGACTTCCACCCGCCGGCCAACATCGCCAAGATGTCGGCCGGCACCCCGCTGGACGACGCCGACCGCGGCCCCTGGCTCGACGCCATCGGCGCCTGGGCGCACGGGCGGGCCGGCCGCGGCGGAGTGGTCAGTTGCTCGGCGCTCAAGCGGTCCTACCGCGACCGGCTGCGGGCCGCCGCCCCGGGCGTGGTCTTCCTCCACCTCGCCGGCGACCGCGCGCTGATCGAGGCGCGGATGACCGAACGCAAGGGGCACTTCATGCCCACCGCCCTGCTGGACTCGCAGTTCGCCACGCTCGAACCGCTCGGACCGGACGAGGCCGGCGTGGCCGTCGACGTCTCCGGCACCCCGGAGGAGATCGCCGCCCGCGCGGTCGCCGCCCTGCGTCACCCCGCGCCGGCCGCGTAGCCCAGCGGCCTGCGCACCCCTCGACCGAGGGCCTCAACACGCCCCCGAGCGGGCCCCGTTGGGACCCCGATCGAGGACCTGAGACCAACTCCCCGCGGCCGGGCCCCCACCCCCCTCCGGGGCCCGGCCGCCCCCTCTCCCCTTCCCGCCCTTCCCCTCTACCCCCCAGCCAGGGGAACCGCCGACCAAGGGAACGCCAACCAGGGAACCGTCCTTCCCCTCCTTCCAACCAAGGGAATCGCCGTGCCACATCTCAGCGTTGAGATGCTCGCAGCGGACGCGACCGCGCCCATCACCTCGGCCGGTCACGCCCAGCTCGGCATCGCCGTCCTGGCGGGTATCGCCGTCATCGTCCTGCTGATCACCAAGTTCAAGCTGCACGCCTTCCTGTCGCTGATCATCGGTTCGCTGGTGCTCGGCGCGGTCGCCGGTGCGCCGCTCGACAAGGCCATCGCCAGCTTCTCCACCGGGCTGGGGACGACGGTCGCCGGCACCGGCGTGCTGATCGCGCTCGGCGCCGTCCTCGGCAAGCTGCTCGCCGACTCCGGCGGCGCGGACCAGATCGTCGACACGATCCTGGCGAAGGCCGGGCGACGGGCGATGCCCTGGGCGATGGTGCTGATCGCCGGGATCGTCGGGCTGCCGATCTTCTTCGAGGTCGGCATCGTGCTGCTGATCCCGGTGGTGCTGCTGGTCGCCAAGCGCGGCAACTTCTCCCTGATGCGGATCGGCATCCCGGCGCTGGCCGGCCTCTCCGTGATGCACGGGCTGATTCCCCCGCACCCCGGCCCGCTCGCCGCGATCGACGCGGTCAAGGCCAACCTCGGCGTCACGCTGGCACTGGGCGTCGTCGTCGCCATCCCCGCGGCGATCATCGCCGGCCCGCTCTTCTCCCGTTACGCGGCCCGGTGGGTCGACATCGCCCCGCCGGAGAAGATGATCCCGCAGCGCACCTCCGACGACCTGGAGAAGCGTCCCGGCTTCGGCATCACCGTCGCCACCGTCCTCCTCCCGGTCGTGATGATGCTCGCCAAGGCCCTGGTGGACGTCGTCGTCGACGACCCGAAGGACTCCCTCCAACGGGTCTTCGACGTCGTCGGCTCGCCGCTGGTCGCGCTGCTGACCGCCGTGGTCGTCGGGATGTTCACGCTCGGCCGGGCGGCCGGCTTCACCCGGGGCCGGATCGCCTCCACCGTCGAGTCCTCGCTCGGCCCGATCGCCGGCGTGCTGCTGATCGTCGGAGCCGGCGGCGGCTTCAAGCAGACGCTGGTGGACTCCGGCGTCGGCCAGATGATCCTGGACATCTCCAAGCACTGGAACATCTCCACGCTGCTGCTGGCCTGGCTGATCGCGGTCATCATCCGCCTGGCCACCGGCTCCGCCACGGTCGCCACCATCTCGGCCGCGGGCCTGGTCGCCCCGCTCGCCGCCGAGATGAGCACCACCCACGCCGCCCTCCTCGTCCTCGCCATCGGCGCCGGCTCCCTCTTCTTCAGCCACGTCAACGACGCCGGCTTCTGGATGGTCAAGGAGTACTTCGGCATGGACGTCGGCCAGACCCTGAAGACCTGGTCCCTGATGGAGACCCTGATCTCGGTCGTCGGGATCGTGGGGGTGCTGCTGCTCTCGCTGGTCGTCTAGCGGAGTCCGCGGTTGCCGCGGACGTGACGCCGCCGCGGGGACGCGAACGAGCCCCCACCGACCGCCCCAAGAGGCGGTCGGTGGGGGCTCGTTGGTGTTGCGCGGTCGGTCGGCCGGTCGGTCGTCGGTCGGCTGCTACCCCAGGTGAAGCACACGGTGAACTGCCGCCGTGCCTCCCCGTCGCCGTACGCGATGACGTGCCGCGGATCGGTGTACGTACCGACGAGTCCCCACGGGCCGTCGTCGGTCCGGCGCCGGAGCAGAATGTGCCCCGCGCCGTCTGTGACGACGGCGGACGCGACGACGACCAGGGTTTTCGGGCGCGGGGGCGTTGGGGTCGTCGTGGGGCTGGGTTCGGGGCGTGTCTTCGGACACCTTCCGTCCCGACGGCCTCAGGGCTGGTACTCGTACCCGATCGTGAAGCGGGGCGGTAGGCACCATTCGCCGTACTCGATGATGCCGTTGGCGTCCGACCAGCGGTGTGCGCCCGCCAGGATGGGGGAGCCCACGGGGAGAGCCAACGCGCTTGCCTCGCGTGCGTCCGCGGGGCGGGCGTGCAGATCGTCCCTGGCGTGCGTGATGGTGCGTCCCGTGGCCTCCAACACCTTGGCGGACAGGCCGTGGTTGCGCCCGGGCGCGGTGTTCAGCAGGTCGGGCACGAGGGCGGCGAACGGCGCCGGGTACCACGTCACCGCGAAGACCGTCCGGGTTTTGCCCCGTCCCGCCAGCCACTCCCGGCGCACCACCTGATCTCCCGTGTCCAGATCGAAGATCTCGGCGATGTAGAGGGGTGGGGCGATCAGTTCCGCGGCCGTGACCCGGCTCGTCTCGCCGTCCGCGAGGATCGATTTCACGCGCTGCACCCTGTCGAGCCGGTCGCGTCCCGACAGGGTCCACACCGGGTCGTCGGCGACGTACGTGCCTCGGGGGGTGGTCCGGATGTACCCCTCCACCTGGAGCGCTTGGAAGGCACGGGACACCGTGGCGGCGGCCACCTGCCACTGCCCGGAGATCTCCCGGTTCGTGGGGAGCTTCGCCCCCAGTTCCAGATCGCCCGACAGGATCCGCTCCCGGAAGTGATCAGCGATCTTCGTGAATGTTTTCGGACCGGCCATCTCCCTTGCTCCTCACGCGAGTTGAGAACCGATTCCACTCAGCACACTAGGAGTTGTCTTCAAATGTCACGCCCACATCAGGAGCGCTGCGAGGGTGATGGCTGCTTGGTAGGACTCGGCTGTCTTGTCGTAGCGGGTGG
>NZ_JBIVXW010000119.1:0-15669 GCF_044769405.1 Streptomyces sp. NPDC090442
CCATAGCTCCGCTATGAAGACATCCCGGCGCCTTGCGATCGCACGCACCAGACGCCGCTCCTTCCTCCACGGAGATCCGTCAGAAGCGCCCTAGTTCTGACGCCCGGTGACAGCGGCGAGTACCCGCTCCAGGCAAGCGGGGTCCGCCGTTCCTCGGGTGCGCCAGGCGATGAAGCCGTCCGGGCGTACCAAGAGGACACCGTCCTTCTCAAGGTTCAGGGAGGAGGCCACCTGTTCGTCGAGCAGGGCCGTGCGCAGGTCCATTCCCCGCGAGGCGGCGACCGTTCGCGCCGCCTCGCACCAGTCCTCGCCGGTCGGGCCGGCCAGCACGGCGAAGCGGGATGCGTTGAGGTCGAGGGTGGACACGGTCTCGTCGGCCACCCATCGGTGCGCGATCCGCGAGCCCGGTGCCCCGTCGAGACTCACCGCGAGGTCCTCGGTGGACGGAGGCTCGACGACCGGGTCGATCACCGCCGAGGAGTTGTAGCGGTATCCCATGATGACCATCGGGGCGTTCCACACACCGATGGCGCGGCGTTCCTCCGCGGCCCTCGGGTCCCAGTGCAGCCGCGGGTTGTTCCAGCGCAACAGCGCCTGCTGCGATACCAGTTCGGCGACTGCATGGCGCTCCTGGTGGTAACTGTCCAGCAACCGGTCTCCCGCCTGGCCGTCCAGCACCATGGCCAGTTTCCATGCCAGGTTGTGCGCGTCCGCAACACCGGTGTTCAGACCGAACGCGCCGAGCGGTGAGACGGCCCGCGCTGCGTCGCCTACCAGGAACGTCCGTCCGGACCGGAACGCATCCGCCATCCGCATTGTCGCGCGCCATGGCAGCACGCTGACGATCTCCACCGGTACGTCCGCCCCGATTGCCGTGCGGACCGCCTGTGCGCAGCGTTCCTTCGAGAGAGCCTCCTCCCGGGTTGGAACGACGTGGAGGACCCAGCGCCCGTCGCCCACGGCCAGCAGCATGCCCGCCGCGTCGGGGTGGGTGATCTGTGTCATGGCCGGCATCGATCCGAAGCGGCCGGCGAGATCGGCGTTGAACAGGATGTTCAGTGTGGCGTCGCCTATCTCGCCCGGTCCGGTGGTGGCGACCCCGAGAGCGTCGCGCACCGAACTGTTCAGCCCGTCGGCGCCCACCAGGTAGTCGGCGCTGACGATGCGTCCGTCGGACAGCGTCACCGACACGTGGTCGGCGTCCTGCCGCACCCCCGTCACCTCGACGCCGAACTCGACGGTCGCTCCGCGTTCGCGAGCGGCGGGAATGAGTACGGCGTCGATCCGGTTCTGCGGATAGTGTCCCAGTGGTGTTTCCGGCGAGAGGGCGAAGGAAGCGTTCTGTTGTGCACGGGGTGGTGCCTGGCTGCGGTCGATCTCGGCGACCGTGCGTGCCTTCGCCCGCCACAGGGCGGCTGACTGTACAGCGGCCCCGGCCATCTGTTCGCTCAGCCCCACCTCGCGGAAGAATTCCAGTGTGCGCAGGGATATCCCCAGCGCACGCGGGTGGTTCGACGGCGTCGCTCGGCGCTCGATGACAAGCGACCGCACCCCGTGATGGCCGAGGAAGACGGCGGTGGCCAGACCGACGGTGCCGCCCCCGGCAATCACCACTGGAATCTCCGACATGTGAACCCCCTCCGTTGGGAACGGTGTTCCCGACTTCGGGATCACTGTATTCCCACGCGTACGCTGCTCTCGTGTCTTCTCGACCACAGCCCGCTCCCTGATCTGGATGCGTGACCGGGAGCGGAGCGCCCGCCCGGTGCTGAGCGGTGCGAAGATCGTGCGCTGCGTGGTCCAACTCGCCGACGGCGAGGGCGTCGACGTACGGTCGATGCGGCGCATCGCGACCGAGTTGGGGACCGGCACCACATCGCTGTACCGCCATCTCACCAGCCAGGGCGAGTTGATTGAGCTGATGGTCGATACGGCTCGATCGTCGACGCGTACGGCACCCGTCACAGCGGGCCGAGCCAGTCCCAACGCAAGCGCGTGGCGGTGCACGCTACCCGCCCGCCGCAAACGGCTCGGGCCCCAGCCGGAATCGCCAAGGCCCGAGCGGTTATGGCTGGTTGGCGGTCAGACCTTCACCAGGTCGTAGGTGCCGGTGCCGTCCTGCCTGCCGCTGCTGTACTGGCGCAGGGACTCGCCGTCGGCGTAGCGGTCATGGCCGATCATGTAGCCGGTGTACTTGTTCTGGACGCCGATCTTCCCGGAGCCGGGTACGTCGCGGTAGATGTAGAACCGCTGGAGGTCGTCCTCCGCGCAGGGGGCGGTCTGCAGGAGTGCCCCTTCGTTGGCAGCGTTCTGCGCGGCGATGGTCGCGCACCCGCCGTTGCCCCAGTTCCACAGGGACGCCTCAAGGACTCCGTCGTGCTCCGTCACGTTGCACAGGCGCCAGTTGTCCAGGTGGGCACTGAAGATCGTGGAGGGCCGCAGGCGGACACTGTCCGCCGCCAGGAGCGGCGCGCCCCAGGAGAGGGGCTTGCCGGGTACGGCGATCTTGTAGGCGTCGGTGCCACAGTTGAGAGCGGCCCGTACGGTGGGCGCGGTGGCCGGGGCGCTCTTCGCGCTCTTGGTGGCCTTGGTGGCGCTCTCGGCCGCGTGCCGGGCTGCGGTGGCCTTTGCCGAGGGGACCGGGCCCGCCGCGTGCTTGGCGGTGGCGGTGGCGGAGCCACAGTCGAGGAGGTCCTGCGCCTTGCGCATGATGCTGTTGGCGGGGACCTTGTCCTCGCAGCGCACCGCGCCTTCTTCGAGGGTGGTGTAGGTGGTGTAGCTGCCGGTGTCGGCCCCTTCGATCCACTTCAGCGCCCAACTGCCGTCGTCTTGTTGGACGCGGTTGCAGTTGAGGCTGCCGTACGTACCGGTGACCTTCTTGGTGCCCTTGTAGAGGCCGTAGTAGCCGGGATTGCTGAAGTTCCACGTGACGGACGTCGACGTGCTGCTGGTGGACGTGTAGTTCACCTGGACGTTCAGGCCCAGGCTCGCGCCGACGTTGCCGAGGGTTTCGACGGCGAAGCTGCCTTCGACGTTGCCGTTGAGGCCGACGGATACGGAGATGGTCGTCTGGACGCTGGTGTTGACGGATTGGGTACCGGTCGAGCCGTCGGTGACGTACCAGCCTTTGAAGTGGGTGATCGTCGGGGTCACTTCGGACGTTTTGATGAACGGGTGCCGCGTGCCGAGGTCGGCCACCGTACAAGACTGGCCTGCCTGGGGCGTCTGCGCGGGTGCGACGGGTGCGGCGGCGGCCGGCGAGGGCGCGAGGCCCACGGCGGTGATGGCGCAGGTGGCCGAGGCGGTCATGGCTATGAGTGCTCTGGCTATGCGGCTGGCGGGTCTTGTCGGGCGCATCGTTGCGCTTCCCCCTGTGGGTGGTGTGTGTGGTCAACGGGTGAACGTAGTGGCCACGCGGGTGGGGGTGTGAGCCCGCAATGGGACAAAAATGGTTATGGACGGGCTTATTCCGATCTGGCGCGCACACACACCGCGCCGCTTCGATCCTGGTCATGAAACGAACCGGCCGCCTGCTGGCGGCGATAGCCTCGCTCGCCCTCACCGCAGCCCTCCTCGCCTGGGGCGCCCAAACGGCCGCCGCCGCACCTGCCAAGACCGCCCCCAAGGGGCACGGCACGTGCGAGCCGGTCGCCCCCACCTCCCGGCTCGGCCGCCAGGGCGCGGCCTGGTCCTGCTTCAAAATGGAATCCGCACCCGCCCCGCCCCGTGGCACCGCCACGGTCAGCGACGCATCCGGCCTGTGCGACCGCGTCCGCGGTGACAGCATCGTCTCCGACCGCCACGCCTACTGCGTGGGCAAGGCGGCCACGTACGAACTCCTCGGCGATGGCGAGAAGGTGGAAGGCCTCGCCCTGGTCGGCATCACGATCGGGTCCCACCTCAGCTCCACGAAAGCGGAGTGGGCGGAGGACATCGACGTCCGTCTCGTCGACAAGACCGCCAACATCAAAGCCGTGACGCTGGCCCTGCGCTCCACCTGCGCCGGCCAGTGCGTTGCGGGACCGCCCGCTTGGGGCGGTGCGCCTGTGGTCCTGAGTAGCGGCCATACCAAGGACCACAGCACTCTCACCTACAACTCCCCTGTCGCCAAGGGGTTCACCGCCTACATCCAGCCCAGCTACCACGCGATCGGGACACTTCCCGACGCGGAACGACCCTTCAAACTCGCGGCGGACTGGCCCGGCCCCAACCTGCGTTGTGATGCGGAGGTCGGCCAGTACCCCGGCTGCATTGTCATGGGCCACCTGGCCAACGTGACCATCCGTCAGTCCCTCTACGGGGCCGCCGCCGTCGCCTACGAGTGGGCGCAGAAAAACCTCACGTTCAATAATTTCGGCACCGAGGACAAGCCGCTCCACCGCGACAAGGACGAGCAGAGAGCGAAGGACCGGCGTAAGCGGTCGTGCCGGTGGGCGCCGAAGTTCGTCAAGGACCCCACGGTCCGGGACGACTCGTGTGACGAGTTCCCCTTCGCCAAGTCCCGGGAGGGCGGTACGCCGGGCGCCCAGTGCGCGGAGATCATCCCTCGGAACACCGGCGGCGTATGGACCGTCGACAAGGTACGGAACCCTGCGGGCGCGCCCTGTATACGGGCCCACGTTCCCCGGAGTGAGAACACGGGCGCGGGAGGAGAACTCGGCCGTGCTGTCGTGGCCGACCGCATCATCGACGGTGAGGCGTACCAGGTGATCGTCGCTCCGTGAGGGCTTTCGGCTCGCGCCAGAACGTCTGGCCGGGCGTGGACGGTCCTTGGCGTTGTTCTTTCGGCGTGCGGTACCGCCCCCTATCCGCCGTCACGGTGATCGATGAACGCCGACGCGAGCAGCGCGCATACCGCGCCCCTCGCGTCGGCACGCTCGCTCCCCAGGCGGCCCCTCACCCGCCGCGCCATCGTGGCGCAGCCGCGCCCGCGGCTCACCTTGGGGTCAGCGCTCACTGGGTGACACAAGCCTGGCTAGGCAGCCACTGTTCGGCGTTGAACCCGAACGGAAGGACCGCCTCGTGAGCGCTCCCCGCTTTCCCGGGACTGTCGGTCTTGTCGTCGGCGCTGTGTTCTCTTCGAGACCCTGCTGCGGGCCGGACCGCGATGGTCCTACGTGCAGAAGCCCGAGGGCATCGAGCTCGGCAGGCTCATGGTGGTGATGTCCTGCGATACCGCGTCCGTCCCGTCTCTGAAGGAACAGTTGCGGTCCTGTTGGGAAGAGACGTCTTTGGAAGAGACGTCCTTGTCATAGAGTCGGCTTCGCCTTGCGGGCCGCGGGAAATGCCGGGGTTGAGTGAGCGCAACGCCGTCGGGCGTTCTGGAGGCGACGCAAGCGGTAGTTGCAGCGCACTCTCCTTGCCTCGCTCAGCCCCATCAGCCCCGACCGACCTTGCTGTCCCCAGGCAATCCGCAACGTCCGCAGCTGGCTGACCCCGTCCATCACCCTGAAACGTTGGCGGCAGGCATGGTCCACCAGACCACCACCCACCCAACTACAAGCCCGCATGGACGCGGTCACCAGAGGAAGACCTATCAACCTGTATCGCCCGGATTGGCCAACCACCGGTTGGCCAAGGCCCGACTGCCCGAGGGTGTGACCCGGATGGCCCGACTGCACGCGATACTGGGCGAGTTGGCTGGGAGGCGGGCCGACGAGGCCGAGGTTCTCGTGGGCATCGAGACCGACCGGGGCCCGTGGGCACGCGCCCTGATCACCGCAGGCTACACGGTACTGGCGGTCAACCCTGCGGGCCGCCCGATCCCGTGACCGGCTGGGGTCGCCAGGGCCAAAAGCGACCCTGGCGACGCACACGTGCTGACCGACATGGTCCGCACTCGCAGCCACCAGCTGCGGCCCGTTGCTGGGGACTTCGCGCAGGCCGAGGCGGTCAAGGTCGTCATCCGCCCCCACAGAACGCTGACTCGGGAGCGCACCCGGCACAGCCAGCGACTGCGGCACGCGCTGCGCGACTACTTCCCCGCCGCGCTCGTGGCCTTCGACGACCTCGACGCCCCCGACACGCTGGAACTACTCGGCAAGGCCCCCCACCCCGGCGGAAGCCGCTCGGTGACCTCAACCCAGATCAGCGCCGCTTTGAAGCGCGCCCGCCGCAGAAACGTGGCCTCGAAGACAGCAGCGATCCAGACGGCGCTGCGCACTGGGCACCTTGGTCAGCCGGAGGCCGTAACCGCCGCCCACGCCGCCTCCGTTGGCGTACTGCTCGCCGTCCTGGACGTGCTCAACACCCAGATCAAGCCCCTGCAAGGGCAGGTCGAGGCGCATTTTGGGCGATCACCCGCGCCTCCGGAAAGAAGAAGGTCGCCCTGGCCCGCTCCGTCCACAACGACCGACTCATCGACGCCCTGCTCACCCAGGCATTCAGCACCCTGCGTGTCTCGCCCAACGCGCATGCCTACTAGCGCAACGAGCCCGCGGCACCGGCCACAACGGCGCGCTGCGCCAGCTCGCCAACCGGCTCGTCGGCATACTCCACGGATGCCCCAAGACCAGCACCCGCTACGACGAGGCAACCGCCTGGTCGCATTGCGTGGAATCGGCTACGAGTTGACATCTACGCTCCTGGGATGTCTCTCATGAGTTTCATCTGACCCAACGTCAACTCCTCCCACGTCTCGGGGGAACCTCACCTTGTAAGTGCCCTGCTGTCGAAGGGCATGGGACTCTTGGACAACTGGTACCAGGTCGGGGAGTTGAGGAGAGTGCTGTCCGGTATGTAGTCGAGCGGGTCGAGGCCTGTGACGGAACCGAACGTGCTTGTGGCCCTGCCGGCGGTATCGAAGTCCTGGTACTTGATGAGCTTGCGTGTGGTGCTGTCCGCGTACCTCTTGGCCCAGTTCTCCTCAAGGTCGATGATGGGGCCGTCGAGCCCCTGCATGCCCTTGTTCCCGAACTGTCCGGCGGACAGGTCGAAGACCCAGCGCTTCCCGGCGCGTTCGCCCACGACGGCATAGTGGTTCATGTAGGTGCGGTCGGAGACGTTGTCCCAGATCCCCATGCCCCGGTACTTGATGTCGGTGAAACCGTTGTCGCGCATGAACGACGCGACGGGAGTCATCAGCTTCTCGCACTGGCCCGCCGGGTTCTCGATCAGCTTCCCTATGGTCTTGCCTTCCCCCGTGGAGCGTTGTCTGGCGCTGCTGAGGAGACCGTCTCTCGTGGCGCTCTCACCGCTGCTGAGAGCGGTGGAGGTGATCTCCGGACGCGTTGTCTCGATACGGAACTCCGGAGTGCCAGATTCTGCATATACTCTCACTTTGCCTCTCTCCAAGAGGCGGGTGGTGCCGTCGTCTGAGAAGGTCAGCAGGTTACGGTTGACTTCATTCTTGAAGTCTACCTCCGCGAATCCTGGCGAGAGCTTTTTGTGAAGTCCAGCATTGTTCAGCCCTGCCATCTTGCTGTCTCCTGTGCTCAGCATGGCGTGAATCATCTGACGTTGATTGCCTTCCTCGACTACGAAGGCTATCCGGTATCCTCCGGGCAGGTTGGCCAGGCTCTCGCGGTTCACGATCTCCTTCCCGGCACCCCCGAGATATGCCTCGAAACTATTCGAGCGTACTGCGCGCAGCGCTTGCAACTCCTGAGGCGTAATGATGCCAGCCATCTTCTGCACTTTGGCCACCGCATCCCAGCAGACCGCTCCATTTCCGGAAATCTCCTGGGTGAACTTTTTCGTCTTCGCACCATTCGATGCGATATGAGCGGCCCGCCCGTGAAGAACTTTTCGCTGCGCATCGCCGACCACATCGAAGATGCTTTTGACGGATTTCGGAACCTGCTTGCCGATATTGCGTAGGGCCAGATTGAAGTCCAGGGCCGCTGCGCCGACGGACAGCCACCTGTCCAGTTGCGCGTCTTCCATGGCCTGACGATAGACGTCTCCCTGGTCGGTGTTCTCTGCGATCATCTCGCTGAAGTATGCGGAACCGAAACCAAAGCCCAGCCCCGAGGCGAATGCTGCTAGCGCGCCGGCGGTGCCGGGGTTTGCGGCTATCACGAGCATCATGAGGATTTCGCCGCCCTGGACGGCCGCACGGCCGAACTGCCCGGTCAGATCCTGGTCTTGCTCCGCCTTGGTGTACACGTAGCCGTTGAGATTGGATTTGAGCCGCTGGAAGGATGCCTTGCGGAGCTCGCCGAAGGTGTCCCTGTCCTGAGCGCGCTTAAATTTGATGCGCGGCTTCGAGACCTTGACTTTTATCTCCTCAGAGGCCCGATCCATGCCACGGTGGTACCACGGAAAGTCGGGAATGAAGTCGTCAACTTTCGCGGCTGCGCGGTCGAACTCGGACAGATGCTTCTTGATGAACTCCTGGAATCTCGGCGAGCCGTCGTCCCTGCGCCACAAGTGCGTCTCGCCAGTCGCCACAGAAACAAGGAGGCCAGAGTATTCATGGATCCCTACTATGCCCACCACGTCCGGGATGACCTTGCCCTTGAAGATGACAAGATTTTCCGTCAGGCTCCCATTCAGCCAGGCATAGGCAAAAAGCGCCTCTTCGATATCCGTGAAATCGGTCATGAGCCTCATCATTCTGCCGCGGAGCCTTGAGCGAGAGAAGCCCGTAAACGCGTCTTTGAGTGCGTCGCCTTTCTCTAGGAGGTCCGCATCCCTGGAGAACTCTTCGGCGACACCCGAGCGAATTTCTCCCCCCTTGAGGGCGCGCAAGACGACGGAAGGAAAGTCGCTCCGAGCCGGTGTAATAGCATGGACCGTCGTCTGCCCGCCCAGGTGCAGCATGTTCTTGCGGTACGGAACACCCAACGCAAGCTCTCTGAGCGTGTACATCTTGCGTTCGCGATGTCCTGTAGTGCCAAACTGTGCCGGAGCATGCAGAAAAGTGACGGTGAACTCCTCATCGAGAGATAGGGTTCCGATGTCGACTGATGAAACAGCTTCCTTGAGAACCTTTCTCACGGTTTCGTCTACGTAGCGCTGCCCTGCCTCCGCCCTAGCATTGGCGGATGCGGCATCCAGGCTGGCCTGGAGTATGCGCAGCGGGTCTTCGCCGGTGCCGGCGGACCTCCGTGTCCTGCGAGAGCCGTCGGACTGCTCTTCGAGCTGAGTCTCAGGAGGTTCCTGGTAGGAGCTCGTGGCCCAGTTCTTGACCAGGGTCTCGACCGAAGTCCGGGCCTGGGTGAGCGGAGCAGTGCCTTGACTGATCTCGCCGGGCTGTGTCCGGAGCCATTTCTGATACAGGTCCTCGGCCAGGTTCTCGGTCCAGGCTTCGGTCAGGGCCTGGGCCTGAGTCTGAGCCTGTTCCCTGGTCAGGACGGCTGGGGCTGTGTCGTGGCTGGCCGCGCCGGCCCGTTCCTCGATCTGCGCCTCAAGCAGTTCCTCGGCCAGAGCCCCGGCCAGGTCCCATTCCGCGGCCTTGTCCCGGGCCCAGGTCCGGGCCCAGGTCCGGGCCCAGAACTGGGCCTCGGCCTCGTTCCCGGCTCGGGCTTCGGCGTCGGCTTCCGTCTCGGCCTGGGCCCAGCCTCCGTCCCGTGGTGCCCTGGCCTGGGCTCTGCCCCAGGCCAGACCCATGGCTACGGCGAGGTCACCTGCAAGCTGATCGTTGCGGGACAGATGCCCCGTGTGCTGTGTCTTGCCATCCGCGACAGATTCCGCTGTTCTCTCTGCCGGGTTGAGCTCGCTGGCGGGGAGTGGACTGGCCCCCGCACCAGGAAGCGGCCAGGCGGAGGCGGGAGGATTCAGCCCCTGGTGGTGAGCCTGATGCCTTTTCAGATGCGGTGCGATCCAGGCATGCAAGGCCCTCTGCTCAGCCTCACTCCGGAACGCGGCGCCGGTGGTCCTCTGCAGCATGCCCGGCCATCCGGTCGACCTCGGGCCGTCTCCGTCCCTCCTCCGCTCCCGGTCACGCAGCTCCGGCCCGTCTGGCCAAGGGTGCGTCTTCCCAGTGCCTTGTGACGGTGTCGCCTGTGGCGGCTGGGACGGTGCCTCGCCAGGAGCGGTGGCGGAGGACAGCCCGAGCGCCCAGGTTGCGAGTTGGGCAATGGTCATCTCACGCCAGGAGCGCCCAGTCGGCTTGACCAACGGATCGGCAAGCCGGTCCTGCTCCACGCTGAACTGCTGCGCTGTCCGGTACAGTTCCCCTCCTTCACGACGCCACAGCTCCTCCACCCCCTCTTGCCTTGCCCATTCCCCGAACCCGGCCGCACCGGGGGCCGGGTCGCTCAAGGACTCCTGCTCGCGCTGCCCACGCCCCGACTGGGTCCCCGCATCGGAGCGCCGAGCTCGCTGTTTTTTGGGAAATTCTTCGTTCATATACATGGACACGATAAAACCTCTTCGTGATATCACGCCGCATAACTGCGTCTGGAACAAATGAGGTTGTGGGAGCGCCTACGTACCGGAAAGACCCAGTCGATCTCGCCATCGGTTAGACAGGTATTCCAGCCGACGCCCTCACGAGCGAACCGCCGCCTTGCGCGGGGAGCAGAAAGCGCAGCTACGGGTTCAGCCCTGCATGCACTGGCAAGTACCTGCTCCGGCTGAACAGCTCTCTTCCGTCCACGGGCAGAGAAAAGAGCAGGCAGTACACGAGGCGGCAGGCGGCCGCGCCGGATCGTGGCTGCGGCGGCGGAGCAGCGGCCGCGGCATCGGAAGCGAAGCCGTCGCAGGTGACTGTCCTCTTGCAACGGTCGGGGGCAACCGGCGTACCGGCAGGAGGGGTTCGGCCGTTACGCCGGCACACCTGGTCGGAGGCTCCGTGCTCTGAACACGGCGTAGGCCGTGCCGTAAAGCCTCATACGGTGGCCCGCCGACTCGTCGGACACCCGGGGAAAGTGGTTCACCTTCCCATGCTCCTAAGCCTCATGACGCCTCCTCAGTTCTTGCCTAGACAGGCGGTCTGCTTCCGAGGCTATGGCCACTGTTGCAACAATCTGCGTGGCAGAAAGTTGACAGAAGATGCAACAAGAGTGATACGCGTGATTCGGAGGTTTCTCTGAAATGGGAGGGGGTCAAGTGGGCGATGAGGCCAGGGTAGTTGGCTTCCTTGGTCATGCGCCGCATGGCTCGTTCGAGGTCGCGTCCGGTGAAGTGGGCGACTCCGAGGTCGTGGTAGACGGTCTTGTTCCGGAGGATGTGCCAGATGGCGATGGCGAGTTGGTGCATGACCGCGACGCACGCACGCTGCCTGCCGTGCCGGGCGGCGATACGCCGGCAGTAGGCGCTGGGGTAGGTGTCCTTGTTCCGGGGGAGCAGCGCTCAGGAGGTGACCCCAGGGGTGACTCTGCTGGTCTCTTCACACCGGATCTTGCGTGCTGTTCGTTCGGGCGGGACGGTGAGAGCGTACGGCCGTTCGTGGGGGATCGGGTGGGGTGATCCGTCATCTCGTTGTGGCCCAGGCCGTGTTATGAGGTTTCGGCGTTGACGGAGCAGGTCGCGCGGGCCGCGTTCTCGAAAGGATCGCCGGCGATCCGGATGCGCGATGCGCTGGGCGAGGTCTGCATCGACGAGGAGATCGCCGGCCAGTTCGCCGCTCGCGGGCATCCGTCCACCTTGCCGGCCCGGCTGGCCATGGCCTCGGTGCTGCGGTTCGCCGGGAGCCTGACGGACCGTCAGGGCGCGGAGGTCGTGTGCGGCGTGTGGACTGGAAGTTCCTCCTGGGCCTGCCGTTGGAGGATCCGGGATTCGACGCCTCGGTAATCAGCGAGTTCCGCGCTCGTCTGACCAGGGAGAACTCTCAGACGGACCGGCTGCTGACCTTCCTGCTGCGGCACCTGCGGTAACACCGTCTGCTGGAGCGCGGCGGTCGGCAGCGCACCGCCGCCGCCCATGTGCATGCTGCGATCCGCCTGTTGAACCGCCTGGAACTGGCGCCGGAGACGACGCGCGCGGCCCTGGAAACCCTCGCGGTCGCTACCCCGGGCTGGCTGCTCGAACCATCCCCGGCGTCGGTCAGGGTGTCACCGAAGCCCTCATCGCGGAGACCGCCCGGTAGACACCGGTCCGGCCGCCGGCGTCACGGGAACCGGTGGCTCGGCGCCGCGCCGGGCACCGCGGCCATGGCCGCCTCCCGCACCCGGGACACCGCCTACCTCGGCGCCCGCCACCGGCTCATGTCCTGCCTTGGCAAGAAGAAGGCCCTCGTCGCTCTCGAACACTCGGCGTACGTGTGCGACGCGCAGACCGGTGCTGTTCCTGCCGTATCCGCAGCCCTCGACCCGACAGGCCGGCAGCACGCCGTGGCCGCGCAGCGACGCGGACGTCTTGACTGCGAATTCGCCCTTGTCTGGGCGTCCTTGGTTGTTCCAGCGCTGGTAGTGCCCTCGCACAGATCGTGCAGCCGGGCCGCCCGCCGGCGGACGCCGACGTGGCCGGGGACGCTGCCGAAGACCGGGTCGGACGGTTCGATGAACCAGATGTCGGCCGGCATCGGCCGGGTGGTGGTGCTGTCCGTCTTGAACGCCCGGATGCCGGTGAACCTCCCGCATGGGTTCCGGGCCCGGGCCCGGGAGTCGGCCGTGTACCTGATGGTCTCCCAGGGCAACGCGACTGGCTGCGGGGCCCCTTGGGGTTGTCGTCGAGTGGACCAGTGCGGCCGGAGCCTCGTCGGCGGCCCTGCGGTCGGATGGCACCGTTCCCGAGGTCCACAGAGAGAAAGGGGGCTCAAGGCGGCTGATGGTGCCGGGAATCCGAGCCGACGCGTCCGACCGGTGGGATATCTCGGTACACGATGTCCCACGGGCCGGTAGGGCACGAGGGCGCGCGCCGACGGAGGACGACGGATGGCCCCGGCGCGATTGCCGGGGCCATCCTCATGGACACGCCTGCCGCTGGTCAGTGCATGCCTTCGGGGCATCCGGGCCGCTGGAAGACGAGGCCCTCACCAGGGCCGGATGGGTTTCACCGCACGCCCGCGGGGGCTGTTTCGGTCGGCACTCACCGGGTGTCTCCTCTCTCTCCGGGCAACTCGTCCATGGAAGGTGCATGTGCCCAGGGTCACTTGCTCGCGCGGCCCTTACGGCGGTTGCTCAGAACAACAATCGTGACGCCTGCGGCCAGCAGGACCGCGGCCCCGATACCCGCCACGCGGCTGATGGTGCTGGCTCCGGTGGCCGCAAGGTCACCTTTGGAGGAGGCTCCGGAATCGGTGCTCGGCGTACCAGTCGAAGGCGAGGCACCGGCCGTCGAAGTGGCGGGCTTGGCCGGAGCGGTGGACGGCGCCTGCGCAGTGGGCGGAGGCACGCTCGGGGCCTTGGGCGGGGGCGGAGGCATGTCCGGGGCCTTGGGCGGGGGCGGAGGCAGGGGCAGGTCGCTCGGCGGGGGCGGCGGCGGGGAGCACTTGTCGGTGCAGCCCGGGGTAGTGGGCGGTGTGGTGGGAGTAGGCGGCGTAGTGGGCGGCGCGGGGGGAGAGGGCGGAGTGGTGGACGGGGAGCACTTGTCGGTGCAGCCCGGGGCGGTGGGCGGCGTGGTGGGAGTAGGCGGCGTAGTGGGCGGCGCGGGGGGAGAGGGCAGGGTCCAGTCGATGGACGCTGCGGCCGTGACGGTGCTGCCGGTGCAGTCGGCCAGGATCAGCTTCTGGAAGGACTTGTTCTGGTCGGTGCCCGTGAACACCCGCCCCACGGGGACCGTGGTGGTGGCCTCGACCCGGAGCTTGGCGGACCCGGCAGCAGCCCGCTTGGGCACATCGACGTACAGGCGCGAGCCGTTGGAGGCGGTGGTCACCGGTTTCCCGTCGGCGTCGACCAGATTGACGCCCCTCTCCTCGGAGATCAGTCCCACGCGGACGTTCGAGGATGTCGTGGTGAGGGTGAGCGGCCCCAGCCGCTCACCGCTCTTGCCCGAGACGGACTGCTTGTCGAAGGACAGAGAGGCGTTCGGCTCTTGTAGGGGTTGGGCCTGCGCCTCAAGGTAATTGGCGAGCTTGTCGGCCGCCGGATCCTTGGCATAGGTCTCGACGCGGTCGGAGAACCGCCAGATCGCGGCCTGGGTACCGGCTGCGGCCTGCTTCTCGGTGAGCGGCTGGTCGGTGCCCGCCGCCCTGCCGAGCGCTGCAAGGTCCTTCACCTGCGGGTAGGAGTTCTGCAGGATCCAGTTGACCTTGCCGGCGTCGGGATTGTTTTGCAGCGAGCTCTCCTTCCAGGGCGTCTCCTGGTATTGAGTGCCGCGGTAGGTGGGCTGGAAGAGCTCGATGCAATAGGTGTACAGGCGGCCCGTGCCTGCAACCTTCAGGCCGAGCAGTCCGGCATCCACCTGCTCCAGACGCCCGTTTCTCTTGATTTGGACCTTGTCCCACACCACGAGCCCTTCCAGGGCCGCAGTGGGGCCGCTGCGGATCTGGCCGTCCGCCACCCCCGGCGTCGCGGCGGCAAAAACTCCCGCCGCCGCGAACACCGTCACAACAGAGCCACGGCGCATGACGGCACCGCCACCAGCCTTCCGACTGTGCGATCGGATCATTGAACTTCCTTCCAGGCGAGGCGGGATGGGGAGGCTCGCCTCGCATTGGCATAGATTCGACATGAGATTCCCTGAACCGGCGCGAACGCTAGTTCAACAAAGCTGGGTCCAAGGGACTCCCAAAGTTGATGACACAGATAAATAGTTGACTGCCTTTCGGAATCAGGCCCAACTGTCCGATACGCAGCGGAGCGCCGCATGGCTGAGAGGGCCAATCGCAGCCGCCCCCGTACTCTCTGGTCATTTGCCGCCGCTCACACCGGACTTGTCGTTGGATCTCGGCGACGAGTTGGGCTCGGTCGCGAGCCGGGCCGTGCCGCGGCAGGCCGTGCTCCAGATCGGTCTTGGCCGACTCGTCTCGACTGAGTGCGGTTCGAGTTCCGGCCTGTCACTGGAGGGAGGAAATTCCTCCCCGACACCCTCACGCCCCTGTGTGTCCGTTGCCCGCCGTATCCCGAAGCTCCCTCGGATCCACCATCACCGGAACACGCCCTGTCTGCCTTCGAGTTGACTGCGACGGGCATGACACCGCCCCTGGAGTCCCGTTCCAGAGCCGCAGACCGCGACCCGTGCTTCTCCTCGCACCGTGGAGGCTGTGGCAGCAGGGGGCGGGAGTCGTGGCCTCCAGGAACCGCCACGATGATGAGATCCCTGGCTTCGATGGGGCTTGGCAGCCGGGATCAGAGTATTGGTGCCCATAGGCCGGCACGGAGGCGGACATCCATGCCGGGGCTTTGCGTGCGCGGGTGTCACGTACCAGGCGCAATGGCCCGCCCGATTCCGTCACTTCGATGTCCGCTTGTACCCGCGCAGGCCTCCGCGCACCGGTCGGCTCGGGCCGCCAGGCCGTCGCGGAGTGCGAGGAGCGGGAGCAGTTGCCGGAAACGGGTTGCCGGCAGTCCATCATGCGTGTGGGGTCGTGCTGGTGGTCCTGATCCGGTGCCGACGGGCCGGGTGCACATCGTGCACCCGCAGGCTCCGTACTGCGGGTACCCGCGTCGAGAGCCTTGAGGTATCTTGCCTGATGAAACATCACATGCGCTGTAGTTTTTGACAGTTACCCCACCGGCCCCTGTGCATTGTCGACTTTCGGCTGACAGGTATCACCAATGGATCACAGAGCAAGCCCGAGCCGGCCCCCTAGTAGGGTGTCGCTGCTTAGTTCTGGTGTGTTTTGTTGGGAGGTTGGTTCCTGGCAGGCCCTTCTCCCCTGCCAGACAAGGATGTTGTGAT
>NZ_JBIVXW010000120.1:0-15337 GCF_044769405.1 Streptomyces sp. NPDC090442
GGGGGCGCCGTCACCCCCGGTCCGCGGTTGCGGTGTGATGGGGCGGGGGCGCGCCGCGGGGGGGGGGGGGGGGCGCGCGGCCCCGGGCCCCCCCCCCCCCCCCCACGGCCGTCTTCACGCCCCGGGCGTCCGCGGTGCGCGCGTCAGTCGTGCTTGAGGCCCAGCACCTCGGCGGCCGCGAAGGTCTCGTGGGCCGGCCGCCCCGCGTAGTACGGGGTGAGCAGGCCGTCCAACTCCTCGTAGCTGAAGACGTCCTTTGCGGTGTCGAACTTCGCGGCGATCCGCGGGCGTTCGGCGATCGCGACCATGCCGCCGTGGACGACCAGGAGTTGGCCGTTGACGCCGGCGGCGGCCGGCGAGGCGAGGTAGCCGACGAGCGGCGCGACGTGCTCGGGCGCCAACGGGTCGGGCCGGCCGTCCTCGGGGGCCGCGAAGCCGGCGAAGACGTCCTCGGTCATCCGGGTGCGGGCGCGCGGGCAGATGGCGTTGGCGGTCACGCCGTACTTGGCCAGCGCCAGCGCCGTGGAGGTGGTCAGGCCCACGATGCCGCCCTTGGCCGCGGCGTAGTTGGGCTGGCCGGCCGAGCCGGCGAGGAACGCCTCGGAGGAGGTGTTGACGATCCGGCCGAAGACTGGGCCGCCGGCCTCCTTGGAACGGGCGCGCCAGTGGGCGGCGGCGAAATGGGTGGTGTTGAAGTGGCCCTTGAGGTGCACCCGGATCACCGCGTCCCACTCGTCCTCGGTCATCGAGAACACCATCCGGTCGCGCAGGATGCCCGCGTTGTTGACCAGGACGTCCAGTCGACCGTAGGTGTCGATCGCCAACTGGACGAGAGCGCCGGCCTGTTGGTGGTCGGCGACGTCGCCGGTGTGCGCGACGGCCTGGCCGCCGGCCGCGCGGATCTCCTCGGCGACGGCCTCGGCCGGTGCCGCCGAGGCCGCCCCCGAACCGTCCCTGCCCGGCTGGCCGAAGTCGTTGACGACGACCCGGGCGCCGAGCCGGGCGAGCTCCAGGGCCTCGGCCCGACCCAGGCCGCGCCCGGCGCCGGTGACGAGCGCGGTCAGGCCCTCCAGTGGCTGTGCCATGCGTGTCCTCTCCCGTCCCGTCGACGTCAGATCTCGATGCAGGTGCGCAGCGCGGTGCCCGAACGCATCTGGTCCAGCGCGTCGTTGACGCCGTCGAGCCGGACCCGGTGGGTGATCAGCCCTTCGAGGTCGATCCGGCCGGCCCGCCACAGGGCGATGGCCCGCTCGTAGGAGCGCAGCACGTCCGCGCCCCCGTAGAGGGACGGCAGGATCCGCTTCTCGTCGAAGAACAGCTCGAACATGCTGACCTGGAAGGTGTCGTCCAGTGCGCCGGCGCCGACCACGCAGAGGGTGCCGCCGCGCCGGGTGATCTCGTAGGCGGTGCGGGCGGTGGCGGACTTGCCGACGACCTCGAAGACGTAGTCGAAGCCCTCGCCGGCGGTGATCCTGGCCTTGGCGCCGGCGAGTTCGTCCGGGGCGACGGCCTCGGTGGCGCCGAAGCGGAGGGCGGCCTCCCGACGGCTCGCCACCGGGTCGACGGCGACGATCTGGGCGGCGCCGCAGGCCCGCGCCCCCTGGAGGACGGAGATGCCGACGCCGCCGCAGCCGATCACCGCGACTGACGAACCGGCCTCCACCTTGGCGGTGTTGAAGGCGGCGCCGAGCCCGGTGGTGACCCCGCAGCCGATCAGGGCGGCGATCTCGTAGGGGACGTCGTCGGGGATCGGGACCGCGCAGTTGGCGGCGACCACCACCTCCTCGGCGAAGGTGCCGGTCCCGGCGAAGCCGAAGACCTCGCCGCCGGGGCGCCGGAAGTTGGGGGTGCCGGCGTTCATGAAGCCGGCCAGGCACAGATGGCTCTGGCCGCGCCGACAGGACGGGCAGCTCCCGCAGGCGGGCAGCCAGCACATCAGGACCCGGTCGCCGGCCTTCAGGTCGGTGACCCCGTCGCCGACGTCGAGGATCTCCCCGGCCCCCTCGTGCCCCGGGACGAACGGCGTGGGTTGGGGCAGCACCCCGCTCATCGCGGAGAGGTCGGAGTGGCACAGTCCGCTGGCCCGGATGCGGATCCGGACCCGGCCGGGCCCGAACCCCACCGCCTCGACGTCGTCGAGCACCTCCAGCTCGTTCCGTCCCGTCTCGTGCTGTACGGCTGCGCGCATGCGAGCGCCTCCTCTCGTACGTACGGCTTTCCGGTCCCGCCCGGTGGTGTCGTCGGATCGTCGCGGCCCGGCGGCCGCGTGTCCGCAGGCGCCGGACGGGCTTGGTGTGCGCGGCTAGTCGTGCTCGACCACGGTGTCCGCCAGGACCGGCGCGTCGTCCCGCTCGACCGCGGTGACCGCGACCCGGATGCGGCCGCCGCCCTCGCGCTCCTCCCGCCACAGGCGGATCCGCAGCGTCTCGCCGGGGAACACCACGCCCGCGAACCGCGCCGTGTACGACCGCACCCGGGTGACGTCCCCGTCGAGCGCGGTGTCCACCACCGCCTTCAGCGTCACCCCGTACGAGCACAGGCCGTGCAGGATCGGCCGGTCGAAGCCGGCCAGCTTGGCGAACTCCGGGTCGGCGTGCAGTGGGTTCCAGTCGCCGGACAGGCGGTAGAGCAGCGCCTGGTCGGCGCGGATCAGGCGCTCGGTGGTCAGGTCGGGCGCCCGGTCGGGCGCCTCGCCGCGGACCGACGGGCCGCGCTCGCCGCCGAAGCCGCCCTCGCCGCGGACGAAGATCTGGGTGTCGCAGGTCCACAACGGCCCGTCGTCGTCGGCCACTTCGGAGCGCAGCACGATGACGGCGGCCTTGCCCTTGTCGTAGACGGCCGGGACGGTGGAGGTCTGGGTGGCGCGGCCGCGCACGGGCAGCGGGCGGTGCACGGTGACGGTCTGCCCGCCGTGCAGGACGGCGGCCAGGTCGACGTCGATGCCGGGGGCGGAGAGGCCGCCGGCCAGCGCCATCCCGCCGCCGGCGACGGTGGCGAAGCTGGGCAGCACGTGCAGGGCGCTCTCCAGGGTGTAGCGGAGCTCGTCGGGGTCGGTGGCGGCGCCCGGCCTCTCCGGGGTGGCCGCGCCGGCGCCGATGCCGAGGTGGTAGAGCTGGACGTCCTTGTGGTCCCAGGCGAGTTCGGTGGTCCGCGGCTCGGCGGAGGTGGCCTTGGCGGCGTCGATGGGCATGGGGGTGCTGCTCTCCTTCACCACGGTGTCGAGACCCCGGCCCGGCCGTCCGCACCGTCGGCCGTGCCGGGGTCGTCTCGGATCGGCGGGCCCGCGCGCGTCGGCACACTGCTTCTAGAACGCGTTCTAGCCGATGGCAGTCATGTATAGCCGATGCGGGCGGCACCCGGAAGACCCCTGACGATATGTCAGATATCGCGGGCGACGGCCCCTACGGGAACGCGCCCGCCGCACGGCGCGCGCCGGCCGTGACATTTGTCAGTGGTCATTCCCCACATTCGGCACTGCCGCCGGGTCGCCACGCTCCGTAACGTCAGGGGTGTCGGGCGGAGCGCGGCGGCGGCACGGGGGAACGCCGCCGCGCCGAGCCCGCGGACAGTGGCGGTGCCGGCCGACCGGCTGGCACGCTTCGGCGGTCACGCGCTGCGAGCGCGGGCGGCCGGGCGGCCGGGAAGATCACGGGGAAGGACACGGAGTGGTGAGCAGGACGAGACAGTGGGCGACATGAGGCCGGACAGCGGACGGCCGGAGCGGGACGCGGCGCCCGACGGCGCGGCGGAGCGGCACGGGTGCACGGCGGCGGAGTCGACCGGGCGGGTGGACAAGGGGCCCGGCCGGTACGCCTTCCTGCCCTGGCTGCTGATGGGGATGGGCGCGTTCTCCAACATCATCCAGGGCAAGGCCGGCAATCCCTGGCTGGCCGGCGCCGGACTGCTGACCTTCAACTCCCTCTACATCACGGTCGTCTTCTCCGCCTTCGACCCCCGCCGGCGCGACACCCGTTACCCGCTCTACGCCCTGGCCGCGCTGACCGCGGTCACCGTCGCCGTCGCGCTCGGCTTCGGCGGCGAGTGGTTCCTGTTCTTCCCGCTGCTGTCGCTGGCCTCCGGCACGGTGCGGGCGCTGCGCGGCAAGCCGCTGGCGCTCTGGCTGATCGCGCTCAGCGGCTCGGCCGGGTTCCTGTCCGGCTGGTACGCCGACGACCCCTGGGGCTCGTTCGGCATCGGCTACGGCACGTTCCTGTCCGGGATGGTGACGGCCACCGTCCTCAGCCTCTTCGACACCAACAACGAGCTGCGGGCCACCCGTCAGGAGCTGGCCCGCAGCGCCGTGGAGAAGGAGCGGCTGCGGTTCTCCCGCGACCTGCACGACCTCTTGGGGCACACCCTGTCCGTGGTGGTGGTGAAGGCGGAGGCGGTGCGCCGGCTGGCGCCCCGCGACCTCGACGCGGCGCTGGCCCAGGCCGCGGACATCGAGGCGGTGGGCCGGCAGGCGCTGACCGAGGTCCGGGAGGCGGTCAGCGGCTACCGCGAGGGCAGCCTGGGTACCGAACTCGACCGGGCCCGTTCGGCGTTGGACGGCGCCGGCATCGAGCCGGTGGTGCGGCGGGCCGGTCCGCCGCTGCCGCCGCAGGCCGAGGCGCTGCTGGGCTGGGTGGTCCGCGAGGGCGTCACCAACGCCGTCCGGCACAGCGGCGCCACCCGCTGCGAGATCGACGTACACACCGACGACGAGCGGGTGCGGCTGACGATCACGGACGACGGGCGGGGTCCCCTGGGCTCCGGACCGGCGGGCGCGGACGGCACGGCCGCCGCCGCGCCCGGCGCCGCCACGGGCGGCACGGGCCTGACGGGGCTGGCCGAGCGGCTGGCCGCGGCGGGCGGCACGCTGCGCAGCGGCCCCGACGGCCGGCGCGGCTTCCGGGTGACCGCCGAACTACCGGTGGGCGCGGGCGATCTGGCGGATGAGGAGTGGGCCGGGTGATCAGGATCCTGCTGGCCGAGGACCAGCGGATGATGCGGGGCGCGCTGGCGCTGCTGCTCGACCTCGAAGCGGACATGGAGGTGGTGGCCCAGGTGCCGGCCGGCGACGAGATCGTCCCGACGGCGCTGGTGTCCCGGCCGGACGTCGCGCTGCTCGACATCGAACTGCCCGGTCTCAGCGGGCTGGACGCCGCCGCCGAGCTGCGCGACCGGCTGCCGTCGTGCAAGGTGCTGATCGTCACGACCTTCGGGCGGCCCGGCTATCTGCGCCGCGCCATGGAGGCCGGGGCCTCGGGCTTCCTGGTGAAGGACGGCCCGGTGGAGGACCTGGCGGCGGCGATCCGCCGGGTGCTGGCCGGGGAGCGGGTGATCGATCCGGGGCTGGCCGCCGCCGCGTTGAGCGCCGGGCCCAATCCGCTGACCCCGCGCGAGCGCGAGGTGCTGACCGCCGCCGTGGACGGCGCGACGGTCGCCGACATCGCCGCCAAGCTGCACCTCTCGCAGGCCACGGTCCGCAACTACCTCTCGTCCGCCATCGGCAAGACCGGCACCCGCAACCGCATGGAGGCGGTCCGCGCGGCCCGCCGCAACGGCTGGCTGTAGCGGGCGCGTCGGGGCCCGGGCGGCCCGATCGGGTTCGGGCAGGCCCTAGCCGTGGCCGACGTCCGCGCGCCGGCGGGGCAGCGCGAGCAGCATCAGCACGATGCTGCCGGCCAGCACCATCCCGCCGACCAGGAAGGCCGTGCCGTAGCCGCTGGCCAGGGCCGCCCGGCCGTGGCCGGCGGCGATCTGGGAGGCCGCGACGGTGGAGAGCACCGACAGGCCCAGCGCGCCGCCCATCTGCCGGGAGGTGTTGATCAGGCCGGAGACCAGGCCCTGTTCGGAGGGGCCGGCGCCGGAGGTCGCGATGGCCGCGATCGGCGTCGCGGTCAGCCCGGCGCCCAGCGCCATCAGGATGCCGGGGCCGAGGATCGTCCCGAGGTAGGTCCCGTCGACCGTCAGCGTGCTCTGCCAGAACATCCCGCACAGCGAGATCACCGCGCCGCAGACCGCCAGCGTCTTGGCGCCGACCCGGTTCATCAGGCGGGGCGCCGCCTTCGAGCCGAGCACGATCGACAGCGAGTGCGGCAGGAAGGAGAGCCCGGCCTGGAGGGGGCTGTAGGAGAGGACGTTCTGCGTGTAGAGCGACAGGAAGTACCACATGGAGAACATCGCGGCGCCGGACAGCACCATCGCCGCGTTCGCCGAGGAGGCCGACCGCAGCCGGAACAGCCCCAGCGGCATCAGCGGCGCCTTGGTGCGCGCCTCGACGGCGACGAAGGCGGCGACCACCAGCAGTCCGGCGGCCAGCGGCAGCAGGGCGGCCGCCGACCCCCAACCGTGCGTCTCGGTCTGCACGATGCCGTACGCCACCAGGCCCAGCCCGCCGGTCACCAGCAGTGCGCCGGGCACGTCCAGCCGCCGTCCGGTGCCGTGCCGGCTCTCGGCCAGCCACAGCGCCGCACCGGTCAACACCAGCGCGCCCACCGGCACGTTGATCAACAGCACCCACCGCCACGACAGGTACTGGGTGAGGACGCCGCCGACCAGGCCGCCCACCGCGCCGCCGCCCGCGCCGACCGCCGTCCAGGTCGCGATCGCCCGGGTACGGGCCGGGCCGGCCGGGAACGAGGTGGTGAGGATGGTGAGGGTGGCCGGGGAGAGCACCGCGGCGCCCACGCCCTGGATGGTGCGGGCGGCGATCAACTGCCAGGGCTGCTGGGCGAGCCCGCCGGCCAGGCTCGCGACGGTGAACAGCGCCAGCCCCACCACAAAGATCCGCTTGCGGCCGAAGATGTCGGCGGCCCGGCCGCCGAGCAGCATGAAGCCGGCGAAGGTGATCACATAGGCGTTGACGATCCACTGGAGGCCCAGCTCGGTCAGGCCGAGGCCGGACCGCATGGCGGGCAGCGCCACGTTGACGACGGAGACGTCCAGCACGACCAGGAACTGTCCGGCGCAGACCAGCAGCATCACCAGCCAGGCCGGCGCCGCCGTCCGGCGCTCGGTCGCGGACAGCGTGGAAGGGGTGGCTATCGGGGGCATGCCGGCCATGCTCGCACCGCACGCGCGCCCCGCGCATCGGGATAACGGGGCATTCGCCGCGCGCGCGGGCCTAGGACGCGGGACGTAGGCCGGGGCGAAGGGCCCTGGCCTACGTCCCCGTGCACCGTGCCTACGCCTCCTGCGCGCGCCGGCCGCGCAGCAGCCACAGCCCGCCTCCGCAGGCGAGGCAGACCGCACCGGAGCCGAGGCTCAGCACCGCCCGCAACGAGCCGTCCCACAGCGCGTAGGTGGCGAGGTTGAAGACGAGGGCGGCCACGAGCAGCAGCCAGAGCAGGGCCTTCATGTGGGGAGGGCTCCTCAGGTCAGGGGAAGGACGATCGTCACCCCGACGGTACGCGAACCGCCCCTCGCACCACACCGACCCCGGCGCTCACCTCCGCAGCAGCGTCACCACCGCCGCGCCGCCCAGGCCGATGTTGTGGGCGAGGCCGACGCGGGCGCCGGGGACCTGCCGGTCGCCGGCCGTGCCGCGCAACTGCCAGACCAGTTCGGCGGCTTGGGCCAGGCCGGTGGCGCCCAGCGGGTGCCCCTTGGAGATCAGGCCGCCGGACGGGTTGACCACCCAACGGCCGCCGTGGGTCGTGGCGCCGTCGGCGATCAGCTTCCCCGACTCGCCGGGCGCGCACATCCCCAACGCCTCATAGGTCAGCAGCTCGTTGACGGAGAAGCAGTCGTGCAGCTCGATGACGTCGACGTCCTCGATGCCCAGGCCGGCGGCCGCGTAGACCTGGCGGGCCGCGTCGCGGGTCAGCGGGGCGCCGACCACGTCGATGCAGGAGCCGGAGGCGAAGCTCTCCTCGGTGTCGGTGGTCATGGCCTGGGCGGCGATCTCCACCGCCCGGTCGGCCAGGCCGCGTTCGCGGACGAACCGCTCCGAGGCGACCACCGCCGCGGCGGCGCCGTCCGAGGTCGGCGAGCACTGGAGCTTGGTGAGCGGCCGGTGCACGGTGCGCGCGGCGAGGACCTCCCCGACCGTGTACGCGTCCCGGAACTGGGCGTAGGGGTTGTGCACGGAGTGCCGGTGGTTCTTGGCGCCGACCATGGCGAGCTGTTCGGCGGTGGTGCCGTGGCGGTCCATGTGCTCGCGGGCCGCGTTGCCGAAGATCTGGGCGGTGGGCGGGGTCGTCTCGAAGCCGTGCGCCGCGGCCATCACCCCGTAATGCCGGGCAACGGGCGAGACCTTGAAGTCGCCCGTGTCCGAACCCCCGCCCAGCGCGCCGCGCTTCATCTTCTCGAAGCCCAGCGCCAGGACGCAGTCGTTGAGGCCCGAGGCGACGAACTGGCGGGCCATCATCAGCGCGGTGGAGCCGGTGGCGCAGTTGTTGTTGACGTTGTAGACGGGGATGCCGGTCAGGCCCAGTTCGTAGACGGCGCGCTGGCCGGCGGTGGACGGCTGGAAGCAGTAGCCGACCGACGCCTGCTCGATCGCGTCGTAGCCGACGGCGGCGTCGGCGAGGGCCGCGCCGCCCGCCTCACGCGCCATGTCCCAGTACTGCCAGTCGCGGGTCTCGGGCTTCTCGAAGCGGGTCATCCCGACGCCGATGATGTACGCCGTGCCGGCCATGCGGACCTCCTGGGCCAGATGCGTGCGGTCAGATGAGGGGGCGGGGCTCGGGGTCGCGGGGCAGGCCGAGCAGGCGCTCCGCGACGACGTTGAGCTGGATCTGGGTGGTGCCGCCGGCGATGGTCAGGCAGCGCGACATCAAAAAGCCGTGCAGGGCCCGCTCGCCGGGGCCCTCGTTGACCGCGCCGGCCGGGCCGAGCAGTTCCAGGGCGAGGTCGGCGACCTTCTGCTGGTGCGCGGTCTGCACCAGCTTGCGGACGCTGGCGCCGGCGCCCGGCTCCTCGCCCGCGACCCGCTGGAGGGTGGTGCGCAGCCCGATGCAGCCGAGCGCGTGCGCCTCGGCGACCAGCGCGCCGAGGCGGGCGCGGAGGGCGCCGTCGAGGTCGGCGGTGCGCGCCAACAGGGCCTCCAGGCCGGTGTCGAAGGCCACTTGGTCGGCCATGTGGACGCGTTCGTTGCCGAGGGTGGTGCGGGCCACCCGCCAGCCGTCGCCGACCGCGCCGACCGCCGCGTCCGCCGGCAGCAGCACGTCGTCCAGGTAGACCTCGTTGAAGAGGGCGTCGCCGGTGATCTCCTTCAGCGGGCGGACGTCGACGCCCGGGCTCGCCATGTCGACGACGAAGAAGGTCAGGCCGCGGTGCTTGGGCGCGTCCGGGTCGGTGCGGGCGAGCAGGATGCCGTGGCCGGCGGTCCGCGCGGCCGAGGTCCACACCTTCTGGCCGTTGACCCGCCACCGGCCGTCCGCGGTGCGCTCGGCGCGGGTGCGCAGCGACGCCAGGTCCGATCCGGCCTCCGGCTCCGAGAAGAGCTGGCACCACGTCAGGTCGCCGCGGAGGGTGGGCGGCAGGTACCGCTCCTGCTGGGCGGCCGTGCCGTGGGCGAGGAGGGCCGGCACCACCCAGGTGGCGATGCCCAGTTCGGCCACCCGGACGCCGGCGGCGGCCATCTCCTGCTGGATGGCGAGCTGTTCCACGGGCCCGGCGCCCAGTCCGTAGGGGGCGGGGAGGTGGGGCGCGGCGTATCCGGTGGGGGCCAGGGCGCGGCGGGCGGCGGCGGGGTCCAGGCCACGCACCCGCTCGGCGGCGGCGCGCGCCGCGTCCCGGAACTCCTCGGCCTCGGCGGGGAGTTCCAGCCGGAGGGCGCGGCGGGCGCCGGCGGCGGCGAGGCGGGCGGCGCGCTGCCGGTGGGCGTCGCCGCCGCCGAGCAGCTGCCGGGCGGTGATCGCCCGGCGCAGATGGAGGTGGGCGTCGTGCTCCCAGGTGAAGCCGATGCCGCCGAGGACCTGGATGCAGTCCTTGGCGCAACTGACGGCGGCGTCCAGGGCGGTCGCGGTGGCCAGCGCGGCGACCAGGCCGCGCACCTCGGGCCCCGCGTCGACGGCCCGGGCCGCGTCCCAGACCAGCGCGCGGGCCTGCTCGCAGCGGACCAGCATGTCGGCGCAGAGGTGCTTGACGCCCTGGAACTGGCCGATGGGGCGGCCGAACTGCTCGCGCACCGCGGCGTGCGCGGCGGCGGTCTCCAGCGCCCGGGCGGCGGTGCCGCAACCCTCCGCGGCGCACAGCAGCCCGGCCAGGTCGCGAACCAGCGCGCCGTCGACCGCGAGGCGCCGCCCGCCGGGCACCGCCGTCCCCTCGGCGCGGACCTCGGCGGTCGGCCGGGTCGGGTCGGCGCTGTTCTGGACGCGGACGGCGAGGTCGGCGGCGTCCACCGCCAGCCACACCGTCCCCGAGGCGGCCTCGGCCGCCAGCACGATCAACTCGGCGTCGCCGCCGGCCAGGACCGGGGGCGCGGTGCCGTCCAGGAGGTAGCCGCCGGCGCCCTCCACGGCGGTGAGCGAGCCGCTGCCGAGGGCGACGGCGGCGGTCCGCCCGCCGGTGGCCAGCGTCCGCACCAGGTCCCGGGGCGCGCCCCCGCGGTCCAACAGCGCGGCGGCCAGCACGGTGGGCAGACAGGGGCCGGGCAGCGCGGCGCGACCGAACTCCTCCAGCACGACGGCGAGATCGAGCAGTGCGCCGCCGCCCCCGCCGTCCGCCTCGGGGAGGTGCAGGCCGAGCAGCCCCTGCTCGGCGAGCCCGTCCCAGTGGGCGGGCCGGCCGGTCCGCGCCGGCGCGGCGTCGAGCAGCTTGCGCACGTCCTCAGGCGGTACGGCCCGCGCGAGGAAGCCGCGCACGGCCTTCGCGAGGTCCCGGTGGTCCTGCGTGATTCCGATGCCCATGCCCGGCAGAGTAGAACACGTTTCAATCTGACGGAAGGTCAGATGCGTGGGCGGAAGCCCGCCGGGGCTGCGCCGGATCGGACGCGGACGGCCCGCCCCTGCCCCGCCCCGGAAACGGCCGGCCGAATTCCGCACCGGCCCTCCGCTATTCCCCTCCCACCGCACCGCGGCAGGTTTATCGACGGCCCTTATCCCACCGCGGATTCGCGTTCCGAAGCGCGTTCCACGGCCCCTTCCGGCGCACCTTCCCACCGCCTCCCGAATACGGCGAATTCCCGACCGCCGTAACACCCGGTGAACCGGAAGCCGGACCGCCGAAGAGTCGGTGTTCCAGACCGTCGACGACCGGACAACCGCCGCCCCCGACCAAACAACGACCGCCCGAAGCCCCCCCCCCCCGCAGACACCCACGGACACACGAAGGCCGAAGAAGACCAAAGAAGACCGAAGACCGCACGGCAACCGTGCGAAATCCCACTCCCGTTCCGCACCCGCCCCCCGTTCCGCACCCCACCCCCCATGCGGCACGATCCCTATCGCAGGATCCGTCCACCCACAGGAGGAAACCCATGACCGCCCCCACGGCACCGCTCGCGCCCCGGCCGGAGATCCTCGCCGCGTTCGAGGCGGCGAAGGGCTTCATGCCCGTGGACGAGGGGCTCGCCCTGTACGCGGCGGCCGGCGAGGCGGCGGCGCTGGGGCTCCCGCTGGTGGAGATCGGCACCTACTGCGGCCGCTCCACGCTGCTGCTCGCCGAGGCGGCGCGGGCCGCCGACGTGATGGCCGTCACGGTGGACCATCACCGGGGCAGCGAGGAGCAGCAGCCCGGTTGGGAGTACCACGATCCGGAGGTCGTCGATCCGGTCGTCGGGCGGATGGACACCCTGCCGACCTTCCGCCGCACGCTGCACGCCGCGGGCCTGGAGGACCGGGTGATCGCCCTGGTGGGCCGCTCACCGCGGATCGCCCGGGCGTGGCAGGCGCCGGCCGGCCTGGTCTTCATCGACGGCGGCCACACCGACGAGCACGCCACCGCCGACTACGAGGGCTGGGCCCCGCGCGTCGCCGACGGCGGGCTGCTGGTGATCCACGACGTCTTCCCGGACCCGGCGGACGGCGGCCAGGCCCCCTACCGCATCTACCGACGGGCCCTGGACTCCGGCGCGTTCACCGAGGTCTCGGCGCACCGTTCACTGCGCGTCCTACGGCGTACCGGCCCCGGAATCTGAGCCGGCTACCATCGCGCAGATGTCGAACGGCACTTTCCCCCCACCCCGCCGCCGTCCGCGCGGCACCCTGCTGATCGCGCTGGCCGTGGTGGTGGCCGTCGGCGTCGGCGGCTGGCTGGTCTGGCGGCCGCCGGCCGGCGGCCGCTCCCCCGCCGGCGCCGCCTCGCCGGCGCCGGGCGGCACCCCCACGGCGGGCGCGGACCGCCCGGCCCCCACCGGCGCCCCGCACGCCGGCCTCAAGGGCAAGACCGTGCTGCTCGACCCCGGCCACAACCCGCACAACCGCGACCACACCGCCGAGATCGCCCGCCCCGTGGACGTCGGCAACGACCGCAAGGAGTGCGACACCACCGGCACCGCCACCGACGACGGCTACGCCGAGGCCGACTTCACCCTCGACGTGGTCCGGCGGGCCCGCGCGCTGCTGGAGGCCGCGGGCGCCCGGGTCGTCCTCACCCAGGACGGCGACCGGCCGTACGGACCGTGCGTGGACGCCCGCGCCGCGGCGGGGAACCGGGTGCACGCGGACGCCGCGGTCTCCGTCCACGCCGACGGCTCGGTCCCCGGCAACCGCGGCTTCCATGTCATCCTCCCGGCGCGCGTCACCGCCGGCGCGGCCGACACCTCCCGGATCGTCGCGCCCTCCCGGGACTTGGGCGAGCGGCTGGCCGACCACTTCGCGGCGACGACCGGAAGTTCTCGCTCCAATTACCTGGGGCACGGCACCGGGTTGGACGTCCGCTCCGATCTCGGCGGGCTGAACCTCTCCACCGTGCCGAAGGTGTTCATCGAGTGCGGCAATATGCGCGATCCGAAGGACGCCGCGCAATTGACCGACGCCGCTTGGCGCGAAAAGGCGGCCCGCGGGATCACGGAGGGCATTACGGACTTCTTGACGCGCTGAACGGACTTCCCACCGCCCGCCGAACGGACTTCCGCCCGCGGGCCGCGCCGATACCGCGGGGCGGTCCACAGGATTCGGCGATAGGTTCCCCTTTACGATGGGGCCCCTCGCCGTGCCTCGCACCGCGCGCCAACGACCGCGTCGACGCCGTCACGCGGCCGACCAGGAACACGAAACCGACAAAGGACCTTTACGTGAACATCCGCTCCCTCAGTCGAGGCGACGGCGTGGTGATCGGAGCAGCGGTACTGCTGTTGATCGCCTCGTTCCTCAACCTCAACTCGTACGGCGATGCAAACGCCTGGCAAGCGCTGCACCTGTTGATGAGCATCTACCTGGCCGGCGTCATCGCGGCCGCGCTGGTCGTCACGGCGCGGGCGCTGCCGCAACCGCGCAAGGTCGCCGGGCTAGAGCTCGGGCAGTTCGGCGTGGCGCTGTCCCTGTTCGCCGCCTGGACCGCGTTCTGGGCGATCATCGACAGCCCCGGCGCGGGCATCGGTCTGATCCTCGGCCTGATCGCCGCGCTGGCCCTGGCGGGCGCCGCGGTCGCCACCCCGCTCGTCCCCGCCCTGAAGGTCGCCCTGGTCGGCGCGGACCGCCCGACACCGGTCACCGGCCCGTACGGCGGCGCCCCGTCGCCCCAGGGCTACGGCTACCCGGCCGGCGCGCAGCAGCAGGGCGGCTACGGCTACCCCGGCGGCCAGTCCTACGGCGGCCAGCAGGCCCCGGCCGGTGACGCCGGCGCCACCGTCGGGCACGCGGCGGGGGCGGCGGCCGGCGGCGCGGCGGGCGCCACCCCGGCGGCCGGCACCCCGGCCGACTTCGCGCCGTTCTGGTTCGCGGTGCCGGTGGCCCGCCCGCTCTACGGCGAGGACGGCTCGCCCTCCCCGATCGCCGAACTGGCGCCCGGCACCTGGTACCTCGCGGTGGACCAGCGCGGCGCCGCGCTGATCGCGCAGACGCAGGACGGCCGGCGCGGTATCCTCCAGGACACCACCGGCATCCAGCGCGGCTGACCAAGCGCCGCCGGCGCCCCGGGCGCCCACCGCACGGCCCCCGCCTCCCGCAGGCGGGGGCCGTTGCCATGTCCGCACCACCCCCGTACAGTGCACCGACGCACCACCGATATCTGATGCTCCGTCATATACAGGCCCACCACCAGCCGTTGACCATTGACTAAGGAACGGCCCATGCGACTCGGTCTGGCACTCGGCTACTGGGGCCGCGGCCCCGACCCCCGGCACCTCGACCTCGCCCGCGAGGCCGAACGCCTGGGCTACGACTCGGTCTGGACCGCGGAAGCCTGGGGCTCCGACGCGTTCACCGCGCTCACCTGGATCGCCGCGCACACCTCCCGTATCAAACTGGGCACCGGCATCGCCCAGATGGCCGCCCGCACCCCCACCGCCACCGCGATGCACGCGCTCACCCTCGACCACCTCTCCGGCGGGCGGCTGATGCTGGGGCTGGGACTGTCCGGGCCGCAGGTCGTCGAGGGCTGGTACGGCCGCCCGTTCCCCAAGAGCCCGCTGACCGCCACCCGGGAGTACGTGGACGTCGTCCGCCAAGTCCTGTGCCGCCAGGGGCCGGTGGCGTCCGACGGCCGCTTCCACCCCCACCCCTACCGCGGCCCGGACGGCACCGGCCTTGGCAAGCCGCTGAAGCCCATCACCCACCCGCTCCGCGCCGACCTGCCCATCCTGTTGGGCGCGGAGGGCCCCAGGAACGTCGCCCAGACCACCGAAATCGCCGACGGCTGGCTGCCGCTGTACTGGTCGCCCACCCGCCCCGAGGTCTACGGCCCCTCCCTGACCGCCGCCCCCGACGGCTTCCTGATCGCCCCCATGGTGCGCGCGCAGGTCTGCGACGACCTCGCGGAGGGGCTCCTGCCGGTGAAGGCGATGCTGGGCTTCTACGTCGGCGGCATGGGCCACGCGGCGAGGAACTTCCACGCCGACCTGATGGCCCGCATGGGCTTCGAGGACGCCGCCCGCCGCGTCCAGGACCTCTTCCTCCAGGGCCGCCGCGAGGAGGCGGTCCTCGCCGTCCCCGACGCCTTCGCCGACGAGATCTCCCTCGTCGGCCCACCCCAACGGATCGCCGAACGCCTGGAGTTGTGGCGCGAAGGCGCCGTCACGGACCTGCTGGTCACGGCACCGGACCCGACGACGTTGCGGGTCCTGGCCGACCTTGCCGCGTAGCGGTTTGCTTCCCACGTTGTCGGCTTCCCGCCGCGCGGGTTGCCGGTCCGCCGGTCCGCCGGTCCGCTGCGCGGGGCGAGCCGATGGGTCCGCTGCGCGGTGCTGTCGGGGTGCGGTGACGGGCCTGCGGGGTGGGGGTGCCAGACTGCTTCGCTTTACGTCTGG
>NZ_JBIVXW010000121.1:0-15041 GCF_044769405.1 Streptomyces sp. NPDC090442
GCCCGGCCCCGCGTGTCCCTCACCAAGGCCGCATAACATCAACCCCACGAAACCCGTTCGTGAGTGCTTTTACACCACAAACTGGACGCGACCCGGCGCGCTCACCGGTGACGGCCGGAGCCTCGGTCCCTGCGTTCGTGGCCGACTCGTTGTCAGTCATGGTCTTTGCCTTTCGGTTCGGTCTTCCTCGTCCGTCGGTGAACACCACGTTAGAGAGGATGGAGGTCAGGATGTGTCCTATATGCAGGGCGGACGGGTGCAGCCCCAACTTGGCTGGCAGCAGCCCTGAGACCGGTCCGTAGGGCAGTCGGAAGCCGGCCAGTCGGAAGTCCACCCCCGCGGATCGGCTCGTACGCGGGGCCAGAACCCGGGCGTCGACCAGTTCAGGCAGGCCCGCACAACGCGCGGTTGTGGTTCCGGGTGGGTCGGTTGTTTGCTCCGGGCGGCCGTGAGTGGCTTGGATGCCGTGGTCGGTGACGGCTGTTCGGACTGGTGGGAGTTGCGTGGGGCATGGCAGGCAGGCGGGCGCTGGGGCGGCGCTTCGGGTGGTTGTGGTCGGCGTACGCGATCAGCGCGTACGGCACCGGGTTCGGGCTCGGCGCGCTTCCGCTGATCGCGGTCCTCGTGCTGCACTCGGGGCCGACCCAGGTGGCGGCGCTGGCCGCCGCGGGACGTGCCGTGGGGGCCGTGGCGGCGGTGCCGTTGGCGCCGTGGGTGGAGTTCCATCGCAAGCGACCGGTCATGGTGGCCGCGGACCTGGCCCGATTCGCGGCATTGATAAGCATTCCCGTCACGTACGCGCTCGGGTGGCTCAGCTTCGCCCAACTCCTCGTCGTCTCCGTCCTCGTCGCCACGGCCAACATCGCGTTCAAGGCAGCCAGCGGTGCGTATCTGAAGGCGCTGGTGCCGCCGGAGGACCTGCTCGTCGCGAACGGCCGGTTCGAGTCCACGACATGGACCGCGACGGTCGTCGGACCACCGCTCGGGGGCGCCGCGATCGGGCTGTTCGGCCCGGTCACGACGGTGGTGGCCGATGCGGTCAGCTATCTGCTCTCGGCCCTGGGCATCCGCGCCATCGGCGGGAGCGAGCCGCGCCCGACGCGGACCGGCCCGCCCGGGCTGCGACCGGGAGACCTGCTGGAAGGCTGGCGCCACATCCTCCGCCATCCCAGGCTGCGCCCCCTGCTCCTCAACGCGATCCTGGTCAACGGCCTGATCCTGGCCGCCGAGCCGCTGCTCGCCGTGCTCCTGCTCGGCCACCTCGGCTTCGCGCCGTGGCAGTACGGCCTCGCCTTCGCGGCTCCCTGCATCGGCGGCCTCATCGGTTCACGCCTGGCGCACCGACTCGTGTCCCGGTACGGGCAGCACAAGGTGTTGCGCACCGTTGGGGCGCTGCGCGCCTGCTGGCCCATCGGATTGGCGTTCGTCCGGCCCGGCGTCCCCGGGATCGCCCTCATCGTCGTCGTCCAACTCGGCCTGGTGACCTGCTGCGGCATCTTCAACCCCGTGCTGGCCACCTGCCGACTCGACCACACCGCCCCCGACCGGGTCGCGCGCACCCTGTCCGCATGGTCGATCAGCACCAGCATCACCATCGCGGCCATGACCGCCGCGTGGGGGCTGCTCGCCGCCGCGACCAGCCCCCGCATCGCGATCGCCCTCGCCGGAGTCCTCCTCCTGGCCACCCCGCTCCTGCTCCCGCGCCGCGAGAACGCGCCCCAGGCGAGGGGAGGAACGGGGGAGCGGGCCGCGGGCCTCACATGACGCTCTCGCCGCCCCGCGACTCCGGGCGAGCCCGCCGGATGGCCCCGGCGCCCTGCTCGCCGCTGTCGCTCCCGCTCAATACTCCTTCAACTCAAGAGAGTTGATGAACTCGTAGAACGCCCGCATGTCACGGTCGCCGATCTCCTGAGCCGCCTCCTTCTGGTCCCGCATGGCGGCGGCCGTCGCGTCCTCCCTGCGCTTCTGGTTGTCCAGTGCGAACTGCTGGGTGCCCGCGACGTGTTCGCGGAGCTCCCTCTCGTAGGCGGCGAAGGCGGCCGCGTGGTCGCCGTGCGCGGCCTTCAGCTCGCCCGCCAGCACGTAGGCGCCGATCAGCGCCAGGCTCGTGCCCTGCCCCGTCATGGGCGAGCCGCAGTAGCCCGCGTCGCCGAGCAACGCCACCCGGCCCCGCGACCAACTGTCCATACGGATATGGCTCATTGAGTCGAAGTGGAAGTCCGGTGCGTCCCACATGTACGTCAGCGCGCGCGGGAGCTCCCACCCCGCGCCGGCGAAGCGATCGGCGAGCAGGCGCTTCTGCGCGGCGATGTCGCGGTAGTCGTACTCCAACGGCTCCTTCTGCTGGAAGCCCAGATAGACCCGACACTCGGCGTTGTTCCGGGCGCTCATGACCAGGCCGCCCACCTCGTTGCTCTGGTGGTAGGTCTGCCAGCGGTCGAGGTCGAGGAAGTTGGGGGTGGTGAACAGGCCGATGTAGCTGCCGAGATGGTGGATGTAGTCGGATTCCGGGCCGAAGGCCAGCCGGCGCACAGGGGAATGCAGCCCGTCGGCGCCCACGACCAGGTCGAACGTGCGGGGTACGCCGCGCTCGAAGGTGACGTGGACCTCCCGGTCGTCCTGGGTGAGGGTGGCGATGGAGTCGTCGAACAGGTAGTCCACGTGCTCCTCGGTGATCTGATGGATGAGGTGGCACAGGTCGTCGCGCATGATCTCGACGTCGGCGTTGTCGATCTCGCCGCCCGTGAAGGTGCGCTCGGTGCTGCGGTACAGCTCCGCACCGGACGCGTCAACGACCGACATACCCCGTATGTCGGTGGCGAGTTGACGTATCTCGGGCAGGATGCCCATCCGTTCGGCGACGTCCAGCGCGGGCCCCCGTACATCGATCGCCTGCCCACCTGGGCGCAGTCCCGGGGACCGCTCCACCACCGTGACCTGGTACCCATGGCGGCTCAGCCAGTACGCCAGGGCCGGGCCGGCGACACTGGCGCCGGAGACGAGGACACGTGCATGCTCCATGTGGGGATTCCTCCGCATCAGTTGGACCTGTCCGATTGGACGTGAATCGCGCGCTTCACGGTTCCCTGAGCGACGTCAACCAAGTATCGACCGTCACTGGCGCGTGCAGGAGTCCCAACTCACATGGATCCACGCGGGATTGACATGTGACTTCTCGACGTCATGTCATCGCGATTTCACCGCATGCGGGCAAACTCTGCGCAGCGCAGTCGTAGTCTCGGGACGTGCCGCCAAGAAGCCTGCCCTTTCGCGGGCCCAAAAGGGGCTTACGGGGCCACTACCGAACGTCCCGTGATGATCGGACTCAGACACGTACAACTCCCCTTCCAGGAGGTCAGGTTGAGTGAGCAGCAGCACCCCACGCGTCGGGGTGTCCTGAAAGCCGTCGGTGGGATCTCCGCGGCGGTGGCCCTGGGCGCCGGGGGAGCGCTCGCGTCGGCTTCGCCGGCCAACGCGGCCGGTGACGGCAACGGGCTGCACATCGTGGAGCGCGGCGAGTCCGATCCCCGCATGTGGTACTACCGCTTCCAGACCGCCGAGGTCGGCGGATGGAACCCGGCCGTCAACGTCCTGCTGCCCGACGACTACCACACCAGCGGTCGCACCTACCCGGTCCTCTACCTGCTCCACGGCGGCGGCGACGGCCAGGACTTCATCGCCTTCGACCGCCCGCCCGGGACGGACATCCGTGCCTGGACCGCCGGCAAGCCGCTCATCGTGGTGATGCCCGACGGCGGGCACGCCGGCTGGTACTCCAACCCGGTCAGCACCAACGTCGGCGCCCGGAACTGGGAGAACTTCCACATCAACCAGTTGATCCCGTGGATCGACGCGAACTTCCGGACCTACAGTTCCCCCGACGGGCGCGCGGTGTCCGGATTCTCGATGGGCGGCTTCGGCGCGCTCAAGTACACGGCGAAGTACTGGGGCCACTTCTCCTCGGTGAGCGCCCACTCCGGCCCCGCCAGCCTGCGCGGGACCGTCGCGGGGGTTCCCGGCGCGGTCGTCCACTGGGCCAACGCCTCGTCCGCGGCCATCGAACTGGGCGGCGGCACGGTCTACGGAGTGCCGTGGGACGAGAACCGCGTCAACATGGACAATCCGTGCCAGCGCATCGAGAGCTACCGCAACAAGCGGATCTTCATGGTCGCCGGCACCAGTCCCGACCCGATCAACTGGTTCGACACGTTCAACGAGGTCGGCGTGCTCACCACCCAGCGCGAGTTCAAGGGCCTCCTCGACAAGGCCGGTATCCCGCACGAGTCACACGAGGTGCCTGGCGGCCACTTCGTGCGCGGCGACATGATGGTCCACGACATCGACGGCATCATCGCCCACCTCCGCAAAGCCTGAGCACAACCGGAACGTCCGCGGACGCCCGGCCGCTTCGGCCCCGGGCTTGCCGACGCTTCCGCCAACGGACGGCCCGGCTGCCGCGTACGAGACGGGACGCGGCAGCCACGGGGCCGCGCTACCCCCAGGATCCGCTCAGTGCCTCCCGACACCGTCACATGCGCTCGGCGGCGACGATCAGGAAGTTGGGCAGGTGGACGTAGCTTTCGATGCCCGGCGTGGTGGCGTGCGCCTCATGCGCCGCCTGGGGATCGAGCCCCGGCTCGGCGACTTCGCGCAGTCGGCAGCCGAGGGCGGCGAGCTCGTTGAGGTAGGCCGAGAGCGGGCGGTGGAAGTCGGAGGCGTAGGTCTGGGGGATCGGATACTCCGCCAGGTAGCGGTGCAAGCGGTAGTCGCCGTGCTCGCGCCATGTCGACAGGAGTTGTTCGAACGCCGGGTGGTTGAGGGAGAAGACGAAGAGGCCCCCGGGGCGCAGCGCCTGAACGCATGCCCGCATCGCCGGCTTCCAGTCGGGAACCGCTGCCAGCACCATGCTGCAGACCACGACGTCGAACGGCCCGCCGAGGTCCGGCAATTGGGTCAGATCTGCCTGCACGTACCCGATGCCCTGGCGGAGGGTACGTTCCTTCTCTGCCGCGTAGCCGAACATCCGGTCGGTGGGTTCCAGGCCGGTGACGCGGGCACCGCGGGAGGCGAGCATGCGACTGAAGTAGCCGTGTCCGCACCCCGCGTCCAGGATGCGGCGCCCACTCACCTCGCCGAGCATGCGCAGCAGCACCGGGTTGATCAGATGGCGTTTGGCGAAGTCACCGTAAGGCTCCATCGCCTCCAACGCCTCACGAGGAATGCTGTTCCATTCTTGAATGGCCGCGTCGTTCGTCGGGTACTTCGAGTCCTTCTGGTTCGTCGATTCTGTGGTCACTCACGGGAGCGTAGCCGAGCCGCCACGGCCTATCGCGGTGCGCGTACGAGTCATTTGACGCCTCATCAACACACAACAAAATAACGGGTGTTCACGTTCCTTGCCCCGGAGGTCGGGGCGCGCCGGCAGTGATGGAGCAGCCTCGACCGTCCCGGCGCAGCGTCGACCTCATGCCTGCGACCGCCGCCCAGACCTGTCGCGCGAGCCGGTCGGCGGGGAGGCTCGCGTCGATGACCAGGTCGCAGTCGGCGCGGACGGGTTCGACATGCCGTTCGTGGGCGCTGCGCCGGTGGTCCAGCGCACCGACCTCCCGCCCCGGCAGGCCCCGTCACTCACCGGCCAACGCGGCGCGGACGACGGCCGCGGCCGCCTTGCCGGCCGTGAGTACCGGGGCGGTACTGCGCGCGGCGCGGCCCAGCATGAAGGCCCCCTCCAGCAGTGCGATCACTGAGCTCGCGGTCTCCCGCGCGGCGGTTTGCGGGATGCCACCCCCCGCGTAGTAGGCGGCGAGACCGTCGATCCAACTGTCGAAGACGTCCGAAGTGGCCTGCCGCAGCGTCTCGTTGGTGCTCGCCACCTCCATCGCCACGGTGGCGATCGGGCACGGGTCGGCGAAGTCGAGCTCGCTCAGGGTGTCGGCCGCGGCGGCGAACGCGTCGCCGGTGGCGGCCACCCGGTCCTCGTACGGTTCCATGAGCGCGGCGACCAGGCCGAGATAGACGGCTCCCGACGTGCGGATCACCTCCTCGCCGAGCTGCGCCTTACCGCCGGGGAAGAAGTGGTAGATCGATCCGAACGGGGCGCCGGCGGCCTCGGCGATCTGCTTCATGCCCGTGCCGGTGTAGCCCCGGCGACGGAACAACTCGGTGCCGGCGGTGACGATGCGCTGCTTGGTGTCCGGCGTGGTGCCGGTGTCCTTGCCCTTGCTCACGAGGGAGCCTCCCGGTGGCGCCTGTTGTCGGTGGCCGAGGTCTGCCCCTATTCTGTCACTAGAACGATCTATCTAGTAGGTGTGCAACCAAGACCACGACCCAAGGCAGCCCCAAGGCCGACACCGAGGCGGAGGCAGTGACATGCCCGAGATCGAGCTGAGCGCAGGGACCATCGACTACGAGGACACGGGCGGTGACGGCCCCGTCGTGGTCCTGGTGCACGGCCTCGGATTCGACGAATCGGTCTGGGACGAGGTCGTCGCCACCCTCCGGCCGGACTTCCGCGTGCTGGTGCCCGTGCTGCCGATCGGCAGTCACCGGCGCCCCATGCGGCCGGATGCGGACCTGTCCGCGCACGGCGTCGCGGCCCTGCTCGCCGAGTTCATGGACCGCCTGGACCTCCGCGACGTCACTCTCGTCCAGAACGACGCCGGCACGGCCCAACTCCTCATCGGCGTACGGGACGAGCGCATCGCCCGGCTGGTCCTCACCCCGTGCGAGGCGCTGGACAACTACCCGCCGGGCATCCAGGGCAGGATGCTCCTCCGCGCCAGCAGACTTCCCGGTGGCCTGTTCCTCCTCATCCAGTCCTTCCGCTTCCCGCTCCTGGCCCGCATGCCGATGTCGCTCGGCGGCATGGCGAAGAAGCGACTCCCGAAGGAGTCGATCGCCCGCTGGTACCGTCCACTGCTGACCAATCGTCAAATCCGTCGCGACTTCGGCAAGTTCTGCCACGGCCTGGACCTGAACTGCTATTTGAAGGCGGCCGGGAACCTGCCCTTCTTCACCCGCCCCGCACTGGTCGCCTGGGGCGCCGAGGACCGCATGATGCCACTCGCCACGGGCCGCCGCCTCGCTGAACTGCTGCCGAACGCGCGCTACGTGGAGATCCCCGACGCCCGCACCCTGGTCCAAATCGACAACCCGGCCGCCCTCACCGACGAGATCCGCCGCTTCATCAAGGAACACCCACTGCCCGCGGAGAACTGACGGCGGCCGCCAGGGCCGTACCCGACCACCATCGGCCCCCAGTGCACTGTGCTGCGGGTGCCTGGCCAGGGGAACGGGTGTTTGGTGGGCTTGTGACGGTCCTATGACATTCGTCGGACTGGTTGTGGGGGAGGACTGGAGGTGACCAGGGTCCCGGGCGCAACACCGTGGACTGCCCAGCAGGAATGGAGTGTTCGTGATGCGAACCATCCGGAAGATCGCCGTCACCGCTGTCGCGACCGTGTTGGTGGGCGCGACGGGAGGGGGAGCGGCGCTGGCGGCGTCACCGGCGACCGCGAGCACGGCGACCGGCAGCCTGGCTCCTTCCGCATGCCGCCCGGCGAATCACCTCGCCAAGATCAAGGACGGGCCCGCCACTTCGGGCCACCACCACTACCGTGTCACCATGACCGCGGCGCCCGGGTACGAACCGTGCCGACTTGCCGGGTCGCCGACCGACGTGCGCTTCTACCACCACGGCTCCCTGGACGGGGTCACCGCCGGCCGCTACGGCCCCCAGAAGACGGTGGTCAACTTCGGCCCCGGCCACCCGATCCACTTCGACATCCAGGTTCCCAACAGCGCCGGCGGCGCCCCCGCCGACGAGATGGCCTTCACCCTCCGGACCCCGGACGGGGTGATCCCCGGCGAGTCCACCGCCTACGGCCCGCTCACCGTCGACGCAGGCACCGTGATCGGCCCGGTCCAGCCCGGCGCCTGACCTCCTCGGCCGACGATCGACTTCCCGGTCGTCTACGTACACTGGCCGACATGGCATGCCGCATCAGTGAGTTGGTCATCGACGCCGCCGACGCGGATCGGCTCGCCGCGTTCTGGAGCGAGGTCCTCGGCTACGTCGAACTCGGCCGGGAGGACGACGGAAGCATCGAGATCGGGCCGCGCGACGTCGGCTTCGGCGGCCCGCAGCCACCTCCGGCTACGCCGCCTGGTCTCCAAAGCCTTCACGCCGCGTCGTATCGAGGACATGCGTCAGCTCATCCACGACGCGGCGGAAGGCCTCGCCGATGCGCTTGCCGCGCAAGGCGCCACGGACCTCGTCGCCGACTTCGCCAACCCGCTGCCGCTCGTCGTCATCGGCGGCCTGCTGGACGTGCCGCCAGGTGACCGGCGTCGCTTCTCCCGTTGGGTCGGCGCGATGTTCGACCCCGGCTATCCCGGCGAAGTCGCCGAAGCGGTGCGGCACATCCATCAGTTCCTCCTCCACCTCGTCGCCGAACGTCGAACCGCTCCCGGCGACGACCTGCTGTCAGGAATGATCGCGGCACGTGACGAGGACGACCGGCTCAGCGAACACGAACTCGTTTCGCTCGCCTTCATGATTCTCTTCGCTGGCACCGAGAACGCCCAACACCTCATCAGTAGTGGGGTGTTGACCCTCATCCAACACCCCGACCAGCTCGCCGCACTGCGTGCCGACCCGAGCCTGTTGCCCCACGCGGTCGAGGAGATACTCCGCTTCGCGCACCCCAACCAGCTCGCCGTACGACGTTTCCCCACCGAGGACATCGAGATCGGAGGCGTACGCATTCCGGCCGGCGACACCGTCATGCTGGGCATCTGCTCGGCCGACCGTGACCCCGCCCGCCACACGGACCCGGACCGCTTCGACATCCGCCGCGACGATGCGCAACACCTCGCGTTCGGGCACGGCCTGCACTACTGCCTCGGAGCCGCGCTCGCGCGCCTGGAGATCCAGATCGGGCTGGGCACGCTGTTGCGCCGCTTCTCGCATCTGGAATTGACGGTCCCGGCCGAAGAGCTCCAGAGGCGCGCCTCGTTCAGGTCCCATGCCCTTCGCCGACTGCCCATCAGGCTCACTCCCGCCGCTGCCTGAGGCCCCGTGGTCCCGGGGGGAATGTTGGGCCGCTACGCCCTCCGGTCCTCGGCCTGCGATGTCGATGTCGATGCCAGTGCCGGTGCTTCGGTCGGTGTTTGTGCCTGCGCTTGTGCTTGCGTTTGCGCTCGTGCCTCCGAGTGGGTCGCGTTCGGCCCCTCGATCTCGGGGCGGTGACGTTGCATCAGCGTCAGCAGCGTGGTGACCGCCGGGTCGGCCGCCGGTCGGCTGAGCGCCGCCACCGTGGTCACCAGTCGATCGGCGTCACCTTCGAGTGGGACGAAGCGGATCAAGGGGTGGCCGAGCGCCGCGACTCGCTCCGGGACGAAGCTGACGCACATCCCGGCCGCCGTGTAGCCCAGCATGCTGGTCAAGTCCTCGGCCTGGGCGCGGCTGCGCGGTTCGAAGCCGGCCGCCCGGCAGGCGTCCTGGACCAACTGCCGCAGTTCGGATATGGCCCGCGGGGAGGCGGTGACGAACTCCTCCTCACGGAGTCGGGAGAGCGGCACCGAGGCGGCTCCGGCGAGCGGATGGCCGAGCGGCACGGCCAACACGGTGCGCTCCCGGGCGACTTCCCGCACTTCCACACCCGCGAGATCCGCGACCGGCATCCGGACCAGGGCCAGATCCGCCGCACCCTCCCGGACCCGCTCGGCCAGTTCGGCCGAGGCCAGTTGACGGACGCTCAGTCGGATGCCCGGCATCTCCCGGGCGGACACTGCGAGTAGTTGTGGCAGGTGCCAGTGCCCGAGGCTGCTCACGTAGCCGAGCCGGATGGTGCCCTCGACGCCCAGGGATATCCGGCGGACCCGTTCCATCGCCGCGTTCTGCGCCTCCAGTAGCCGCTTGGCGTCCGCCGCGAAGGCGACCCCGGCCGCCGTCAGCTTCACACCCCGGCCGGAACGTTCCAGCAGCGACGCGCCGAGGCCACGCTCCAGGCGTTGGATCGCCTGGCTCAGCGGTGGCTGACTCATCGACAGGCGGCGCGCTGCATGGCCGAAGTGCTTCTCCTCGGCGAGCACCACGAACTGCTCCAGCAGGCGCGAGGTGAGCTCCATGCGCGTCACCATATGGCGGGATTCGAGAGTGGATCAAGAATGTGTGCGGAGTCGACGGATGCCGCGGCGCCGCCAAGCCGCGCGTCCACGCCATCGAGGGGTGAACGGCTCGTCCGTCCACCCCCGAGGTTGCCAGCCGTACGGATCACGCGTGGTCGGCGGATCCCGAAGGGTGTTTGGCGATGTTCAGGTGCTCTGCGTGCCAGCCGTTCTCGTCCTCCGCGGGCACGTAGGTGACCCGGAGACCCTCGACGACGAAGGTCCCGTCCTCGATGGCACGGCTGTCCACCCGTACTTCGCGGCCGTCGTCCCCGTCGATGTACCCCATGCCGCGAGCCTGGTTGTACCACCGGACCACGCCACTGACCCTGTCAGCCATCGGTTCCCCTCCAACTTCAGTAATTGCGCAATTAATTGACTGTTGACTGAGGTCATTCCCTTTCTGACGGCGTCGCCACCCTGACGCGGTGTATTAACTTCGCTACAGCCGCCCGCCGGGCCCGCAGCCCTGCGCCGCCCCCCGTCCGCTTCGACGAGGGAGGGATCAGCAGGGGCCGGAAGGGGGCGGTCCTGAGGCCACCTCGGGCCCGCCTCATCGCCCTACGGGTACGTACCGGGCGAGATCGGTCGTTCTGCTCATCAACCATTCGAGCGGCCCGCGCCGGGAGAACCACGACCAGGCAGTGGCCAGTACCATCGCGGCGCCGACGAAGCCGAGCAGAACGTGCAGAGGTGATCCCGGCACCTGCTCGATGCCCAGGAGCCCGATCGCGACAAGGTGGAAGACGTAGGCCGTCAGCGACATGGATCCGACCGCGATCACCGGTCGGGCCAGGGCGAGGAGGCGCGGGCTGGCGTCTACGGCGATGAGGCAGATGGCCAAGACGGTGAGTGCCGCCCCGGTATTGCCGATGATCGACAACGTCGTCTGGCTGTGCGGAGAGGCCGCCAAGAGCCAGGCCGGGGTGTCGTAGGTCGGGTAGCCGGCGATGTCGGACCACCACGCACTCGTCGCGCTCGGACCGGCCACGCCGATGAGGGCGTGGGCTGCGCCGGGGACGAGCCGCAACGCCAGCCAGGATCCCCCATAGCCGGTCACGGCGAGACAGGCACCGGTGAGGGCAAGGCGCACACGGACCGTGGCGCAGGTCAGCTCAAGACGGGCAACGGCCATACCCGCAATCACGAACGGCACCCATGTGATGGCCGGGTAACTACCACTGACAAGGAGGGAGAACGGATCGTCCACGCCCGTCTGACTCCCGTACCCACGCCCACCCGTCGCGTGCGCCACCACATACAGCACCTGAGGGAAGACGAGGGCGGTCCCCGCCGCGATCCACGCCAACGGCTTGGCGCCGAACCGGTACAGCGGCAGCACGAGCAGGAAGTACACGCCGTAGAAGGCCAGGATGACATCGACGGGGGTGTCGGTGACGGTGACCACGGAACCGACAACTACCAGTACCGCAGCCCGGATTGTCACCTTGACGACGGCCTCACGGCCGGCCACGCCCGTCTTCGGTGTGCCCCGCCCGGTGATGAGGACGACGGTGAATCCCGCCAGCAAGGCGAAGAGCGCCGAGGATCTGCCGTGCGCCAACTCCATCAGGAAACCGATCGCACCACCCCGGTCCGGAGAGGGCCCCACGTGGGCCGCGTACATCCCGAACACCGCAAGGCCGCGGGCCAGATCGACGCCGAACAGCCGTCCTGCCGACGGGCTTTGACTCCTGTGGGCCGGGGCGGCTGCGCCGGCCGCCGACAGAACCCGTTTCCGCCTCACGGCGCCCACGGCGCGCACCGTCGTCACACCGGTCGTCGAATACGGCCCCGACCAGGCCCACTTCCCTTGTGCTGTCTCTCCCCGCCACATGCGTGCCTTAACGACCACGGCGCGATACGGTCACTCGATCCACCGGGCGTTCCCCAGAGCCTCAACAGGGCGTTGAGCACTCGTGTTTGGTGAGGTGCGGCGGCCCTGACGCATTCCACGATTCCGCGATGTCCTCAGCCTCGCTCGCGGAGGTACGCCGCCAACGCGGCCGCTCCGGTCAGCATCGCCCGTCCGCGGGCGGACAGTCGGCCGTGCCAGTCGTGCAGTGCGGCTTCCAACGGCTCCAGCCCGCCGGCCGCCCGCACCTGGGCGATCAGGGGTGCGATCTGTTCCAACAGATAGCCGCCGCGCCGGAGTTGGTGGGTGAGTTGAGCATCGCGCACATCGGCCTCGTCGTAGAGACGGTATCCGGTGCCTGGGTCACGGCGCGGGCGCACCAGCCCGGCGCGCTCCCACTTGCGCAGCGTCGCGGGCCGGATGCCGAGCCTGTCCGCCAGCGGCCCGATGAACGTGTCGGCAGCGCCGGAGAGTGGGGATGGTGCGGTGGGCTCCGCGCCCGGCTCGGACCTGGTGGACGTCGGCTCCAGAGCGCGGAGGGCTCGCTCCACGGCCTGGAGTGTTCGGCGGTCGTCGAGGAGTTGGGCGTGGCTCTCGTCGATGAGTCGGAACGCCTCCCCGGTCGCGTCCTGGTTCACCGCTCGCATGATCGACGTCGCTGCCTGGTGGCCGTGGCCAGGAACCAGCGCCAGGAACGCGCGCAGAGCCGTCGCGTGCAGCGGCGTATAGGTGCGGTAGCCGTGGGGCGTGCGCTCGGCGACCGGCAGGATGCCGGCCTCCTCGTAGTTCCTGATCGCCTGAGTGGACAGGCCGTGCCCACGCGCCAGATCCACCGGCCTGAGCCGCTCGCGGCTTTGAAGGTTTCCCCCCATCGTTCCGCCAATCTCGCAGCAAAGTTTCCACCGGAGGTTCAACGATACCGTTGAGGTCATGGCTCCTGACATCCAAGACACCACCCATGCCGTAGCGGCCGGCGCCGTCATGCGGCTGCTGCCGTCCCGGCCGCGGCTGCTCGCCCTGGGCGAGCCCACCCACGGCGAGGACACCCTGCTCGATCTGCGCAACGACCTCTTCCGGCAGCTCGTCGAGCAGGAGGGGTACCGCACGATCGCGATCGAGAGCGACTGCATGCGGGGCCTTGCCGTGAACGACTACGTCACCTCGGGCACAGGCACCCTGGACGGCGTCATGGAGCGCGGATTCAGCCACGGGTTCGGCGCGTCCGCCGCCAACCGCGAACTCGTGCGCTGGATGCGCGCCTACAACGAGGGCCGCCCGGCCTCCGAAAGGCTCCACTTCGCCGGTTTCGACGGCCCGTTGGAGATCACCGACGCCGCGAGCCCCCGCCAGGCCCTCACCGCACTTCACGCCTACCTCTCGGCACACGTGGACGCGGACCTCCTCCCGTGCACCGCGGACTCGCTCGACCGCCTGCTCGGCACCGACGGTCGATGGGGCAACCCCGCCGCCATGACGGACCCGACCCAGTCCGTAGGACAGTCACCCGAAGCCGTTCAACTGCGCGAGCGCGCCGCCGATTTGAGCTCCCTGCTCGACGAGCAGTTGCCGCGCCTCGTCACGGAGACCTCGCGGGAGGACTGGGATCGGGCGCGGCTGTACGCGCGCACCGCCACCGGCCTGCTGCGCTACCACTTCTGGATGGCCGACACCTCAGCGGGCCGCATGACGCGCCTGGTCGGCATCCGCGACCAGATGATGGCCGACAACCTCCTCGCCCTCGGGGAACGGCGACCGACGCTGGTCTTCGCCCACAACCTCCACCTCCAGCGACACAAGAGCATGATGCGGATGGGCGAGCTGCCGTTGGAATGGTGGGGTGCCGGTGCCCTCGTCAGCGCCCGCCTGGACGGGGAGTACGCCTTCCTGGCCACCGCCCTCGGCACGATCCGGCACCAGGGAGTGGACACCCCACCCGCAGACACCGTCGAAGGCCGCCTGTACGCGCTCCCGGAAGACCGCTACGTCATCGATGCTCCCCGGCTGGCCACCGCCCTCGCTGAAACGCAACCCTCCCCTCGCGTGTCCCCCTGGTTCGGCTACTTCCCCCTCGACCCGGCCCACCTGGCAGGCAGCGACGCCATCGTCTACGTCAAGGATGTTCCGCGGACGTGACGCCGCCGCCGTGCCACGGCGCTCGGGCACGCCAAGGGGCCCGGGCGCCCGGACGGCTGGCTCTGTTTGGTGCCTGTTGCTACCTGCGCCCGTCGTCGTCAACCGTCATCCGTCAGCCATCGTTCGTCGTCGGCAGGATCAAGGAGCGGTGTCGACTTCTACTATGCAGTGGCGCAGTTCGTAGCTTCCGACGCCGTCGATGAAACCGACCGTGGGTGGCGTCGCCATGCGCAATCCCGGCAGGGCGAACAGGCTGCTGAGGAAGACGTCCGTCTCCAGGAGCGCGATGTGCATCCCGGGGCACTTGTGCGGGCCGTCGCCGAAGGACAGAGCGGGAGAACGGGCACCCTCGCTCATGGCGCGTCCGGGACCACGAGCGGTACCTCCGTTTCCCGAAGACGATGTGACGACGTCGAGTGCGCCGCCGACCCGACGCGACACCACTGTGCTCCCGTGCCTGCGTGCCCGTCCTGCGTGCCTGTCCCGCACCTCGACGCCACCTCGCCATCACCTTGCAACGCGGTGGTGTCACCTCGACCCGTTGGGCCGGGCCGCCGGGTGGGCCTCGTGAGTCCTTCCCCTTGAGGGCCATCCCCTATCCCCGCCGGGACGGCGCCCGTGGACGGATGCGATGGGCGGCGGCGACTTGGGGCCGATTCCGCTGGATCCTGTTGGATTCCGCTAGCTTGCGCCGGATTCCTTCACGCGGCGGTCGTGGAGTTGCTGGTCGTAGAGGCCATCGGGCATGAGGTGCTTGCCGTTGGACTGGATCTGGCCGTTGCTGCCCTTCATGAGGGTGCCGGTGCAGCCGATGGCCCAGTTGTGGGCGGTGGGCGGGTCCTGGACCATGTACTGCTGCGGGGTGCAGTTGTAGGCGGTGCTG
>NZ_JBIVXW010000122.1:0-14637 GCF_044769405.1 Streptomyces sp. NPDC090442
CCTCGTGCTCGTCCGCGCGACGGCCTGCTGAATCACCCACCAGCCGAACTCCCAGGCCAACACGCCCCAACATCAATCGCGGGGCAGCCCGTAAGATGGACCCCATGGCTAAGACCGGTACGACGACCCAGGGGCTGCGCGCGGCGATCGAGCGCAGTGGCTATTACCCGACGCTCGTGGCCGAGGCGGTGCAGGCCGCGGTCGGTGGTGAGCCGGTGGTGTCGTACCTCGTCCACCAGGAGACGACCTTCGACGCCAACGAGGTCCGCCGCCACGTCACGGTCCTGGTCCTGACCGGCACCCGTTTCATCGTCAGCCACACCGACGAGCAGGCCGCCGACGCCACCTCCCCGTCCCCGTACGCCACCACCTCCACCGAGTCCGTCAAGCTCGGCCGGATCTCGTCCGTCGTGCTCAGCCGCGTCGTCGCCAACCCCGAGTCGTACACCCCCGGCCAGCTCCCCCGTGAGGTCGTCCTCACCATCGGCTGGGGCGCCGTCGCGCGCCTCGACCTGGAGCCCGCCAGTTGCGGCGACCCCAACTGCGACGCGGACCACGGCTACACCGGCTCCTCCACCGCGGACGACCTCTCCCTCCGGGTCAGCGAGGCCGGCGACGGCCCGGAGTCGGTGCGCGAGACCCTCGCCTTCGCCCAGGCGCTCTCCGAGGCCACCGCGGCCACCAGCGCCCGCTGATGGTGCACACCGCCCCCGCCTGGCCGGAGCCGGAACCGCTCGACCCGCTCACCGCCCCGGTGCCCCAGTACGGCACCGGCTCGCTGGCTGACCTGCTGCCCGCCATCGTCGCCGGCCAGGGTCTGCCCGGCGTCAGCAGCACCATGGAGCTGGCCCCCGCCGACCGCGCCTGCGTCTTCCTGATCGACGGCCTCGGTTGGGAGCTGCTGCGCGCCCACCCGGACGAGGCGCCGTTCCTGGCCTCCCTCCTGGACAGCTCGTTCAACGGCACCGGCCGCCCGCTCACCGCCGGCTTCCCCGCCACCACCGCCACGTCCCTGGCCTCGGTCGGCACCGGCCTGCCACCGGGCGCGCACGGCCTGCCCGGATACACCTGCCAGGACCCGGCCACCGGTGCGCTGATGAACCAACTGCGCTGGCGCCCGTGGACCGACCCGCACGCCTGGCAGCCCTACCCCACGGTCTTCCAACTCGCCGACGCAGCCGGCATCCACACCTGCCAGGTCTCCGCGCCCGACTTCGCCCAGACCCCGCTCACCCGGATCGCGCTCAGCGGCGGCACCTTCCACGGCCGCCTCTCCGGCGAGGAGCGGATGGACCTCGCCGCCGAACAACTGGCCGCCGGTGACCGCTCGTTGGTCTACACCTACTACTCCGAGGTCGACGGCAAGGGTCACCGTTACGGCGTCGACTCCGACGCCTGGCGTGGCCAACTGCTCTACGTGGACCGGCTCGCCCAGCGCCTGGCCGAGCAACTCCCGCCGCGCAGCGCCCTGTACGTCACCGCCGACCACGGCATGATCGACATCCCCTTCGACCCCGACTCCCGGATCGACTTCGACGAGGACTGGGAACTGCGCGCCGGCGTGCGCCTCTTGGGCGGCGAGGGTCGCGCCCGGCACGTCTACGCCCACCCGGGCGCCGCCTCCGACGTGCTCGCTGTCTGGCGCGAAGTGGTCGGCGACCAGATGTGGGTCGCGAGCCGCGAGGAGGCCATCGCCGCGGGCTGGTTCGGCCCACAGGTCGACGACCGGGTCCGTGCCCGGATCGGCGACGTGGTGGCCGCCGCCCACGCCGACGTGGCGATCGTCGCCAGCGAACGGGAGCCCAACGAGTCGCAGATGGTCGGTCTGCACGGCTCCATGACCCCGGTGGAGCAGTTGGTGCCGCTCCTCGAAGTCCGCACCTGACCCCTGCACGTCAGCACCGTCAACCCACCGCACGTCCCCTCCGTACGAGCCCGAAAGGCCCGCCCTTCCCCATGCCCGAGCTGGTGTTCTTCTCCGGAACGATGGACTGCGGAAAGTCGACACTGGCGCTGCAGATCGAGCACAACCGATCGGCCCGCGGCCTACAGGGCATGATCTACAGCCGCAACGACCGGGCCGGTCGCGGCAAGCTCTCGTCGCGCCTGGGCCTGGTCACCGAGGCCGTCGAAGCCGTGGACGACCTCGACTTCTACTCCCACGTCGTGGACCACCTCAGTGCCGGCGGCCGGGTCGACTACGTCATAGCCGACGAGGCGCAGTTCCTCGGCCCCGAGCAGGTCGACCAACTCGCCCGGATCGTCGACGACCTGGAGCTGGACGTCTTCGCGTTCGGCATCACCACCGACTTCCGCAGCAGGCTCTTCCCCGGCTCCCAGCGCCTGGTCGAACTCGCCGACCGCATCGAGGCACTGAAGGTGGAGGCGCTGTGCTGGTGCGGCGCCCGGGCCACCCACAACGCGCGGACCGTCGACGGCCGGATGGTCGTCGAGGGCGCGCAGGTCGTCGTCGGTGATGTCGTGGGCGAGGCCCCCGGCGAGGGCGTGGAGCGGCCGGCGGAGGTCGGCTACGAGGTGCTGTGCCGCCGTCACCACAGCCGGCGGCAGACCGCGGCGACCGCCCGCGCGGGCGTGCTCTCCCCGGACGTCCTGCCGGTCGACAGCGCGCGCTAGGCCGGGCCCGCGGTCGCCGGAGGGGCGGCCCGCCTCAGCGCCGCTGGATGATCGTGAAGGCCGCGCCCTCGGTGTCGGCGACGGTCGCCAGCCGGCCGTGCGCCGACTCCCGTGCGGGCCGCAGCACGTGGCCGCCCAGTTCGACGACCCGACGGGCTGCGGCGTCGGTGTCCGGGACGGCGAAGTACGTCATCCAGTGCGGACCCCGGTCGCGCGGCAGCGCGTTGCCGACGCCATGGATGCCGGCGACCGGCTTGCCCTTGATGTGCAGCGTCAGGTAGTCGAAGTCGGCGGAGACCACGGCCTCCCGCTCGAAGCCGAAGACGTGCTCGTAGAACGGGGCGACGGAGTCCGTCTCCTGGGTGACCAACTCGTTCCACACGGGGGTACCCGGTTCGCCGCTGACCGCGGTGCCCAGCATCGCCTTGCCCTGCCAGACGCCGAAGATGGCGCCCTGCGGGTCGGAGGCGATCGCCATCCGGCCGGCGTCGTCGGCGTCCAACGGGCCGACCCCGACGGTGCCGCCGCAGGCGCGGATCTGCTCGGCGGTCACGTCCGCGTCGTCACTGGCCAGATAGGTGGTCCAGGCGACCGGGAGGTGCCGGTCGGCCGCCAGTTCACCGACTCCGGCCACCTCTAGCCCGTCGAGGAAGGCGCGGGCGTACGGACCGAAGTGCTGCGGCCCCGGGCGGAACTCCCAGCCGAAGAGCGCGCCGTAGAACTCCTGCGTCGCGGGCAGGCTGTGTGCCAGGAGGCTCACCCAGCAGGGCGCGCCGGGCATCCGCCGGGCTGCTGCCTCGGTCGTCATCGTCACTCTCTCCTCGGAGCATCGTGGTGCTGGCCATGTGCGGTACGGGCGGGGGTCCCGAGCAGATGCTCGCACCCTGTCATCGGGTGTGCGCCCCGGCCGCGCCGTCCATGGCGCGTTCGCGAGGGAGAATGCCCGTTTTGACGTTCCACTTCCGTTTCAATGGCGTTGCGGCGCCGCTGAACTCCGTCATACGGAGGGTGGGCACCCGCCTTCTGTACGTAGTGATCGCTACGCAAGGATGAGTGCCATGAATGCCATCATCACCGCTACCGAACTCGCGAGCGAGTTGGCGGGCCCCGACGCTCCGCTCCTCCTGGACGTGCGCTACCAGCTTGGTGGCCCGCCCGGTCGCCCCGCGTACGAGGCCGGTCACCTGCCCGGCGCGGTCTACGTCGACCTCGACGGCGAACTGGCCGGGCCGCCCGGTGCGGCGGGTCGGCACCCGCTCCCCGAACTCGCCGTCTTCGCCGATGCGATGCGGGCCGCCGGCGTCAGTGCCGCCCGCCCGGTGGTCACGTACGACGGCGGCCAGGGGTGGGCCGCCGCCCGCGCGTGGTGGCTGCTGCGCTGGGCGGGCCACCCGGACGTGCGGGTTCTCGACGGCGGAGTTGCCGCATGGCAGGCGTCCGGCGGCGCGATGAGTGTCGACAAAGTGACTCCGCAGCGGGGCGACTTCACCCTCGCACCCGGCGCGATGCCGTTGTTGACCGCCGACGACGCGGCCGCCCTCGCCCGTCGCGGCGTCCTCCTGGACGCGCGGGCGGGTGAGCGCTACCGGGGCGAGATCGAACCCATCGACCCGGTGGCCGGCCACATCCCCGGCGCGGTCTCCGCCCCCACGACCGAGAACGTCACGGTCGGCAGCACGGTCTTCCGCCCCGCTGCCGAACTCGCCGCGCGGTTCACGGCGATGGGCGCCACCGACGAGACCGAGGTCGGCGTCTACTGCGGCTCCGGCGTGTCCGCCGCCCACCAGGTCCTCGCCCTCGCCGTCGCCGGCATCCCCGCGGCGCTGTACGTCGGCTCCTGGAGCGAGTGGTGTGCCGACCCCTCCCGGCCCATCGCCACCGGCCCGCAGCCCGGCTGAGCGGCGACTGGGGCCCATGACGGGTCCATGGAACGGCGTCCGCCCGCTCCCCGAATCCAGGGAGCGGGCGGACGCCACGCACAACAGGGCCGGAACCCGGCCGTACCGGGCTATTCCGGCTTCTTCCTCCGCGTGCCGAAGACGATTTCGTCCCAACTGGGCACCGCGGCCCGTCGCCCGGGTCGCACCCCGTCCGCTTCGGCCTGCCGGTCCGTCGTCCCGGTCAGCCGGTCGCGGTGGCCCCCCACCGCCCGCGGCATCAGCACGTCGGCGTACGCGGAACCCGCGCCCGCGCTCGCTGCGGGAGCCGGCGGCTCCTCGACCTTGGCCTGCTCCTCGTCGTCCGGCTGCGACGCCTTGGCGGTATCCGGGACGACCATGTCGCCCCGGAAGCTGGGCACCGCCTCCAACAGGCTGGTCAGTGAATCCCGCTCCCGCTCGCCGGTGGCCTCCTCGCTCCGGCCCTCCCGTTCCCGGTCCTCGCCGGACTGCTCGGCGCGCTCCGGCGCCTGGCGGTCCAGGGTGCGGTCCAACGGCCGGTCGCGCGGCAGCCGCGCGATCCGGGGCACGAACGGGAAGCTGGGCTCGGGGGTGTCGTCGCTCTCGCCGATCAGCGCCCGGGCCTCGTCGTCCACGGCCTGCACCAAGCGGCGCGGCGGATCGTAGGTCCAGGTGGCCGACTGCGGCTCCCCGGCGACCCGGTAGACGAGCAGCACCTCCCAGGTGCCGTCGTCCCGGCGCCAGGAGTCCCACTGGGCACTGTCCTTGTCGGCGCCGCGCAGCAGCAGCCGCTCGGCAACCGCCTCGCCGAGTTGGGGCCCGGTGTTCTCGCCCGGTCGACGCACGGGGGTCTTGCGGGCCCGCTCGGCCATGAACGCCCGCTCAGCGAGCACCGGTCCCTCGAAGCGGCGTACCCGGTCGACGGGGATGCCGGCGAGTTGAGCGACCTCCTCAGCGGAGGCACCGGCTCGTATCCGCGCCTGGATGTCCCGCGGGCGCAGATGGCTCTCGACCTCGATCTCGATCTGGCCCAGCCGCGCTCTGTCGTTGCGGACGGCCGCGCGCAGCCGTTCGTCGATCGGAAGCGTGTACTCGGTGCTGTCCGCAGCCTTGAGCACCAGCCGTGTGCCGTCGTTGGAGACGGCCACGACACGCAGTTCGGGCATGGGGACCTCCCGGGTGGTGCCTGCCGACGTCACGTGCGTCGCTGCTTCCGCTAGTCGAGTGTGGCCTGCCCGGGTGCAGCCTGCCACAACATTGCCGAGTTGCCCGGCGTGTCGGGGCTTGGCCCAGAAACGCCGTCATGACACGGTTACCAGTTCGCAACGCTCAGTGACCATGCCGCTTGCCCTGTCACCGACCACCCGTGCCGAGCAACGGCACCCCAGGGAGGGTGTCACCTTCAGTGCCCCTCCCGCGGGTCCGGGCAGCCGGACGGGAACCGGGGCCAGGGCTCGCCACAGTACTCCATTTGGGCCACTGAAGTGGACCGCCGCGCCGTGGAAGTTCTGGGCAGAGAGTCAGGGCAAGTCACCTTGTCGACCTCTCTACCTGCGCTATGGGTGGCGAGGTTCACAGATTCCTCAGATTCGGAACTAATGACTCCGCCGTTTGGTCACTTCTCCATGCAAGATGGAACGAAGGGGCGATCAAAGGTAGGAGATGGACGAAAAAACCGAAGCCGACACGAAACCGAAGGAGAAGCGGGTCGACCTGAGCCTCGCCCAGGTCGCCGGCAGCGCGCTCGCAGCGGCCGTCGCCGCGTTCCTCGCAGGTCAGCTCGGTGTGTACGGAACCATCATCGGCGCAGGTGTCGTCAGCGTCGTCGCCACGACCGGCGGTTCGATATTCCAGCACCTGTTCCGGCGCACCGGCGAGCAGATCAAGGAAGCGGCGGTCACCACCCGGCCGAAGCCGCACCGCGTCTCCACCAGCCGATCTCGATCCACCACTCGATCCCAGACCACCACTAGCACCCCTGGGTCCGCCGACGCTACGAAGGTGCTGCCCACCTTCGACAAGCAGGGCACCCAGGACCCCGTCACCTCGGTCGCGGCTCGCGAACCGAATCCCGCCACGGCCCGCACGCAGCTGATCCCCCGCGCCCAGCAGCAGCCACCCGGACGCGACCTGGACGCGACGCAGCTCGTGGCGCGGCCGGCCGAGCGGACCATGGCGCTGGGCCGGGCCGCCGCCCGGGACGCCGACGAGACCACCGTGCTCCCGCAGGCCGGCGGCCCCGGGTGCCCGGAGTCCGGTGTCGTGCCGCACGACACCGAAGAGGCGACCGCCACCTACGGGACCCGGTTGCGTGGCTGGAAGCGGCCCGCGCTCGGTGCGCTCGCCGTCTTCGTGCTCGCCATGGGCGCCGTCACCGCTACCGAGCTGCTCACCGGCCAGTCGGCGAGCGGCAACCCCGGCACCACGCTCAGCAACATCACCTCGGGCAACTTCTCGCCGCAGCGGCACAGCACTCCGCAGGCGCCGGAGCCCGGGCACTCCACCGGGAGCGGTACCGACCGCCACGGCGGTTCGCAGTCGCCGGACCCCAACCGCTCCGGCGGCACGGGTTCTGACGGCGCCGACAGCGGCACCGGCCGCGGTGGGCAGTCCCCGACGCCGACCCCGAGCGACGGCGCCTCCGGCTCCCCGAGCCCCGGTACGTCCTCCTCGCCCGACCCGTCGCCGAGCCAGTCGGCCGGTACCGACGGCGGCAAGGACGGCGGTGGCTCCGGCTCGACCGGTGGCGGCGCCACCCCGGGGCACCAGCAGAGCGACAAGCCCTCCGGTGGGCAGACCCCCGACCCCAACACCCCCTGATACCCCTGACGAAGGATCGCCCCCAACGGGTGGGCCGCCGCACCGGCGGACCCTCCAGGACCGCGGCCCGGTGCTCCCTACGGGACACCGGGCCGCGGTACGTCACCAGCGGGCCGGCCGCCGCTCACTCACCCAGCACCTGCCGCAGGTAGCGGTTGGTGAACCGGCGCTCCGGGTCCAGCCGATCGCGCAGCGCCGTGAACTCGCCGAACCGCGGATAGACGCCGGCCAGGTATGCCGCGTCGCGGGTGTGCAACTTCCCCCAGTGCGGCCGACCCCCGTGCGCGGTCATGATCCGCTCCGCGGCCGCGAAGTACGCCTGGTACGGCGTCCCGCGGTACATGTGCACCGCGAGGTAGACGGTGTCCCGTCCCGACGCGGTGGACAACACCAGGTCGTCGGCGGGCGCGGTCCGCACCTCCACCGGGAAGCTGATCCTGAAGCCCGACCGCTCCACCAGTGCCTTCAGTTCACCCAGTGCCCCGATCGCGGCCTCCTTGGGAAGCGCGTATTCCATTTCCACGAACCGCACCCGCCGCGGCGAGGTGAACACCTTGTAGGGGACGTCGGTGTACGTACGGGCGGACAGCGCCCGGCTGGAGAGCTTCGCGATCCCCGGTATGGCGGCCGGTACCGCTCGGCCCACCGCGCACGCCACCTGGAACACCCCGTTGGACAGCAACTCGTCCTCGACCCAGCCGCTCACCCGCCCCGGGGGCGCCGCCGGACCCTGACTACGGTTGTTGCGTTTGGTGTTGCAGTTGTCGGTGTGGGGGAACCAGTAGAACTCGAAGTGCTCGTTCTCGGCGACGAGTTCGTCGAAGCGGTCGGTCACCTCGGCGAACGCCATCGGCTCCTCGCGGGCGATCAGCAGGAATTCCGGCTCCACCGCGAACGTCAACTCGCTGACCACACCCAGCGCGCCCAACCCCAACCGCGCCCCGGCGAACACCTCGGGGTTCTCCGCCGCGGAACAGCGCAGCACCGATCCGTCGGCGGTGACCAGTTCCAACGTGGTGATCTGCGCGGCGATCGACGCGGAGTCGCGGCCGGTGCCGTGGGTTCCGGTGCTGGTGGCGCCCGAGACGGTCTGCTCCATGATGTCGCCCATGTTGGTCAGCGACAGCCCGTGCGCGGACAACGCCCGGTTGAGGTCCTTGAGCGGGGTGCCGGCGGCCACCGTGACGGTGCCGGCCGCACGGTCGATGCGGCGGATCCCGGTGAGCCGCTCGGGGCGGATCAGCAGCCCGTCGGTGGCGGCGGCCGGGGTGAACGAGTGTCCGGTGCCGGCCGCCTTGACCGTCAGGCCGTCCGCGGTGGCGGACCGGACGGCCGCCGCAAGTTCCTCGGTGCTCGCCGGCGTTGCGATCCGGGCGGGGCGAGCGGTCACGTTGCCCGCCCAGTTGTGCCAGGTCCCTGCCGGGCCGCGTCCTCCCGAGCCGCCGATGACGTCGGTGACTGCCACGGTGACGTCCCCTCCCCTCCGCGCGGGCCGGTCGCGTGCGACCGCCGTTGGTTCAGCGCATGATGTCAGCCGCCGACGCCCGTTCCAGGCGGGGTGACGGGAATCACACGTCCCCGAAATCGGGCGCAACCGCATGACTCTCGGACATGTCGTACCGTCGGTAACTCGGCTGTGGGGGTGGCCAGTTCGCTTTGCCGGGCGAGAAGGTCATGACGTGCGTCGCACCCGAAGTCACCTCGGTGCCCGCGAAGTCACCCTCGTGGGTGGGTGCGGGGAGGTGTTGCGCCAGCGGTGTGCGCGGAGACGGGTGCGTTGTGTCGATGACGCATACGGGAGAGCGGGCTGCCGCAGTGACGCGTACGGGAAGGTCGGCGCACCGCGATGACGCATACGGGGGAGCCGGATGTCTCAATGACGCAACCGGGAGGGGGAGTTGTCTCGGTGACGCATACGGGAGTGACTCTTCGGAGGAGTGCTCCGCGCGCCAGTGGTCGCTGCCCGGGGACGTCAACGGGCCGGATGGGGAGGCCAGTTGGGGCAGTGGCTGGCCTCGCCGCGCCCGTAGGTGCGTCTGCGGCGTACCTGGTCCCGGTCAGCCGGCTCGGGTCTCGTCGTGGCGTTCCGAGGCCGGCTGGTCGGCCGGGGCGGGGATGCCGGTGGCCACGGGGGAGGACGGGGCCGGCACGCCACGGGGGCGGAGCCAGCGATAGCCGGCGAGGGCCACCAGGGCGGCGAGGACGCCCGCGGAGAGCGGCACGAGGTAGCCGCGGGCGGCGCCCGCCGCGTCCACGACCCAGCCGGCGGCCGAGGAGCCGAGTGCCACGCCGACCGCCAGGCCGGTGCTCGTCCACGTCATGCCCTCGGTCAGCTTCGTCCGCGGGACGTGCTCCTCGACCAGCGCCATGGTGGTCACCATCGTCGGCGCGATCGACAGCCCGGCGAGGAACAGCACGATCGCGAGCACCACCAGGGAACCGGAGAGCGACGCCGCCAACTGGAGGGGCACCATGCTCACCGCCATCGCGGCCACCCCCACCAGCCACCGCCGGGAGGCCGGGCCCGCCAGGTGCAGCAGCCCGAACACCGCGCCGGCCAGGCAGGACCCCAGCGCGTACACCGCCAACACCAGGCTGGCCGCGGCCTTGTGGCCCGCCTCCTGGGCGAAGGCCACGGTCACCACGTCGATCGCCCCGAAGATCGCGCCGGTTGCCACGAACGTCCCCACCAGCACCCGCAGTCCCGGCGATCGCAGTGCGGACCCCTTGGCGTGCTGTTCGCGGGCTTCCGGCACCGGCTCCGTCGCCCGCTGCGCGGTCAGCCAGAACACCCCGGCCGCCAGGAACACCCCGGCCAGCAGCGGCCCGGCCTCCGGGAACCACGCCGTCGACAGCCCGATCGAGAGGATCGGGCCGAGGATGAAGCACATCTCGTCGACGATCGACTCCCACGAGTACGCGGTGTGCAGGTCACGCGGCGAGCCCCGGTAGAGCTCCGCCCAGCGCGCCCGCACCATCGAGCCCACGCTCGGCACGCAGCCGGCGCAGGCCGCGAAGGCGAAGAGCGTCCAGTCAGGCCAGCGCTGTTGGGCGCTCAGCAGTAGTCCGGCGACCGCCGCCAGGGCCACCAACGTGGCCGGCCGCAGCACCCGCCGCTGCCCGTGCCGGTCCACCAACCGGGAGATCTGCGGACCTATGACCGCCGCCGACAGCGCGAGTGTCGCGGACAGCGCCCCGGCCAGGCCGTAGCGGCCGGTCAGTTGGGACACCATCGTGACGATGCCGATGCCCATCATCGACAGCGGCATCCGCCCCAGGAGCCCCGCGGCGGAGAACGACTTGGTACCGGGACGGCCGAAAAGGGCGCGGTAGGGACTGGGCAACGGGGTGCTCCGCCGGGTGAAGAGGTCGGTAAGGAATGACTGTGGCCGATACAGCTTACGGGCGGCGGGGCGCCCGGCGCCTCCCGATTTCCGCCCCGTTCCCGTCTTCGGTAGCCGGGCCTGACCCCGCGTGCCCGGACCGGGAGTGGGAGGATCGGAGGCATGCCCGAACAGTGCGATCCCCGCCCCTATGACGCCCTGCTGCTGCTGTCCTTCGGCGGTCCCGAAGGCCCCGACGACGTCGTGCCGTTCCTGGAGAACGTCACCCGCGGCCGCGGCATCCCGCGCGAGCGCCTCAAGGAGGTGGGCCAGCACTACTTCCTGTTCGGTGGCGTCAGCCCCATCATCGCCCAGAATCGCGAGCTCCTCGACGCGCTCCGCAAGGACTTCGCCGAAAACGGCCTCGACCTGCCCGTCTACTGGGGCAACCGCAACTGGGCGCCCTATCTGATCGACACCCTGCGCACCATGGTCGCCGACGGCCACCGGCGCATCGCCGTCCTGGCCACCAGCGCCTACGCCTCGTACTCGGGCTGCCGCCAGTACCGCGAGAACCTCGCCGACGCGCTCGCCACCCTCCAGGCCGAGGGCCTGCCGGTGCCCCAGGTGGACAAGCTGCGCCACTACTTCAACCACCCCGGCTTCGTCCGCCCCATGGTCGACGGCGTCCTGGCCTCCCTCGCCGCGCTCCCGGAGGAGACCCGCGCGGGCGCTCACCTCGCCTTCACCACGCACTCCATCCCCACCGCGGCGGCCGACACCTCCGGTACCCCCGACGACCACACCGAGGACGGCGCGGGCGGCGCCTACGTCGCCCAGCACCTCGACGTCGCCCGGGTCATCGCCGACGCCGTACGGGAGGAGACCGGCGTCGACCACCCCTGGCAGCTCGTCTATCAGTCCCGCAGCGGCGCTCCGCACATCCCCTGGCTGGAGCCCGACATCTGCGACCACCTGGAGGAGCTGCACGGCGCCGGCGTCCCCGCGGTCGTCATGGCCCCCATCGGCTTCGTCTCGGACCACATGGAGGTCAAGTACGACCTCGACACCGAGGCCACCGCGAAGGCCGCCGAACTGGGCCTGCCGGTCGCCCGCTCGGCCACCGTCGGCGCCGACCCCCGGTTCGCCGCCGCCGTCCGCGCCCTCCTCGTGGAGCGCGCGGCCACCGAACGGGGCGCCGCCCCCCAGCGCTGCGCCCTGGGCGCGCTCGGCCCCTCGCACGACCTCTGCCCCGTTGGCTGCTGCCCCGCCCGCACGCCTCGCCCGGCCGCCGCCGGTGCCGACTGGGCCGGCCCCACCGCCCAGGCCCCCGCCTGACCCACCACGCCGCCCGCCCGAGCCCCGACCACCGCTCGTCCGAGCAAGGAGCACCGTGCCCGACCCGCAGCGCCTCGACCGACCGCACGCCGACCGCCTGAACGACGAACTCCTCGAACTGGCCCTGGGGGCCGCCCACCGCGCCTCGACCCTGTTGCGCGACGGCCGCCCGGCCGACCTGGGGGTGGCCGCCACCAAGACCAGCCCCATTGACGTGGTCACCGAGATGGACCTCGCCTCCGAGAAGCTGATCACCGACTTCCTCGGGGAGCACCGCCCGCACGACGGCTTCCTGGGGGAGGAGGGCGCCGGTAGCGCCGGCACCAGTGGCGTGCGCTGGGTCATCGACCCGGTGGACGGCACCGTCAACTACCTCTACGGGCTGCCCTCTTGGGCCGTGTCCATCGCGGCGGAGAAGGACGGCGAGACCGTCGTCGGCGTGGTTGCCGCCCCGATGCGCGGCGAGACCTACCAGGCCGTCCGCGGCGGCGGCGCGTACTGCAACGGCGAGCCGGTCAGCCATCGGCCCGCCCCGCCGCTCTCCCAGGCCCTGGTCGGCACCGGCTTCGGCTACCTCACCGAGCGCCGCGCCGCCCAGGCCGAGGTGGCCCGCGCGCTGATCCCACAGGTCCGCGACATCCGCCGCGGCGGCTCGGCCGCCATCGACCTGTGCGACGTGGCCTGCGGCAGGCTCGACGGCTACTACGAGCGCGGGCTGAACCCCTGGGACCTGGCCGCCGGCGTCCTGATCGCCGCCGAGGCCGGCGCGCTCACCGGCGGCCGTCCCGGCAAGGCCGCGTCCCACGAACTGACCGTCGCCGCCTCCCCGGGCGTCTTCGCCGAGCTCCAGCCGCTGCTGGAGGAGCTCGGCGCCTGGCACGACTGACCGGGCCCGGACACGGCTGCGCCCCGGCACCACTGATCGGTGCCGGGGCGCAGCCGTGTCCGGTGCGGCCGGGATCAGGCGGAGACGCGGTAGCGCACGCCGTGCTCGTCGGCCAGTCGCTGAAGGTCCTCAAGCTCCGCCAACTCAACCTCGGCGAGGAGCTCGTCACCCGCCTCGCGGGCCCGGACCAGATCGGCTTCGGTGTTCCGTATGCGCTGCAAAATGCCTGCGGTGAACGCGTCCATGGGGCGCCCCCTCGTCGTGGGTCGGTGGCACGGGGGTGTGCCGACGGGCGAGTCGATCACGGCGTGGTCCCTGCAATGGGGAGAACGGAGCGTGGCAAAACGCCGGTACAGGGCGTGATCGCGGGTGTGCAGTCGTCCTCCCCATGGGCACCCTCAGGGAAACCTCAACCGGCCCGGGAAATCCGGGGCGCTGGTGCACCGGCCGACCGCCGGTCCGTTCCTCCACGCCCCCGCTTACCCCCGGTTTATGACTCTTCGGGGCAGGATGGAAGGGCTCCGTATGTTGTTGTGCCCTGCTTATCGAGGGCCGTGAGGAAGGACTGGGCCGTGCGTGTTCTCGTCGTCGAGGACGAGCAGCTGCTCGCCGATGCTGTGGCCACCGGACTGCGCCGGGAGGCCATGGCCGTCGACGTGGTCTACGACGGCGCCGCGGCGCTGGAGCGGATCGCGGTCAACGACTACGACGTCGTCGTCCTTGACCGCGACCTCCCGCTCGTCCACGGCGACGACGTCTGTCGCAAGCTGGTCGAGCTGGGCATGCCGACCCGCGTCCTGATGCTCACCGCCTCCGGCGACGTCAGCGACCGCGTCGAGGGGCTGGAGATCGGCGCGGACGACTACCTCCCCAAGCCGTTCGCCTTCACCGAGCTGACCGCCCGGGTACGCGCCCTCGGTCGCCGCACCACGGTGGCCCTGCCGCCCGTACTGGAGCGCGCCGGGATCAAGTTGGACCCCAACCGCCGCGAGGTCTTCCGCGACGGCCGGGAGGTCCAGCTCGCGCCCAAGGAGTTCGCGGTCCTTGAGGTCCTGATGCGCAGCGAGGGCACGGTCGTCTCGGCCGAGCAGCTCCTGGAGAAGGCGTGGGACGAGAACACCGACCCGTTCACCAACGTCGTCCGGGTCACGGTCATGACGCTGCGCCGCAAGCTGGGTGAGCCCGCGGTGATCGTCACCGTCCCCGGCTCGGGATACCGGATCTGACGGCGATGCCCTCCCTGCCCTCGTTCTCCAACTCCAAGGCGGCCTCGCCGCCCCCGGTGCCGCCCAAGCCGGCCTGGGACCCGAAACCGGTCAACGCCCGGCCCTTCCCCTGGCTGCGCCCCACCATCCGGATACGGCTCACGCTGCTCTACGGCGGCATGTTCCTGATGGCGGGCATCGTGCTGCTCACGATCATCTACATGCTCGCCGCCGCCGCGCTGCACGACGGCAGCGCGCTGCCGTTGAAGATCCTCGGCGGGAAGTTCCAGTCCACCAGCGACATCTGCGACCTCCCCACCGAGACCTCCGGGGCGCTGCTGCAGGAGGCCGTCAACAACTGCCTGATGCACCAGCGGGCGGTGGCCCTCAACAACCTCCTCAACCGCTCGCTGTTGGCGCTTTTGGGGCTGACCATCGTGGCGTTCGCTTTTGGTTATGCGATGGCGGGGCGGGTGTTGTCGCCGTTGGGGCGGATCACGCGGACCGCGCAGCGGGTGGCGGGGTCGGATTTG
>NZ_JBIVXW010000123.1:0-14375 GCF_044769405.1 Streptomyces sp. NPDC090442
TGGTGGGGCACGCCCTGTTCCTCAAGTGCGAGGGATTCAACTTCGCCGGCTCGATCAAGCTCAAGGCGGCGACCGAAATGGTGGAGGCCGCCGAGTGGAGCGGCCTTCTCAAGCCGGGTTCGATCCTGGTCGAGTCCTCGTCCGGAAACCTGGGCGTGGCCCTGAGCGTCATCGCCGCCAGCAAGGGCTACGGCTTCCTGTGCGTGACGGACGCGCGCTGCAACCTCTCGGCGCGTCGGTTCATGGAGGCCATGGGCGGCCAGGTGCACATCATCGCCGAACCGGCTGCCTCCGGTGGACTGCTCGGCGCGCGGATCGCCCATGTCCAGGCACTGTGCGCCTCCGACGACCGGTACATATGGCTCAACCAATACACCAACGCCGACAACTGGCGGGCCCACTACCGCACCACCGCGCCGGCCATCGCCCGTCACTTCCCGCGCCTGGACGTGTTGTTCGTCGGCGCGGGCACCACGGGCACGTTGATGGGTTGCGCGCGCTATTTCCGGGAGTTGCGCAGGCAGGTGAAGATCGTGGCGGTGGACAGCGTCGGCTCGGTGACCTTCGGCGGCGAGCCGGGTCGTCGGATGATCCCCGGCCTGGGCACCAGCGTCCGCCCGGCGCTGCTGGACGAGTCCTACGTGGACGACGTGATCCGCGTCGAGGAGGCCGACACCGTCCGGGCCTGTCACCGCCTGGCCCGGCGCGGGTTCCTCTTCGGGGGGTCGACCGGCACCGTCGTCAGCGGCGCCCAGGAGTGGCTTGCCAGGCAGGGAGCCCACAACCTCACCGCGGTGGCCATCGCCCCGGACCTCGGCGAGCGCTACCTCGACACCATCTACCAGACCAACTGGCTGCACGCCCTCTACGGTGAGGAGGTGCTCAGCCCCGATACACCGGACACGCTCGCCGCGGACCTCAGATCGGCCTGAGACCGCAGATGTCGACCTGAGCGGGACATCGCAGCGCGCTCTGTGCTGTCGCCCGGACCGGTCTCCAGGCCGGCCCACAAGTCAAGGCACCGCACCCGCACCGCGTGCTACCCGTCCCAGCCGTCCCTTTCGATCCATCCCATCCACCCCGACCAACTCCATTGCACACGGGCGGCATTACGCGCGGATTTCCCGCTCGTGAAGACCCGGTACAGGGAGCTCCGGCCGCCCCAGTGGCAGCCCATTCACCGCGGAGCGGCACACCCGCCGGCCCGGCCGAACCAGCCGCGGCCGGCGCGAACCGTGCCAGGGGCCGCCCTCGTGACACGTTCGCCCCGCTGCTGCCTGGTTCACCACGACGCCATCCGGATCCGGCTCAACTTCCCATGGTGCGTGTGGCGTTCGCCCGAATCCTCCCGAGCAGTTCCTGGAGCATCTGCCGTTCATCGGCGCTCAGCCCCGCCAACAGTTGCTGCTCGACCTGCTGTTGGACGGGCCACAGGGCGGCAAGCGCCTGCTCGCCCGCCGGAGTGCGGACGTAGGAGTTCTCCCGCCGTTCCAGCCAGCCGCGTTCCGTCAACGGGGCCGTCAGTGCGTCGAGTTCACGGGCGTCCACGCCCAGATCGCGGCGGAGTTCGTCCCCGGGTGTGCGCCGTTCGGCCGTGACCACCATCAACGCGATGACCTGGGCGGAGGAGAGCCCGGCCGCCTCTCGCGCGGCCCGGTCGAGGGCGTCCCGAATGAACCGCCCGGTGAGGGTGACGTCACGGCCCAGGCTGTTGCGGATGCGTTCGGTCAGCACGGCGAGCACCATCTTCGTCCGTAGTTCGTACAGGGAAATGCCGGCGGCCACACCGACGTTGAGCGATTCCACCGCCCCGGCCATCGGGATGGCGACGAGCAGGTCGGCCGCTTCGATGACCTCCTGGCTGACCCCCGAGGTCTCGCCGCCGACGACCAGGGCCACCGGGCGCCCGTCGAGCGCGGCCAGTGCCTGGAGCTGGTGGCCGCGGGGGCTGGTCGCCACGATCTGGAATCCGGCTGACCGCAGCGCCGCGACCGCCTCGGAAGGTGATGCGAAGCGTCGTGTGCGGGTGGTGAGCACCGTGCCGCGCGAGGCGTCGAGGACCCGGCGGGACGTCACATCCGTCGCGGGGTCGGTCAGGACGACGTCCTCGATGCCGAGTGCCCGGCCGCTGCGGACGAGGGTGCCCAGGTTGCCCGGATCGGCGACCCCGTCGCAGACCAGCGCGAAGTCGCCCCAGGGCGTGGTCACTTCGGGATCGGCGGGCAGCGTAGCGAGCGCCAGCCACGCCACCGGGCGAGCGGTGCCGGCCACCTGCCGCAGCACCCCGTCCCGGACCCGGTGCACGGCCACGCCCCGGTCGCGCAACCGCCCGGCCAACCGCTCGTCCTCGGCACCGGACGCGCCCTCGGCGTGCAGCACCTCCAACAGCGGTGTACCGGCGGCGAGTACCTGCTCGATCAGCGACCGCCCCTCCAACGCGCATGCGCCGGCGGCCGCACGCCCCGCCCGAGTGCCCAACGCCCGTGCTGCGGCGAGCCGTTCGTCCTTGACCGATGTCACGACGGAACCCGCAACGCCATCACCGGCATCGCCCTCGGACTGGCCGCCGCGTCCCAACTGTTCGCCGTCCCTACCGTGCCTGTTGGCCCCGGTCCTGTTTCTCGCCCTGTTCACGGTGCGATGCTCTCAAGGGGTTGGCCGGGCCTAGTTCAACTCGGCGACCTGCTCCGGGGTCAGGGCCCGGTCGAAGACCTGCACGTTCTTGATGCCACCGGAGAAGAAGTCGACGGGTCGGCCGTCGAAGGTGGCGCGGCCGATGACGAGCGGGCCCGGGGCGGTGTCCGGGTTCGAATCGGTGGCGGTGCCCTGCCGCACGCCGTTGACGTAGAGGTGGAGCTGATGGGTCGTGGCGTCGCAGACCCCGACCAGATGGGTCCAGGTGTTGAGGGCGGGCGGCTTGCTCGCGAGCGTGCGGACGCCCAGCCGGGAGAACGCCCACCGACGGTCGGCGCCCGAGTACTGCAGGTAGAACGCGCTGCCGCCGGTGGTGCCTTGACTGACGACGGTGGCGAAGCCGTTGGCGCTGGTGAGGTAGGCCCAGGCGGAGATCGTGAAGCTGTGCCCCGGAGTGGTGTCGAGTACCTGGTCGCGCGTGATGATCTGGCTGCTGACGCCGTTGAAGAGCGCGGCACCGCTGTCGCCGACGCCCCAGCGGACGTCGGACGCGGTGCCGTTGTGGGCGCCCGTGGAGTCCGCGGCGGTGGTGCCGGCGCCTTCGTCAAGTCGCCATGCACCGACGGGTTTTGGGCTGGCGGGCCGGGTCGGGGCCGAGGCCGGTGCGGAGTCCTGTGTGGTGTCGTTGCTGCGGGTCAGGGCCATGGGGACGCCCACCGCGGCGACGGCGGCCGCGGCGGCAGCGGAGATCAGGAGCGCGCGGCGACTGGGGCCGCGCCGGCTCGCCGGGCCGGTTGGGCTGGGTTGCGTCGTTGCCGTTCCCGGCGGGGGAGTGCGGGACCCGTCGCGGGAGACGATGGGCGCGGGGCCCGTCGCCGGAGTGACGGGAACCGGAGCCGGCGGGGTCCCGAAGCCGGCCGGTGGCGCGGGTTGTGGGGCGATCGGTGGCGGCGTCGCACCGGTCGGTCGTTGGCCCAGGTAGGCCGTTTCGGTTCGGGCGCCGGGGGTTGCGGTGCCGCCGGGGACGGCGCCGGCGCCGTGGGCGCCACTCGCTCCCGGTGCGTGCGACGGGTTGCCGGAGGGCCCGCTGCCGGTGTCAACGCCACTGCCCTGGGCGGGAGTTCGACTGGATGATGCGATGTCGTGCGGCGCCCGGTGACTGCCGTCGGTCGCGGGCGGCGCGGCCGACGCGGTCGCCCCCGCACTGGCCCCGCACCGGGTCAACAGCTCCCGGGGCGTGGGCCGTTGGGCGGGGTCCTTGGCCAGGCAGTCGGTGATGAGCGCGCGCAACGCGGGGTCGGTGACCGTGTCGAGGTCGGGGGAGTCGTGGGCGACCCGGTAGAGGAGGGAGGCCAAGTGGCCGTTGCCGAACGGGTTTCCGCCGGTGGCCGCGTACGCCAGGACCGTTCCGAGGGAGAAGACGTCGCTGGCCGGGCCGATCTCCTCGCCGTTCACCTGCTCCGGCGACATGAATCCCGGCGAGCCGAGCGCGTACCCGGTCACGGTGAGGGAGCTGCCCTCGACGACCCGGGCGATGCCGAAGTCGATGACCCGCGGGCCGTCTTCGGCCAGCAGCACGTTGGAGGGCTTGAGATCGCGGTGGATGAGATGCGCGCTGTGGATCGACACCAGCGCCTCGGCGAGCCCGGCGCCCAGGGCGAACACACGGGGCGCGGGCATCGGTCCCCGGTTGGCGATTTCCTTCTCCAGCGAAGGGCCGGCGATGTAACTGGTCACCAGCCAGGGCTTGGCCGCGTCGGGATCGGCGTCGATCACCGGTGCGGTGAACGCCCCGCTGACCGCGCGGGCGGCCTGCACCTCCCTGCGGAACCGGGAACGGAAGTCCGGCTGGTCGACCAGGGCGGCGTGCACCACCTTGACCGCGACCCGCCGGCCGCCGGGCGAGCGCCCGAGGAAGACCCGCCCCATGCCGCCGACGCCCAGCCGCTCCAGCAACTGGTATCCGCCGATGGAACGCGGGTCGTCCGGATCCAGCGCTGCCACAAAACCCTCCCGCGTTGTCGACCCGGCCAGTTTCGACCGGTCGGCCTCTAGCATAGGGGGCCGCCGCCGCGCCGGGCCGGGCGACCTCTGCCGGTCCGCACGCCTGACCTGGTGCCACGGGCGACGTAGCGGAACACCGGTACGGCGGACCGACCCGGGCGGCGGGGCGGGGTCGGTGATGTCCGGCCGTGCGCCGGGTTTCGCGCCGGGTTTCTCTCCGTGCATCGCCTCATCGAGCGACTTGTTATGTTCGGGCGGTGACGGACTATGAAGCGGCCGAGGCCCGCGGCAAGGGGTATCTGCTCGACAACCGGCAGGCCGAGGCGGGGGAGCGGTTTGCGGCCTTGTCGGAGTTGTTCGATCCGGTGACGTTCCGGCGGTTGCGGGCGCTGGGGGTTGCGGACGGGTGGAACTGCTGGGAGGTCGGAGCGGGCGGCCCGAGCGTCCCCGCGTGGTTGGCCGAGCGGGTCGGCGCGAACGGCCGCGTACTGGCCACCGATCTCGACACGTCGTGGATGCCGCAGGCCGGGGCGCCGTACGAGGTGGTTCGGCACGACGTGGGTGCCGACGAGGCGCCGGACGGGTCGTTCGACCTGGTGCACGCCCGGCTCGTCCTGGTCCATGTGCCGCATCGCGAGGCCGCGTTGCGGGCCATGGTGCGGGCCCTGCGGCCGGGCGGATGGCTGCTGGTGGAGGACGCCGATCCGGCGCTGCAACCACTTGCCTGCCCCGACGAGTACGGCCCCGAGCAGGAGCTCGCGAACCGGATCCGGCGCGGCTTCCGTGCGCTGCTGGCGGAGCGGGGCGCGCAACTCGCCTTCGGGCGGACGCTGCCTCGGCTGCTGCGGACGGCCGGATTGGCCGACGTCGAGGCCGATGCGTACTTCCCGATCACGTCGCCTATCGGGAGCGCGCTGGAGGCCGCGACCGTACGGCAGATCCGCGAGCGGCTGATCGAGGCCGGGTTGGCGACGGTCGAGGAGATCGAGCAGCACCTGGCGAACATCGCGTCGGGGCATCTCGACACCGCGACGGCACCGTTGATCTCCGCTTGGGGCCGGAAGCCGGTCGGCTAGAACCGCCGTCTCGCTGGCCCTCTCCGCTGCGCAGGGGGCGGATCGTTCGTCCCCCGAGGCTTTGCCTCGGGGGATTTTTCGTTCTTGGGGTGACTGCGACGAATGCGGAGATGGGGGTGAATGCGCGTGCGTGTGTGGGAACGGGCCTCGGCCGCTCCCGAGTTCCCCTGGCAGCGAGGCCGAGCCCCAACGAGAACCGCTCCGGCCGAAAGTGAACGCCGCGCGGGACGTCATGGGAGGGGGTGCTCGCGCCTCGAACTGCGGTGAGTTAGGTTAGGCAAACCTAAGTAGCCCACTGCTCGCCCTGGGAGAGCCGGATGTCTTCATCTCGTGCCCGCGCCATCACGCCGACCGCCGCCGAGCGCGTCCGCTCGATCCTGACCGTCTCCCACTCCATGACCGTGGTGAGCGACGGGCTCCGCAGCGAAGTCCACCGTCTCAACGGTGCCGGGACCACGGGCCTGTTCCACCTGCACGCCGCGGGCGAGGGCCCCGACGTCCCCTCGACCGGACGCGTCCCGGTCCGCCTGGAACTCACCGACATCGCCCCCACGCCCGTGCGCGACCGGCTGCGTGCCCGGGTCACGCTGGCCGGGCTCCTGACGGCCCCGTACGACCCCCAGTCCGAGCGGAGCGCGTGCCTGGAATTCGGCCAGGCGGTCCTGGAAGACGCGGCGGGGCGCAGCTACGTCACGCTCCAGGAGCTGGAGCGCGCCGACCCCGACCCCTTGGCGAAGACCGAGGCGGAGATGCTGACCCACCTCGTCGACGCACACGCCGAACTCGTCCCGCTCCTGCTCCGACTGGTCCGCCCGGTCCCCAACGACGGTGTGCAGCGGGCGCTTCCGGTGGCCATGGACCGCTACGGGATCACCCTCCGCCTGGAATACCCCAGCTCCCACCGCGATGTCCGCCTGCCGTTCACCACTCCCGTGACCCGGATCGAACAGGCCGGCCCCCAGATCCAGGCCCTGTCCGCCACGGCCCGCCGCATCTCCCACACCAGTCACCTCCTGGCGTGAGCGCAGGCGGTGCCGGCCGTCCCGGGGCGGTCCGCACCGCAAGGGAAGTCGGCCGGGACGTTCCGTCCGAGTCGGGCCGCAGGGCAGCGCGGGAGTCAACGAGCCTACGGAATCCAGGGGTTGACACTGGCGGCCGCCTCGGCGCTGCGCTTGACGGGCGCCAGGTGGGCGGCGGCCACGGCGGTGGTGAATCGAGCGGCCCGGGGCGCGCGGAACGGGGCCGTGCATGCTTCCTCGTTGCCCGTCGCGCTGCTGCGGGCAGTGTCCTGCGGTGTGGTGCCGTATTCCGCCATGATCTTTGACCTTTCTGGCGTCTGGTTGTCGCCGGCCCACATCCTGCAACGATCACCGATACATTGACCGGCAAATCAGCCAAGTTCCCTCCTGTGGGGGTGGGTTGGCGTGAAACGGGCCCCGGCGTGGCCTGCGACGTTCTTGCGTCGTGCGCACGGGAGTTGACCGATTCACCGCGAACTGGCGACCCGGCACGACATGGCGCGCAAAGGGGCATTGTGGCGCCTGGGCTGTCGCGTCGGATCGCGGGGCCGCACCTTCGACGGAATGCATACGCATGGGCATTCGACCGGGCTCGAAAGTCTTGTGCGGCGGCTGTGACGTTCGCCAGTCCGGCCCTGTTTCCGCGTCGGAAAAGACCGGAACCGAGAAACCGAACACGGTTGACCGGAGGACGCGTTGACCAGGAAGTCAGTCGTCGCCGCGCTGCTCGTCGGCACCTGCCTCGGCCTGATGACCGCTACCGCACACGCCGCCCCCGCCGGCGGGGTGCGCACCCATGCCACCTCGGCCACAACGGCCCGCGCCATGCGCGTTACCGCCGCCTCGGCGCCCCGACTCCGCGCATCGCAGGGGGATTTCGCGGGGCAGGGGATTCGCATCCACACCGCTTCCGCGAGTGGCGCGCCCACCGTCGGTGAGGGATACCGGGGCGTCGGCCTGACGTACTACGGGGTGGCGGAAGGCGAGTACATCAACGACCGCCACAGCGACCTGTGGGCGCACATCAAGGACAACCGCACCGGCGTGGCCGGATGGCTCTCCACCTGCTACATCCACGTGAACGGCTGATGCGCAACGGCCCGAAGGGAACAATCCGAAAGGGTACGGCGTGAGTTCACCTCGTGGGAGAGGGTCCTGCCGTTGTGGTTGCCTGGGGTTGGGTTGACGTCAGGTAGGAGGCGGCGGTCTGTTCGGCGTGCGGGGCGAGCAGGGCCTGGAGTTCGTCGGCCGCGGCCCTGACGAGGTGCCCGTCGCGGTCGGCGTGGAGGGTTTCGAGGGCGAAGACGACGTGGGTGGAGTCCTCGGTGACGCGGGTGCGGTGGGAGTCACGGTGGTTCCAATGGCGGGTGAGGACGCCGGTGGTGTCCGCGTAGACGACCTCGCCGGGCTTGGGGTGCTCGACGGTGTCCGGCTCGCCGAGCGGAGTGAAGGACTCGGTGCCGTGCGCGGGGCGGATCTCGATGTCGCCGGTCACCCGGTCGAGGTCGAAGGCACCTGCGGGCAGGCCGTGCCGGACGGAGACGGCGTTGTAGGAGTCGACGGCCGGGTTGATGCGCGGCAGCGCGCCCTTCTTGGCGAGGCGGCGGCCGAGTGCGTCGACGCTGGGACGGATACGGCGGGGGTTGGTGCCGAAGGAGCGGTAGGCGGTGTGCCATGCCTGGATGCGGGGATCCGTTTCGTCGGCCGGCTGCCAGGCACCGTCCGCGAGTTGCCGCTCCAGATCCTCCAGGGCGGCGACGGTGTCGGGCCAGGCATCGTGGCCGCGCAGGCCGCTCGCGGTGACCAGGGCGATGAGGGTGTCGGGGAAGGCTTCTGCGACTGCGGGGGCGATGCGGACGGTTAGCATCGACGAACTCCGTTTCCGTTGGGGTGTCTTGAGCGGGCGGGGGACCGGGAGCCTGAGCGGTGGGGTGTCTGGCGGCCGGCCCTATGGCTGGGTTGTGGTGGGTTGCGTTGGGCTGCGCCGGGCTGGTTGGGCCGTGCCGCGTCCTCAGGTCAGGGCGAGGAGGCTGACGGCGACGGCGGCGGTGCCCAGGCCGATGAGTTGGCCGCGGTGGATGCGTTCGGCGAGCACGCCGCGGGCGAGCAGGACCGTGCCGGCCGGGTAGAGGGCGGTGATCACGGCGACGACGGTCAGGTCCCCACTGCGGGCGGCGAGCAGGAACAGCAGGTTCGCGAGGGAGTCCAACACGCCCGCGGCCGCCGACACCGCGTACGCGGGCCGTTCGGAGCCCAGCCTGCGGCGCATCAGTCCCGCCGCGGTCAGGGTGACGGCCGAGGAGACCGCCCTGCCGACGATCAGCGGCGCCACCCCGCTGTCGGACGGTGCCTGGTGCAGGCAGACGAGTTGGAGGGCGATGGCGGCACCCGCGCCGAAGGCCAGTAGCAACGCCGTGCGCGAGGGGCGCGCCGAGCCGGCGCCGTGTCCGGCGCTGACCAGCACCACCGCGACCAGCGCCAGCGGCAGCCCGACCAGTCCGGCGGTGGCCAGGCGCTCACCCTGCACCAGGCCGACGGTGACGGGCAGCGCGGCGGACACCAGCGCGGTCACCGGCGAGAGCACGTTCATCGGGCCGATCGCCAGGGTGCGGTAGAGCAGGGCGAACGCGGCGGCGGAGGCGACGCCGGACGCGGCGCCCCAGGCGAGTGTCGCGGTGCTGAACGAGGCGCCGAGCACCGGCCACAGCAGCAGCTCGACCGCGAGACTGGCCGGAGCGGCGATCATCACGGTGCGCAGCACATGTGCCTTGCGGGCGCCGAGCCCGCCGAGGAAGTCAGCGCACCCGTAGGCGAGTGAGCTACCGAGGGCCAGCAGCAGAGCGATCACAGCACATTTCCTTACCGTTCAGCGGAGCGACCACACCGTACAATGGAACGACCGACCGATGTCAACCAAACGACCGGGCGGTGCATTGAAATGGTCAAACGGTGAGGATGGTGATCAGGTGGCCGAGACAGCCGCGGCCCTGCGGACGGTCGCGCACAACGTCAAGGCGGCCCGGGCCCGCGCGGGACTGTCCCTGGACGAGCTCAGCCGGCGCGCCCAGGTCAGCAAGGGGGCCCTGGTGGGACTGGAGAAGGCCCAGGGCAACCCCAACCTGGCCACCCTGGTCAGGCTGGCTGACACCCTCGGCATCTCGGTGTCCGCCCTGATGCAGGGACCGCCCGAGGGGCACGTCCGGATCGTGGCCGCAGACAACGTGGCGCCACTGTGGACCGGCAGGCAGGGCAGTCAGGCTCGGCTCATGCTCACCACCTCGGGCCCGGCTCCCGTCGAGGTCTGGCGGTGGCAACTCGAACCGGACGAGGAATACCCCAGTCACCCCCACCAGTCCGGAGTCGTGGAGTCCGTCAGCGTCACCGCCGGCCGGATGACCCTGGTCGTCGACGGCACCGAGCACACCGTCGAGGCCGGACAGACCGCCACCTTCGACGGCGACGCCCCCCACGCCTACCGCGGCGCGGGCGCCGGAACCTGCCACCTGATCATGACGGTCCACCTGCCGCCCGGCCCGAATCCCGCGGGCTGACAAACGAGTTGTGGGCTCGCGCTGCGACCTCCAACCCGCAACTGGCCTTGCGGCGCAACCATCTTCCGCTCCGGCAGTCACGTATGCGCACACGCACACGCACACGCACACGCACCGATGCGCGACCGGTAGTTGCCCCTTGACGGGCAGTGGGGCCACCCGAGCCGGCCGTGCCGGGGCCGGGGCGTCGTGGGAGGTGGACGTAACCAGGCGGCAGTCGTCGGCGACATCGGCGTGGGGAGCGGAACGTGCGCCCCGAAGTTGCGACGGAGCCCACGGAGCGCATACAACCAGTCACATGACATTGGGTTGGAAACTGGTCATCGACAGCACGAACGCGCCTGCGCTCGCGGACTTCTGGGCCGCGGCGCTGGGCTACGAGGTGGAGGACCCCGGCGCCCTGATCGAGCAGTTGCTGGCCGCCGGGCACGTCGGTGAGGAGGCGATCGCCGAGCACCGCGGCCGCAGGACCTTCCGTGGCTACGCGGCCGTCCGCCACCCCGAGGACCCGTTCGACGCGACCAGCGGCGTCGGCCGCGGGCGCCGACTGCTCTTCCAGGAGGTGCCCGAGGGCAAGACCGGCAAGAACCGCCTGCACATCGACGTCCACAGCGAGCCCGGTGCGTCCGGCGGCCGCGACGAGTTGGTGGCACGGCTGGAGGGACTGGGCGCGACCCGCATCCGCGAGGTGAACCAGGGTCCGGCCGGCCACTGGTGGATCATGCAGGACCCGGAAGGCAACGAGTTCTGCGTCTCGTAGGGCCGATGGCCGGCGCGGCCGGGGGCGTTCGGAATGCGGTCCGGTCCGCCGCTCCCGGCCGCGCGCCAGTCAGGACGCCGCCCGGACCTGCGCCCGTAGCCCTTGGGCGTATGCCCGCGCGGACTCCAGGTCGACGGTGTTGGGGCGCCCCTTGTTGATGCCACCGACGATCCTGAACGGCAGCCAGGTGTCGTGGGCGCGGCACGAGAAGCTGCTGTTCACCTCGAATCCCTTCTGTCCGAGAAGCCGGACGAGGGGGCGGGTGAAGGGCCGGAACGGCAGTTCGGGCAGGCCGCTGGTGGCGAACACAAATGCCTTGCCTCGCTCGGCCGTTGGCAGTGCCTGGACGAACTGGCGCAGCCGGGGGTGGAACTGCATGGAGAAGATCCCGGAGCCGAATCCCACCAGGTCGTAGGTGGCGAGCTCGGCCACGTCGACCTCGTCGGGGTCGACGACGGGGGCTTGCAGGATCTGCCCCATGACGTCGGCGACCCGCTTCGTGTTGCCGTGGGACACGGAGGTGCACACGATGATGGCCTTCACGATGATGCTCCTTTCGGTTGCGCGACGCGGCGTCGTGCCGGTTCCGCGGTCTTGGCGTTGCGTCGATTTGGTGGTGCCGGCGGTGCGTTCGTCAAGGGGGGCGAGGGGCTTGCCTTCCCCAACGAAGCGCCCGCGCCCGCATGGTGACGGTTGTGGCTATGACCGGGCGTGTGCCTGTGGCTGGGCCTGTGACTGTGTGCGCGAGGTCGCGGGTGTGGATGCGGGTCTGGTCGTGGTCGGTGTCGGGCCGGAGAGCCACCGGTAGGTGCGCGCATGTCGCATCGACGCCACGGTGAACCGACAGACACGTTCCTTGAGTACCGCCGCGGCCCGCCCCGAGAAGGCGAGGCCCCGAGGGGTGTCGTCCCGGTGCGCGGCCTGGACGAACCCGTCGCGCCGCCCGAGACTGATCCCCTGCCCGACCATGCCGATCGAGAGCGGAGCCGGCCGTTCGCCCCGTATCAACGCCAGCACGGTGTCGGCGCCGTGGGCGCCCAGGGGCATCGCTGCCTGGCAGCTCATCCGGAGGTGACTGCCGACGTCCTCGGGCGGGGCAACCGCGTCGCCGGCACCGACGATCCGTTCATGGCCGACGCACACCAGGGCGTCGTCCGTGCGCAGGCGCCCGTCGGCGGTCACCGGTAGACCACTGCGCAGTGCCAGGTCCGGCACCTCGAACGAGCCGGCCCAGACCGTGCAATCGCTCGGCACCCAGCCAACATCGGCCTGCACGCCGTCTGGACGGACACCAGTCACCCGCACCCCGGTGCGCAGCACGACCCCGGCGTTGACCAGCTTGCGCTCGATGCGGGCCCGGCTCGATGCCGGCAACCACGCGGCAACCGACGGCGAGACCAACTCGACCGTCAACGACGGGTAGGCGTCGGCGATTTCGGCGGCGCTCTCGATCCCGGTCAGTCCGCCACCGACGACCACCACGCGCGCCCCGGCGGCCAGGCTCCGCAGTCGTGTGCGCAGCGACTCGGCACCGTCGAGGTCGGCGACACCGTACGCGTGCTCCAACCCGGCCGTGCCATGGGCCGCCGTGCTGCCCACCGCGTACAGCAGATAGTCGAAGTCGAGTGCGTCACCGTCATCGAGCCGGACCGATCGCTCGGCGATCGTCTCCACCGTCGCCACCCGCAGACGGACCTCGCTGCGCAGCAGGTCGCGGAGCGGCCGCACCGCTTCGGACCCACCCGCCGCGTGCTCGTGCAGCCGGACGCGTTCCACGAACTCCGGTCGCGGATTGACCACCGTCACCGTCACGCCCGGCCGCCCCGCGGCCGCCAGTCGGTTCGCGGCCATCACACCTGCGTAGCCCGCGCCGACAACCACTACTCGTGCCAACACCCACACCTCCGATCGTGTCGAGCTCACGCCGTGTGGACGCCGCAGGGTCGGCGACTGTGACATCGGAGGGGTGTGGCCCCGCTCACAGGCGTTCCGTAGTCGTTTCGCTCGGAGGAGAGGGCGTCGGCGTCGGGTTCGACGGCGTCGGCGGGTTGCTGGTCCCGTCCAGTGCACCGGACTTGGACCTGGTGGACCTTGCCGATCGGATCCTGGATCATTGCCAGGCATGGGGACCCCACCACAGCCACCGCCCATGCCACCGAGCCACCCGCCGCACGGCTCTCCACCCGGCCCACCAACTCCCACACCGCCCCAACGGCCGGGTAGGGGACGGGCCACCCCGCTGATCGTGGCCGCAGTGCTGTCGGCGCTCATCGTCGTCGTGGCCGTGGCGATATGGGCTCCGTGGTCGGAGGGCAGGACGCCCGCCGCCGCACGGCCCGCACCCACCGCGGAGACCGGGCGATCCGCGAAGACGGTCGTGGTCCTCGTGACGCAGACCGCCACCCCGGAGCAGACGGACGCGCTCCGGACCGACCTCCAGGCCACGCGCGGAGTCCTGTCCGTGGAGTTCGTCTCGCCGCAGCAGTGGGCGAGTTGCGCGCGGTACCTCCCACCCGCGTCGCGGTCCCAGCAGCCGGGAGCCTGCCTGGTGGCGCGGGTGAGCAACGACGTGAGCACCGCCGCGCTGAGCCGGGCGGTCAGCCGTAGGCCGGGCGTACAGCAGGTGACTGACTGAGTCGGTCGCCGAGGTGGTGGCGGCGGGGGAGGGAGCCCACGCCTGGCTTCGCAGGCCCCCGCGCCCGGCCTACCCCATGCTCTTGGCGCCGTCCAGGGCCTCGCGGATGATGTCGGCATGGCCGGCGTGCTGAGCGGTCTCGGCGATGAGGTGCAGCAACACCCGGCGGGCCGACCACCGCGCGTCGGACTCGAACCACGGGGCCTTCGGCAGCGGCCACGCGACGCCGAGGTCGGGCAGCGTCGCGATCAGGTCGTCGGTCCGGCGAGCCACCTCCGCGTACGCGGCCAACACGCCGGCCAACGTCTCGTCCTCCAACAACCGGAACTCGTCCGCCCGGCGGGCCCAGTCGGACTCCGTCAGCGCCGTGAAGTCCGGCATCGCCGAGGGCCCGTGCAGGATGAAATCCGCCCAGAGCCGTTCGGCCGAGGTGACGTGCTTGATCAGACCGCCCAGGCACATCTCGCTGGCGGTGGTCCGCAGCCTGGCCTGCTCGTCGGTGAGATCGCGGGTGGTGAAGCGCAGGAAGTGCCGGTGCTTGGCCAGTGCCTCAAGCCATTCGGCGCGCGGTCGCGTCCGGGAGGTGGTGTAAAAGGGCCATGAGCGTAGGTTTCGTACTGAACCGACCAAAGTTCGTACGGAAGGACCCACGCCCGTGACACGTCGAGTATCCCCGATCCAGGCGATACGTACCGA
>NZ_JBIVXW010000124.1:0-14084 GCF_044769405.1 Streptomyces sp. NPDC090442
GGCTGGCTATGAGGGGCTGGGTGTTGCGGCGGTCAACGGGCCGGCGGTGACGGTGGTTTCGGGTGACGCTGCTGCCTTGGATGCGGTGCAGGCTGTCTGGGAGGCGGAGGGCGTTCGGGTGCGCCGGGTGCCGGTGGACTACGCCTCGCACTCCCCGCACGTCGAGGCGCTCCGGGACCGCATCCTGGCCGACCTCGCCCCGATCACTCCGTCGGCGACCTCCGTCGGCTTCTTCTCGACGCTGACCGGTGAACTGGCCGACACCGCCGGCCTCGACGCCGACTACTGGTATCGCAACCTCCGCCAGACCGTCCGCTTCGAGGACGCGATCCGGGCCGCGGTAGCCGCCGGGCATACCGTCTTCGTCGAAGCGTCCGCGCACCCCGTGCTGACCGTCGGTGTGGAGCAGACCCTCGACGCCGCCGACCTCACCGGTGCCGCCTTCGGCACCCTGCGACGCGACCACGGCGACACGGCCCAACTCCTCTCCTCCTTTGGCCAGGCGCATCTCCACGGCCTGCCCGTCGCCTGGGAGCAGGTCCTCGCCCCGCACCACCCCCGGCGCGTCGCCCTCCCCACCTACGCCTTCCAGCGGGAGCGCTACTGGCTGCCGACCGCCGTCGAGGCGCCGGCGCCCGGCGAGGACGGTGCGGGGGCGGACCGGGCGGCCGACCCGGTCGAGGGCCGGTTCTGGGAGGCGGTCGAGCGGGAGGACCTGGAGAGCCTAGCGGAGACGCTGGCGCTGGACGGCGAGCGGGAGTTGGGGGCCGTGCTGCCGGCGCTCTCCGCCTGGTACCGGCGGCACCGCGAGGCGTCGTTGGTGGACCGGTGGCGCTATCGGGTCGACTGGAAGCGCGGCCGCACCGGCTCCGGGCGGCTGACCGGCACCTGGCTGCTGATCGACTCCGACGGCATACCGGACGCCGCCGCGGTGGACCAACTGGTCGCCGGCTGGCAGCGGGACGGCGCCGCCGTCGCACGGGTCACCGTGCGGGACGGCGACGGGCGCGGTGAGATCGCGACCGCGGTCGCCGACGCGCTGGCGGACGAGGCGGGGGCCGTCGTTGCGCCCGTGGGCGTGGTGTCGTTGGTGGCGTTCGGCGCGGGGCGCGGGGCGGACTGCACGGTGGCACCGCGGGCGCTCACCGACACCCTCGCGGTGGTGCAGGGCCTGGGCGACGCGGGGATCGGCGCACCGCTGTGGTGTCTGACGCGGGGCGCGGTGTCCACCGGCCCCGGTGACCGGGTGCGCAGCCCCGAGCAGGCGGCCGTGTGGGGCCTGGGTCGCGTGGCCGGCCTGGAACACCCGGACCGCTGGGGCGGGTTGGTGGACCTTCCGGAGAGCCTGGGGGAGCAGGCGTTCCGGGCGCTGGCCGCGGTGCTGACCGACCCGGACGGGGAGGCGCAGGTCGCGGTGCGGCCGGGCGGCGTGCAGGTGCGCAGGCTGGTGCGGGCCGCCCGGGACCGGCGGCCGGACGCCGCGACCTGGGTCCCGTCGGGGTGCGTGCTGATCAGCGGCGGCACGGGGCCGCTGGGCGCCCATGTCGCGCGCTGGGTCGCCGCCCGCGGCGCCGAACACGTGGTGCTGTTCAGCCGGCGGGGCGAAGGCGCTCCCGGGGCCGGTGAACTGCGGGCCGAATTGGTGGAGTTGGGGGCACGGGTGTCGGTGCGGGCCTGTGACGTCGCCGACCGCGAGGCGCTGCGCGCCGTCGTCGACGAGGTCGGCCCGGTCTCGGCGGTCTTCCACACCGCCGCCGCGCTGGAGGACGCCGTCCTGGACCGGCTCACCGTCGGCCAGGTGGACCGGGTGCTGCGGCCGAAGGTCCAGGGCGCCGTCAACCTGTACGAACTGACCGCCGGCGAGCGGCTGTCGGCGTTCGTGATGTTCTCCTCGATGGCCGGCACCTTCGGCGCGTCCGGGCAGGGCAACTACGCGCCGGGCAACGCCGTGCTGGACGCCTACGCGCAGCAGCTGCGGGACGCGGGCGTGCCCGCCACGTCGGTGGCGTGGGGGCCGTGGGCCGGCGACGGCATGGCCGCGTCCGGCATCGGGGAGATCGCCCGCCGGCACGGCATCCCGGAGATGGCGCCGGAGCGCGCGCTGACCGCGCTCCAACAGGCCGTCGAAGACAGCGAGTCGGTCCTCGGCGTGCTGGACATCGACTGGGACCGCTACTACGTCGCCTACACCGCCACGTCCCCCACCCGGTTCTTCGACGAGCTGCCGGAGGTGCGGCGGATCGCCGCCGCGCAGGCCGGCGGCCGGCGGGCGGAGCCGGCGGCCCCGGCGCTGGCCGGCCGGCTGGCGGGACAGGACGCCGCGGGCCAGCTCCGGGTGCTGCTGGAGGTGGTGCGCGGGCAGGTCGCGACGGTGTTGGGCTATGCCACGCCGGAGGCGGTGCGGGAGAACCAGGCGTTCACCGACGTGGGCTTCGACTCGGTGACCGCGGTCGAACTGCGCAACCGCATCAAGGAGGCGGTCGGGCTGCCGCTGCCCGCCACCCTCGTCTTCGACTACCCGACCCCCGGCGCGCTCGCCCGCCACCTGCGCGACGAACTCGCCGGCACCGACGGGATGTCCGACGCCCGGGCGCTGCCGGCGGCCGCGCTGACCGCGGCGCCGGGCGCGGGCGCCGACGACCCGATCGCGGTGGTCTCGATGTCCTGCCGCTTCCCGGGCGGGGTCACCTCACCGGAGGACCTCTGGCGGATGCTGGAGTCCGGCGGGGAGGGCATCGGCGCGTTCCCGACCGACCGCGGCTGGGACGTGGAGCGGTTGGAGAGCCTGTCGCCCACCGGCGTCCTGGGCGGATTCCTCTACGACGCGGCCGACTTCGACGCCGGCTTCTTCGGGATCTCGCCGCGCGAGGCGCTGGCGATGGACCCGCAGCAGCGGCTGCTGCTGGAGACCTCCTGGGAGGTCCTGGAGCGGGCCGGCCTGGACCCGGAGACGCTGCGGGGCAGTGCCACCGGCGTGTTCGCGGGCACCAACGGGCTGGACTACGGATCGCTGCTGTCCGCCGCCCCGCCCGAGGTGGCCGGCTACATCGGCACCGGCAACACCGGCAGCGTGGTCTCCGGCCGGATCTCCTACGCCCTCGGGCTGGAGGGCCCGGCGGTGACCATCGACACGGCCTGCTCCTCGTCGCTGGTCGCCGTGCACCTGGCCGCCCAGGCGCTGCGCAACGGCGAGTGCGCGCTGGCGCTGGCCGGCGGCGTCACGGTGATGGCGGCGCCCACTCTCTTCGGCGAGTTCGCCGCGCAGGGCGGCATCGCCTCCGACGGCCGCTGCAAGGCGTTCGGCGACGGCGCGGACGGTGCGGGCTTCTCCGAGGGCGTCGGGATGGTACTGCTGGAGCGGCTGTCGGACGCGCGGCGCAACGGGCACCAGGTGCTGGCCGTGCTGCGGGGCTCGGCGGTCAACCAGGACGGCGCGTCCAACGGCCTTACCGCGCCGAACGGCCCGTCCCAACAGCGGGTGATCCGGCAGGCGTTGGCGAACGCGGGCCTGTCGGCGGCCGAGGTGGACGTGGTCGAGGGCCACGGCACGGGCACGTCGTTGGGCGACCCGATCGAGGCGCAGGCGCTGCTGGCGACGTACGGGACGGACCGGGACGCGGAGCGGCCGCTGTGGCTGGGGTCGGTGAAGTCCAACCTCGGGCACACCCAGGCCGCCGCCGGCGCCGCCGGCATCATCAAGATGGTGCTGGCCCTGCGGCACGGTGTGCTGCCGAGGACCCTGCACGCCGACCGGCCCTCCGGCCACGTCGACTGGTCGGCGGGCGCCATCCGGCTGTTGACCGAGGCCCGCCCCTGGCCCGAGGACGCCGAGCGGCCCCGCCGCGCCGGGGTGTCGTCCTTCGGCATCAGCGGCACCAACGTCCACCTGATCCTGGAGGCCGCGCCCGCGCCCGAGGCGACCGAACGGCCGGCCGCCGAGCCGCCGTTGACCGCCGAACCCGGCTCCCCGGGAGCCGGCCCGGTGCCCTGGGTGCTGTCCGGCCGGACGCCGGCCGCGCTGCGCGCCCAGGCCGACCGGCTCCGCGCCCACCTCGACGGCGACGGCGCGGATGCCGACCCGCACCGCCTCGGCTGGTCGCTGGCCGGTACCCGCACCGCGTTCGAGCACCGGGCCGCCGTGGTGGACGACGACCCCGCTGCGCTGCGCGCCGGACTCGCCGCGTTGGCCGCCGGAACCCCGGCCGCCCATGTGGTGACCGGCACCGCGGCCCCCGGGCTCGCCGGCGGTAAGGTCGCGTTCGTACTGCCCGGCCAGGGCTCCCAGTGGCCCGGCATGGCCGCCGAACTCCTCGCCGCCTCCGAGCCGTTCCGCACCGCGCTGACCGACTGCGACCGGGAACTGCGCCGCTTCACCGACTGGTCCGTCCTCGACGTGCTCACCGGCGAACCGGACGCGCCCGGCCTCGAACGGGTCGACGTGGTGCAGCCGGTGCTGTTCAGCGTGATGGTGTCGCTGGCGCGGCTGTGGCAGTCCTACGGCGTCGAACCCGACGCCGTCGTCGGCCACAGCCAGGGCGAGGTCGCCGCCGCCCACCTCAGCGGACACCTGTCCCTCGCCGACGCGGCCCGCGTCATCGCGCTCCGCAGCCGTGCCATGACCTCCGTCAACGGGCAGGGCGAGATGGTCTCCCTGGCCCTGCCGCACGACGAGGTCCGCGCGCGGTTGGCGCACTGGGGCGACGCGCTGTCCGTCGCCGTCGTCAACGGCCCGTCCTCCGTGGTGGTCTGCGGCGCGCCCGAGCCCCTGGACGAGCTGATCGCCGCGTGCGAGGCCGACGGGGTGCGGGCCCGCAAGGTCCGCGGGGTCAACCTGGCCGCGCACTCGCCCGCCGTCGAGGGCCTGCGCGACCAACTCCTGCGCGAGCTCGCCCCCGTCGCCCCGCGCCCCGGCACGCTGCCGCTCTACTCCACGGTCACCGGCGCCCTCCTCGACGTGCCCGCCGACGCCGCCTACTGGTACCGCAACGTGCGCGAGCCGGTCCTCTTCGAGCCGGCCACCCGCGCGCTGATCGCCGACGGCCACACCACCTTCGTCGAGCTGAGCCCGCACCCGCTGCTGGTCTCCGCCGTCCAGGAAACCGCCCAGACCGCCGGCACGCCGGTGGTCACCGTCGGCTCGCTGCGCCGCAACGACGGCGGGCCGCGCCGGTTCCTCACCTCGCTCGCCGAGGGCTACACCCAGGGCCTGCCCGTCGACTGGGCCCGCTGGTTCGGGCCCGACACCGGCACCGTGCCGCTGCCGACCTACGCCTTCCAACGGGAGCGCTTCTGGCCCGGCGCCCAGCACCGCGGCGCCACCGCCGACGGCCAACGGGACGCCGCCGAGGCCCGGTTCTGGGCCGCCGTCGACGACGCGGACCTGGATGCCCTCGCCGGGACCCTCGCCCTCGACGACGCCGAGGCGCTGCGCACCGTCGTCCCCGCGCTCTCCACATGGCGGGCCCGGCACCGCGCCGAGTCCACGGTCGACGGCTGGCGCTACCGCACCCGCTGGCAGCCGCTGCGCACCGACGCCCGCCCCGCGCTGCACGGCACCTGGCTGCTGGTCACCCCGACCGGCACCGCCGACGGCGACCTCGTCGACGCCTGCGCCCGCGCGCTGGCCCGCCACGGCGCGCACGCCACAGCGCTGGAGATCGACGACGCGGAGCACGGCCGCGCGCCGCTGGCCGCCCGGCTCGCCGAGGCCGCCGACGGCCGGGAGTTCGCCGGCGTGCTCTCCCTCCTCGGGCTGGACGAACGCCCGGCGGTCGACGCCCCGTCGGCGACCACCGGACTGACCGCCACCGCCGCTCTCATCCAGGCACTCACCGACGCCGCCCTCGACGCGCCCCTGTGGGTCGCCACCCGGGGCGCCGTCTCCACCGGCCGCGCCGACCGCCTCACCCACCCCGACCAGGCACCCCTCTGGGGACTGGGCCGGGTCGCCGCCCGCGAACTCACCCAGTCCTGGGGCGGGTTGATCGACCTGCCCGAGACGCTGGACGAGCGCGCCGGGGACCGGCTGGCGGCCGCGCTCGCCGGCGACGACGACCAGGTGGCGGTGCGCGCCACCGGACTCTTCGGCCACCGACTGCGCCGCGACCCGCTCGGCGGCCGCGCGCCCGCCCGGCAGTGGACCCCCGACGGCACGGTGCTGCTCACCGGCGCCACCGGCGCGGTCGGCGCCCACGTCGCCCGCCGACTGGCCCGGGACGGCGCCGCCCACCTGCTGCTGCTCAGCCGCCGCGGCCCGGACGCGCCCGGCGCCACCGAGCTGGCGGCCGAACTCACCGCGCTCGGCACCCGCGTCACCCTCGCCGCCTGCGACGCCGCCGACCGCGACGCGCTCGCCGCCGTCCTCGCCCGACTGCCCGAGGACCAGCCGCTGACCGCCGTCTTCCACGCCGCCGCCGTACTCGACGACGGCATCATCGACGGCCTGACCCCCGAACGGTTCGAGACCGTGCTCCGCCCCAAGGTCCGGGCCGCCCGCAACCTGCACGAGCTCACCAAGGGCCGCGACCTGTCGGCGTTCGTGCTGTTCTCCTCGCTCGCCGACCCGCTCGGCAACGCCGGCCAGGCCAACTACGCCGCCGCCAACGCCTACTTGGACGCCCTGGCCGAACAGCGCCGCGCCGACGGCCTGACCGCCACCTCCATCGCCTGGGGCGCCTGGGCGGGCAGTCGGGCCACCGAGGGCACCGCCGACCACCACCGCACGCGCCGCGGCATGGCCCGGGCGATGTCCCCCGAACTCGCCGTCACCGCGCTGCGGCACGCCCTCGACCACGACGACACCCGCATCGCCCTCGCCGACCTCGACTGGTCCGGCCTGGCCGCCGCCGGCGCCCCGGCGTTCCTCGCCGACCTGCCGGAGCGCCGCCAGGACCGGCAGCCGACCGCCCCCGACGCCACGACCGGGCCCGACCTGGCCCGCCGCCTGGCCCAACTGCCCGCCTCCGAACGCGCCCGGACGGTCCTCGACCTGGTCCGGGCGCAGGCCGCCGCCGTCCTCGGGCACGCCTCCGCGGACGCGGTCCCCGCCGACCGCCCGTTCCGCGAGCTCGGCTTCGACTCACTGACCTCCGTGGAGTTCCGCGGCCTGCTCGGCACCGCCACCGGCCTGCGGCTGCCCGTCACCCTGGTCTTCGACCACCCGACGCCGCAGGCGCTCGCCGCCCACCTGGTGCGCCAGGTCGGTGGCGAGGAGCCGACACCGGCCGGCCGGGCACCCGCCGCCACCGGCACCGCGGGCACCGACGAGCCGATCGCCGTCGTCGCCATGGGCTGCCGCTTCCCCGGCGGCGTCCGCACCCCCGAGGACCTGTGGGAGCTGCTGGCCGGCGGCACCGACGCCATCGGCCCGTTCCCCGCCGACCGGGGCTGGGACCTGGAGCGGCTCTACTCCCCGGACGGCAGCAGGCCCGGCACCAGCTACGTCCGCGAGGGCGGATTCCTCGACGACCCCGGTGCGTTCGACCCCGCGCTGTTCCGGATCTCGCCCCGCGAGGCCCTGTCGATGGACCCCCAGCAGCGGCTGCTGCTGGAGACCGCCTGGGAGACCTTCGAACGCGCCGGCATCGACCCGCAGTCCCTGCGCGGCACCGCCACCGGCGTCTACGTCGGCACCAACTACCAGGACTACCCGGGCCTGTTGCACCGCGCCGGCGGCGCCGACGAGGGCTTCATGGTGACCAGCAGCGCGGCCAGCGTCATCTCCGGCCGGCTGTCCTACACCTTCGGCCTCGAAGGCCCGGCCGTCACCGTCGACACCGCCTGCTCCGCCTCCCTGGTGGCGCTGCACCTGGCCTGCCAGGCGCTTCGACAGGGCGACTGCACCCTCGCGCTGGCGGGCGGCGCCACCGTGATGTCCACCCCGACGATCTTCGTCGGCTTCAGTCGACAGGGCGGCCTGGCTCCCAACGGCCGCTGCAAGACCTTCGCCGCGGCCGCCGACGGCACCGGCTGGGGCGAGGGCGCCGGCGTGATCCTGCTGGAACGCCTCTCCGACGCACAGCGCAACGGCCACCCGGTCCTCGCCGTCGTCCGCGGCTCCGCCGTGAACCAGGACGGCGCCTCCAACGGCATCAGCGCCCCCAACGGCCCCGCCCAACAGCGCGTCATCCGCCAGGCGTTGGACAACGCCGCACTGTCGGCCGCCGACGTCGACGCGGTCGAGGCCCACGGCACCGCCACCACCCTCGGCGACCCCATCGAGGCCCAGGCGCTCCTGGCCGCCTACGGGCAGGACCGCGCCGACGACCGGCCGCTGTGGCTGGGCTCGATCAAGTCCAACATCGGCCACACCCAGGCCGCCGCCGGCATCGCCGGGGTCCTCAAGATGGTCCTCGCGCTGCGCCACGGGGCCCTGCCCAAGACCCTGCACATCGACGAGCCGACCCCGCACGTCGACTGGGCCGACGGCAACGTCCGGCTACTGACCGAGACCCTCGCCTGGCCCGCGACCGACCGCCCGCGCCGCGCCGGGGTGTCCGCCTTCGGCATCGGCGGCACCAACGCCCACGCCGTCCTCGAAGAGGCGCCCACACAACAGGCCCTGGCGGAAGCCGAGTTGGCGTACCCCGCGCCCGAACCGGCCCCGAACGTGGACCCGCCGGTGACGCCCTGGGTGCTCTCCGGTGACTCCGCCGCCGCCCTGCGCGACCAGGCCGCCCGACTCCACACCCACCTCACCGACCACGCCGACACCACCCCGTCCGACATCGGCTTCTCCCTGGCCACCACCCGCGCCGCGCTCACCCACCGCGCCGTCGTCACCGGCCCGGACCGCTCCCGACTGCTCGACGGCCTCGCCGCGCTCGCTGCCGGCCGACCCGCCGCCGACGTCGTCACCGGCACCGCCGCCGACCGCGGCCGGCTCGCGGTGCTGTTCTCCGGCCAGGGCGCCCAACGCCTGGGCATGGGCAGCGAACTCGCCGCCGCCCACCCGCTGTTCGCCGACGAGCTCGACGCGGTGTGCGCCCGGCTCGACGCCCACCTCGACCGGCCGCTCCGCGACGTGATGTGGACCGGCACCGCCGACGAACTCCACCAGACCGGCTACGCCCAGGCCGCCCTCTTCGCCGTCGAGGTCGCCCAGTACCGGTTGCTGGAGTCCTGGGGCATCACCGCCGACCTGCTGCTCGGCCACTCCATCGGCGAACTCACCGCCGCCCACCTCGCCGGCGTGCTGACGCTCGACGACGCCGCCGCCCTCGTCGCCGCCCGCGGCCGACTGATGCAGGCCCTGCCGACCGGCGGCGCCATGCTCGCGGTGCAGGCCACCGCCGACGAGGTAAGCGGCGCGCTCGGCCCGGAGTTGGAGATCGCCGCGGTGAACGGCCCCACCTCCGTGGTCGTCTCCGGCGCCGCCTCCGCCGTCGACGCGTGCGAGCGACTGTGGCGCGACCGCGGCCGCAAGACCCGCCGACTGCGGGTCTCGCACGCCTTCCACTCCGCCCATATGGACGGCATGCTCACCGAGTTCGCCGCGGCCGCCGCCGCGGTCACCTACCATCCGCCGCGCATCCCGGTCGTCTCCAACGTCACCGGCGCACTCGCCGGCCCGGACGAACTGTGCACCCCCGACTACTGGGTGCGGCAGGTCCGCGGCGCCGTACGGTTCGCCGACGGCGTCCGGGCCGCCGCCCGGGCCGGCGCCGCCGCCTTCCTCGAACTCGGCCCCGACGCCGTGCTCACCGTGCCCGCCCGGGAAACCCTCGCGGACACCGCGAACGGTGCCGAGCGCGACGAACCGGTCCGCGCCCCGCTGATCGTCGCCGCCCAGCGCGCCGACCGACCGGAGCCCGACACCCTCCTCCAGGCCGTCGGCCAACTCCACGCCCACGGCCACCCCGTGGACTGGGCCGCCCACTTCGCCCCCACCCGCCCGCGCCGCGTCCCGCTGCCCACCTACGCCTTCCAACACCGCACCTTCTGGCCCGAACCCGCCGCCACCCCCCTCGCCACACCGGCCCAGGACGCCACGGACGCCGGCTTCTGGACCGCCGTGGAACAGCAGGACCCGGCCGCCGTCGCCGACCTCCTCGGCCTGGACAGCCCCGAGGCGCTGCAAACGGTGCTCCCCGCGATGGCCGCCCACCACCGTCGGCAACGGGAACACACCACCCTCAACCGACTGCGCTACCGCATCGTGTGGCACCGCACCACCGCACCCGACACCACCGGCCCACTGCCGGTGCCGGGCCGCTGGCTGCTGGTCCTGCCCGCCGACGACCAGGGTGCCGCGCTCCGGCACGAGGCGGTGGACACCGCGCGCCGCATCCTGGGCCCCGACACCACCGAACTCACCGTCGCCGCCGCCCCGGACCGCGAGCAGCTCGCCAAGCGCCTCACCGAGGAGACCGCCACCGACCCCGTCCGCGGTGTCCTCTCCCTCCTCGCCCTCGACGAACGGCCCGACCCGGTCGTCCCCGCCGGCGCCACCGCCACCCAGACCCTCATCCAGGCCCTCGGTGACGCCGGCACCGATGCGCCGCTGTGGCTGGCCACCCAGGGCGCGGTGACCACCGGCCCGGACGACCCGGTCACCCACCCCGCCCAGGCCATGATCTGGGGCCTGGGCCGCGCCCTCGGCCTGGAACACCCGGGCCGCTGGGGCGGATTGCTCGACCTCCCCACGACCGGCACAGACAACGTCGCCGAACGCCTCGCCGCGGCCCTGACCGGCGCCGGCGACGAGGACCAACTCGCCGTACGCCCCGGCGGCACCTACGTGCGCCGCCTGCGCCGCGCACCCCTCGACGCCGCACCGCCCACCGGCGACCGGCCCGGCACCGCGCACACCCGCGACACCGCCCTGATCACCGGCGGCACCGGCGGCCTGGGCGCCGAGGTCGCCCGCTGGCTGGCCCGCACCGGCACCGCGCACCTGGTGCTGACCAGCCGCAGCGGCCCCCAGGCACCCGGCGCCCCCGAACTCGCCGACGAACTCAGGGCACTTGGCGCCGCGGTCACCCTCGCCGCCTGCGACGTCGCCGACCGCGACGCCCTGGCCGCCCTGCTCGCCGACCTGGAAACGGACCCGCACCCGCCGCTGCGCACCGTCGTGCACACCGCCGGCATCAGCCTCAACAACACCCTCGCCGCCACCGACCCGGCCGAACTCGCCGCCGTCGCCACCGCGAAGGTCGCCGGCGCCCGCAACCTCGACGCCCTGCTCCGCGACCACGAACTCGACGCCTTCGTCCTGTTCTCCTCCGTCTCCAGCACCTGGGGCAGCGGAGCCCAGGCCGGCTACGGCGCCGCCAACGCCTTCCTCGACGCCTTCGCCGCCTGGCGCCGCGCCCAGGGCCGCACCGCCACCTCGGTGGCCTGGGGCGCCTGGAGCGACATCGGCATGATCAACCTCGCCGGCAACGTGGAGGCGGCCCGCCGCGCCGGACTGCCGCTGATGCCCCCGCCCCTCGCGATCGCCGGACTGGCCCAGGCCCTACGGCACGACGAGACCACCCTCACCGTCGCCGACGTCGACTGGCCGACCTTCGCCCCCAGCTTCACCCTGGCCCGGCGCCGCCCCCTGCTCGACGACGTCCCCGAGGTCCGCACCGCCCTGGCGGCCACCGACACCCCCGAGGAAGCCGCCGACACCGCTGCCCAACTCCGCGCCACGCTCGCCGACTTGCCAGCACCGGAACGGCGTCGCGCCCTCACCGAACTCACCAACGGTCACCTCGCCGCCGTCCTCGGCTACCCCTCCGCCGACGCCCTCGACCCCGACCGCCCCTTCCGCGAACTGGGCATCGACTCCCTCACCGCCGTCGAACTCCACCACCAGATCAGCACCGCCACCGGACTGCGCCTGCCCACCACCCTGGTCTTCGACCACCCCACCCCCGCCGAACTGGCCGACTTCGTCCTCGACGAACTCACCCGCACCACCGACGGCACGCCCACCACCGTGCTCGGCGACCTCGACCGCCTGGAAGCCGCCCTCGCCACCACCCTCGAAGACGACACCCGCGACGAACTCACCCAGCGCCTCACGACGTTGCTGTCCAAGCTCACCACCGACGGCGACACCACCGCGCCCGGCACCGACGACCTGGCCACGGCGACCGACGACGAACTGTTCGCGCTCGTCGACCACGACCTCGGGCTGGCCGACCGGCCCAACGACACCCGGGACTGAGCGGACCGGCGAGGGGAGGGAAACCCATGAACAACGAAGACAAGCTGCGCGACTACCTCAAGCGCGTCATCGGGGAGTTGCAACAGGCACGCCAGGAGAACACCGAACTGCGCGCCCGCCACCAGGAACCGGTGGCCATCGTAGGGATGAGCTGCCGCTACCCCGGCGAGATCACCGACCCCGACGGCCTGTGGCAACTGGTCGCCTCCGGCCGGGACGGCATCGCCGGCCTCCCCACCGACCGCGGCTGGGACCTCGACGCCCTCTACCACCCGGACCCGGAGAACCCCGGCACCAGCTACGCCCGCGAGGCCGGATTCCTCCACGACGCCGCCGACTTCGACGCCGGCTTCTTCCGGATCTCGCCGCGCGAGGCGATGTCCATGGACCCCCAACAACGACTGCTCCTCGAAGGCGCCTGGACCGCACTGGAACACGCCCGCCTGGACCCCGCCACCCTCCGTAAGAAGCCGGTCGGCGTCTACATGGGATGCAGCGGCGGCGACTACACCACCATCCTGCTGGGCTCCGACGAACCGACCGCCGGCCACATCAACACCGGCAACGCCACCAGCCTGGTCTCCGGCCGGATCGCCTACGCCCTCGGCTTCGAGGGCCCCGCGGTCACCGTGGACGCCGCCTGCGCTTCCTCCCTCGTCAGCCTGCACCTCGCCGCCCAGGCACTGCGCGCGGGGGAGTGCGCACTGGCCCTCGCCGGCGGCGTGACGCTGATGTGCACGCCGATGGCGTTGCTGGAGTTCTCCCGCCAACGCGGACTGTCCGCCGGCGGCCGCTGCCGCTCCTTCGCCACCTCCGCCGACGGCACCGCCTTCGCCGAGGGCATGGGCATGCTCGTCCTCGAACGACTCTCCGACGCCCGCCGCAACGGCCACCGCATCCTGGCCGTGGTCCGCGGCTCGGCCGTCAACCAGGACGGCGCCTCCAACGGACTGACCGCCCCCAACGGCCCCTCCCAACGCCGCGTGATCCGCCAGGCACTGGCCAACGCCGGCCTGTCCGCCGCCGACATCGACGCGGTGGAGGCCCACGGCACCGGCACCACCCTCGGCGACCCGATCGAGGCCCAGGCACTGCTCGCCACCTACGGCCAGGGCCGCCCCGAGGGCCGCCCGCTCTGGCTGGGCTCCATCAAGTCCAACATCGGCCACACCCAGGCCGCCGCCGGCGCCGCCGGCATCATCAAGATGGTCGCCGCCATGCAGCACGGACTGCTGCCGCAGACCCTGCACGTGGACGAACCGACCGTGCACGTCGACTGGTCCGCCGGCGCCGTGGAACTGCTCACCGAGGCCCGCCCCTGGCCGGAGACCGGCCGCCCGCGCCGCGCGGCGGTCTCCTCCTTCGGTATCAGCGGCACCAACGCCCACGTCATCCTGGAACAGGCACCGATCCTGGAACAGACACCACCCGAAGAGGAGGCGCCCGCAGCCGAGTTGCCGACCCGTCGCCCCACCCTGCTGCCCTGGACGCTCTCCGCCCGCTCCGAGGAGGCCCTGCGCGCCCAGGCCGGCCGACTGGCCGCCTCGGTCCGCCACCGACCGGAACTCTCCCCCCTGGACGTGGCCCACTCCCTCGCGACGACGCGCACCGCGTTCCCCCACCGCGCGGCCGTCGTGGGCGCCGACCGCGAACAGCTCCTGCACGGCCTCGTAGCGCTGGCGGAGGGAGCCCCCTCGGCCGATGTGGTGCGGGGCGCGGCCGCGTCCGTCGCCGGACGGATCGGGTTCCTGTTCTCGGGTCAGGGTGCCCAACGACTCGGTATGGGCCGTGAGTTGCACGCCCGCTTCCCGGTGTTTGCCGAGGCGTTCGACGGGTGTGTCGAGGGGTTGGAGCGGGCGTTGGGTTCGTCCGTGCGTGGGGTGGTGTGGGGTGCGGATGCGTCTCGTCTCCATCAGACCGTTCATGCCCA
>NZ_JBIVXW010000125.1:0-13900 GCF_044769405.1 Streptomyces sp. NPDC090442
GACCTCGTGCTCGTCCGCGCGACGGCCTGCTGAATCACCCACCAGCCGAACTCCCAGGCCAACACGCCCCAACATCAATCGCGGGGCAGCCCGTATGCTTTCGGCCGGGGACGAAAGGTCGGACGGCAGGGCGGGGAGACCGGCTCGCGGAGGGAGGCGGCGACGGATGGTGGCCCTGCGACTGAGCCCCCTGGCGCTCTCCCGGTCCCGCTTCGCGCTGTCGCCGCTCGCCGAGACCCTCGGCGCGGTGCTCGCACTGTCCCGGCCGCACCCGGCCGCCTGGTTCGCGGACTGGCACGCCCGCCGGCTGCCGGCCTTCGACGCCGCCCTCGCCGCCGACCCGTTCGCCGCCGGCCTGCTCGGCCTGCTCGGCGCGACGACCTGGCTGCCCCGCTCCGTGGCGATCCCGCCGCCGAACGGCCTGCGCACCACCCTCGCCGAGGAGTTGGCCGCCGTCCGGGCCGTCCCCGACGCGGTCTTCCGCGCCGAACTGGAGCTCTCCCGGGCCCACCCGCACCCCCGGTACGCCGCCAACCACCGTCGCCACCGCGACCTGGCCTGGCTCACCGGGCGCGACTGGGGCCCCCGCACCGCCGACCTGCTGCACGCCCTGTGGAGCGCGCACCTCGCCCCCGAGTGGCCCCGCCGCCGCGCCCACCTCGAACGCGACATCGCACACCGCGCCGGACTGCTCGCCACCCGGGGCTGGCCCGGCGCCCTGGACCAGATGAGCCGGCACAGCTCCTGGGAGGGCCCGGACGTCATCCGCTTCGGCCACCGCCCCGGCCCCGACCGCGTCATCGGCGCCGCCGGCCTGCTCCTCGTCCCGGTGAGCCTGGCCACCGGCACCTGGCTCTGCGAGGGACCCGCCGGCCACTACGCCCAGGTCTACCCGGCCCGCGGCGCCGCTCCGGCGCACGCCGCCGACGGCCCCGGCCACGCCCTGGCACGCCTCCTCGGCGCCGGCCGCGCCACCCTCCTGGACGCCCTCCGGCAGCCCGCCACCAGCACCGAACTCGCCGCCCGGCTCGGGCAGTCGCTCGGCACCGTCGGCGGTCACCTGGCCGTGCTGCGCGAGTCCGGGCTGGTCGTCGGGACGCGGATCGGGCGACGGGTGGTATACCGTCGCACCGAGCGCGGCGAACTGCTGGTGGCGGACGGCGAGGGGACGCCAACGGGCTGAAATCCGCCGCCGCGCGGAAAACGGGATGAGGGCCGCCCGCCCGCCCGGCTAGCGTCCCCGCGTGACCATGGACCCCCGTACGGAACTGACCCTCCGCGACATCGGCGACGCCGACCTCGACCGCGCCGTCGAGCTCGCCGCGCTCGCCTTCCACCTGAAGCTGGACGACAAGGACCGCGCCCAGCAGCGCGCCGTGCTGCGCGACACCGACCGGATCGGCGCCTACGACGGCGAGACGCTGGCCGGCATGGCCGCCGCCCACCACCTCCGACTCGCCGTCCCCGGCACCCAACTGCCGTGCGCGGCACTGGACTTCGTGGTCGTGGCGCCCACCCACCGGCGGCGCGGCGCGCTCTCCGCGATGATGGCCGAGACCTGGCGGCGGTGTGCCGCCGAGGGGCTACCGCTGGCCTGCCTCTGGGCCTCGGAGAGCGCGATCTACGGCCGGTTCGGTTTCGGCGCCGCCACCGAGGCGTACCGCATCGACATCGACGCCACCCGACCGCTGGCACTCCGCATCGCCCCCGACGCCCGCCCGCTGCGGCTGCTCGCCCCGGCCGACGCGCCGGCCGAGCTCGGGGCGTTCCACGAGGAGCAACTCGCCTTCGGCGCCGGCCGGTTCAGCCGGGACGTGACCTGGTGGCGGCGGCACGTCCTCGACCTGGAAGGGGACGAAGACGACGACGATGACGACTACGGCCCGCTGCGCGTGGTGGTGCTGGGCGACGCCGGCCGTCCGCCCGGCGGCTACGCCCTCTACCGCACCCGCGGCTCCGGCGACGACGGACCCGGCGCGGTCGCCGTCCAGGAACTCGCCGCCGAGTCGGCACCGGCCGCCGCCGCGCTCTGGTCCTACCTCGTCGGCATCGACCTGACCGGCACCGTCCGCGCCTACGCCCGGCCGCTCGACGACCCCCTGCTGCTGTTCGCCGCCGACCGCGACCAGGTGCGGGTCACCCGCCAGGAGCCCTGCCTGTGGCTGCGGTTGGTGGACGCCGGGGCCGCGCTGACCGCCCGCTCCTGGGCCGCCCCGGTGGACCTCGTCCTCGCCGTCCGGGACGCCGCCGTCCCCGCCAACGACGGCCGCTTCCGGCTGACCGCCGGCGGACCCGGCGCCCCCACCACCTGGACGCCGACCACCGACGATGCCGATCTCTCCCTGGACGTAAGGGAGTTGGGGTCCTGCTACCTCGGCGGGGTGCCGGTGCGCCGGCTCGTCCAGGCGGGGCTGGTCACCGAGCACACCCCGGGCGCGGCCCGCCTCCTGGACGCCGCGCTCGCCACCGAGTGGCTGCCGTTCACGGGGGAGGACTACTGAGTGGGCCGCTGCGCTTGGCTTGCTGCCCGCGCTGTGGGCCTTCCCGCCGAACGGGTCGCCGTTTGCCCCGCCTTCGGCGCCGTGCCGGCCGGCCGCAGCGCGGCCATCACCAGCACGTCGTGCCAGGCCCCGCCCCAGCGCAGCGCCTCGCGCAGCCGGCCCTCCACGGCGAACCCGCACTTCTCGTAGCCGCGCCGGGCCCGCTCGTTGAAGGCGAAGACCTCCAACTCCACGCGGTGCAGCCCCACTCGGTCGAACGCGTACCCGAGCAGCAACCGGATCGCCTCCGGCCCCAGCCCCCGGCCGGTGGCCTCCGGGACCAGGGCGATCCGGAAGCCGCCGTGGGCGTTGTCCCGGTCGATCCGGCTCAGCGCCAGATCGCCCAGGTAGGCGCCGCTCTCCCGGTCCTCGACGGCCAGGTCCAGGCGGTCGGCGCGGGTACCGCACTCGGCGACCCAGTCCCGGATCTCCGTCAGCGTCCAGTCATGGTGAGTCCCCGTCAGCCGCCTGGTCTCCGGGTCCTGGAAGGTGGCGTGGAAGGCGCTCGCGTGCCGGTCGGCCAGCGGCACCAGCCGGATCCGGCCGCCTTCGAGCACCGGCTTCTCGGCGAGGGCGCGGTCGTCGATCATGAGGGGATGATGGGGCGCTGTCGCCTGCGCGGCAAGCGAATTGTGGGGCTTCCCACGTCGTCGGCCTTCCCGCCGTGGGCCTGCGGCCGGCTGCGCCCCACGTTGTCGGCCGCTCCGCCGCGGGGGGTGGTGTTTGCGCCTGCGGCGCGGGGCCGCCGCGCGGGGCTGCCGGGGTGCGGAGACGGGCCTCCGGGGCCGGTGTCCCGGACTGCTTCGCTTTACGTCCGGGACACCGGCCCCTCCGGCCCGTCTCCTCCCGTTGGGGGTGGGATTCTCGGATCGGGGGCTGAGGTGGCTGGGTATGCACCCGGCGTTGTTGTGGGAACGGGGGCGCCGGGTGCGTCCGTTCCCGGTATACCGAGCACAGGAGAGAACATGCGGACACCGATGACGATCGCGGACTTCCTCGACCGGGCCGAGTTGGGCTTCCGCGACAGCCCGGGCGTGATCGACGAGCCGGGGCAGCCCGCCCCGCCGGTGCCCGACGCGACCTACGGGCGCTTCGCCGAACGGGTCCGTGCCTGGCAGGCGGGGCTGGACGCGCTCGGTGTGGCGGAAGGGGAGCGGGTGGCGGTGGCCAGCCACAACTCCGCGCGCCTGTTGGAGCTGCTGTTCGCGGTGCCGATGAGCGGCCGGATCTGCGTGCCCGTCAACTTCCGCCTCAAGCCGGAGGAAGTGGCGTACGTGGTGGAGCAGAGCGGCTCCTCGGTGCTGCTGGTCGATCCCGAACTCGACGCGGCGCTGGCCGACATCAAGGTCCGCCACCGCTTCGTCCTCGGCGAGCGGACCGAGACCGAGCTGATGCGGTTCGGCGTCGAGCCGCGCCCCTGGTCCCGCCCGGACGAGGACGCCACCGCGACCATCAACTACACCTCCGGCACCACCGCCCGCCCCAAGGGCGTGCAGTTGACGCACCGCAACATCTGGGTCAACGGCATGGCGTTCGGCCTGCACACCCGGGTGTGGGAGCGCGATGTGTACCTGCACACCCTGCCGATGTTCCACTGCAACGGCTGGGGCATGCCGTATGTGATGGCCGGCCTGGGCGTGAAGCAGGTCGCGCTGCGGAAGGTCGACGGCGCCGAGATCCTGCGGCGCGTCGAGGAGCACGGGGTCACGCTGATGTGCGGCGCGCCGGCCGTGTGGAACATGGTGCTGGACGCGGTCGCGACGTGGCAGGGGGAGGTGCCGGGCCGCGACCGGGTGCGGATCGTCTGCGCCGGCGCCCCGCCGCCCACCCGCACCATCCAGCGCGTGGAGGAGGAACTGGGCTGGGAGTTCACCCAGCTCTACGGCCTGACCGAGACCTCTCCCATGCTGACGTTCAACCGCACCCGGCCCGCCGACCTCGACCTCCCCGCCGAGGAGCGGGCCCGCAAGCTCTCCCGCGCGGGGCTGCCCGCGCTCGGCGTCAAGCTGAAGGTCGCCGAGTCCGGCGAGGTCCTGGCCCGCTCCAACACCGTGCTCGACGGCTACTGGGAGAAGCCGGAGGAGACCACCGAGGCGCTCCAGGACGGCTGGTTCCACACCGGCGACGGCGGCACGCTCGACCCGGTCGACGGCCATCTGACCATCTCCGACCGGAAGAAGGACGTGATCATCACCGGCGGCGAGAACGTCTCGTCGATCGAGGTGGAGGACACCATCTTCAGCCACCCGGCGGTCGCCGAGGTCGCCGTGATCGGTGTGCCGCACGAGAAGTGGGGCGAGACGATCAAGGCCCTGGTAGTGCTCGCCGAGGGGGCGACCGTGCAGGAGGCCGACATCATCGCCCACTGCAAGCAGCACCTGGCCGGCTACAAGGCGCCCACGTCCGTCGAGTTCCGCGACACCATTCCCCGCACCGCCACCGGCAAGATCCAGAAGTTCAAACTGCGCCAGCCGTATTGGGCGGGGCGCGATCGGGCCGTGAACTAGTCGCTGCGGTTGGCTTTGCTTCCCACGTTGCCGTCTGTCCCGCCGTGGGCCTGCGGCCGGCTGTGCCCCACGTTGCCGTCTGTCCCGCCGCGCGGGTTGCTGTTGTTTGCGCCTTGCGGCGCGGGGTGATCCGCTGCCGGTCCGCTGCGCGGGGCGGTCCGAGTTGTCTGGTCCGCTGCGCGGGGCTGTCGGGGTGCGGTGACGGGTCTCCGGGGGCGGTAGGCCAGACTGCTTCGCTTTACGTCTGGCCTACCACCCCCTCCGACCCGCCCCCTCCCGTTGTGGGGTGGAATTTCTCTGGGTGGGGGCTGGCCCTTGTGGTCTGCTGACGGTCATTGCCCGGTTGCTGGGGGCATCTGTCCTCTTACGGTCACCGCTCAACCCAGCGGCCCGAGTTGGCCCACCGGGAGGGTGTGGCACTCACCGTTTTTCCCACCCTCCAACGGGAGGGGACGGGCCGGAGGGGTGGGGGTGCCAGACGTAAAGCGAAGCAGTCTGGCACCCCCACCCCGCAGGCCCGTCACCGCACCCCAACAGCCCCGCGCAGCGGACCGGCCCCGCGCAGCGGACACATCGGCTCGCCCCGCGCAGCGGACCGGCACCGCGCAGCGGACCGGCCCCGCGCAAGCGGACCAAGGCTCTTGCGCCGCAGGCGCAAAGGACAGCACCCCCACGGCGGGACAGACGGGCACGTGGGAAACAGCCGGCCGCAGGCCATTGGCGTGGATGGACTGGTCGCCGCGCCCCCGGACCGTCAAGCTGATCGTTGCGCATCCCCGCGCCGCCCCGGTCGCGTCCCGCGGCCGGAGTTCGCCGACCCGTCGGAGACCATCTCGGGCACGATCCGCCGCAGGCGGTGGTGCCGAGTCCTGGGAGGAGAACCACCGTTGACCATTGAGTCGCACACCGAGCTGTCGTACGCGAGCGGGGCGGCGGACCGGCCGCTGCTCGGCCGCACCATCGGCGCCGACCTGGCCCGTACCATCGCCCGCTTCGGCGATCGGGAGGCGTTGGTCGACGTGGCCGGCGGCCGCCGCTGGAACTACGCCGAACTGGGCCGCGCGGTCGACGAGGTGGCGCTCGGGCTGCTCGCCAAGGGCGTCCGCAAGGGGGACCGGGTCGGCATCTGGGCCCCCAACTGCGCCGAGTGGGTGCTCGTCCAGTACGCCACCGCCCGGATCGGCGCGATCCTGGTCAACGTCAACCCCGCCTACCGAGTCCACGAACTGGCGTACGTGCTGAAGCAGGCCGGGGTGACCGTGCTGGTCTCCGCGGTCGCGCACAAGAGCAGCGACTACCGGCGGATGATCGAGCAGGTGCGGGCCGACTGCCCGGCGCTGCGCGACGTGGTCTACCTCGGCGACCCGACCTGGGGCGGGCTGCTGGCCGCCGGCGCGGCCGTGCCGCACACCCGGCTCACCGCCTGTGAGAAGGCCCTGACCACCGACGATGCGGTCAACATCCAGTACACGTCCGGGACGACCGGCTTTCCCAAGGGGGCCACGCTCTCCCACCACAACATCCTCAACAACGGGTACTGGGTGGCGGAGACCCTCGGCTACACCGAGCACGACCGGGTGTGCCTGCCGGTGCCCTTCTACCACTGCTTCGGCATGGTGATGGGCAACCTCGGCATCACCTCGCACGGCGGCTGCATCGTCATCCCGGCGCCCGCCTTCGACCCGGCCGCCACCCTGCGGGCCGTCCAGGACGAGCGCTGCACCTCGCTGTACGGCGTGCCGACCATGTTCATCGCCGAGTTGAACCTCCCGGACTTCGCCGACTACGACCTCACCTCCCTGCGCACCGGCATCATGGCCGGCTCGCCCTGCCCGGAGGAGGTGATGAAGCGGGTGGTCGCCGAGATGCACATGGCCGAGGTGTCCATCTGCTACGGGATGACCGAGACCTCGCCGGTCTCCACCCAGACCCGGCGGGACGACGACCTGGAACACCGCACCGCGACCGTCGGCCGGGTGCTGCCGCACATCGAGGTCAAGGTGGTCGATCCGGGGAGCGGCGTGACCGTGCCGCGCGGCACCCCGGGCGAACTGTGCACCCGCGGCTACAGCGTGATGCTCGGCTACTGGGACGACCCGGAGCGCACCGCCGAGGTCATCGACGCGGCCCGTTGGATGCACACCGGCGACCTGGCGGTGATGAACGACGACGGCTACGTCCGGATCGTCGGCCGCATCAAGGACATGATCATCCGGGGTGGGGAGAACGTCTACCCGCGGGAGATCGAGGAGTTCCTCTACTCCCATCCCAAGATCGCCGACGTCCAGGTCGTCGGCGTCCCGGATGCGAAGTACGGCGAGGAGATCGCGGCCTGCGTCATCCTGCGGGACCCCGCGGACACCCTCACCCGCGACGAACTGGCCCGCTACTGCCGCTCCCGGTTGGCGCACTACAAGGTCCCGCGCTACCTGGAGATCACCGATGCCTTCCCGATGACCGTCAGCGGCAAGGTCCGCAAGGTCGAACTCCGCGAGCGGCTGGCGGAGAGGCTGGGCAAGGCGGAACCGGGCAAGTCGCAGGGCGGACAGGAGGGTTCGGAGGAGGGGGAGTCGGCGCCGGGGCGGCCTCGGGGCGCTGCGGAGTCGGCTCGGGAGGGGAGCCTGGGGTCGGTGTGAGGGGGATCGGCCGGGCCGAGTAGGGGAGTTGGGGCGTGTGCGCCCCGGCGCGAGGTGGCGGCGGTGCGACCATCGGGGTGCCACAGGGCCGCCGTCGGCCCGCAACGACCCGGCCGATAAGGTCCTGACCTGGCTCGTTCCCGGTTCCCGGGGGCGGGTGAAAGGCCGTCAACCAGGCCAAATTCCAAGGCCGTTAGCAGGCCGGAAATCCCAGCGGGATTCCCGCCAAGAGGGGACATTCATGACCCGTATCGCACGTTGGGCGACCACTGCCGCCGCGGTGGCCGCCGCCCTGGGTGGCTTCGCCGCCCCCGCCTACGCCGACGTCGTCCAGCCCGGCAGCCCCGACGGCCCCACCCGCGAGGTGCTCACCGCCGGCTGCGCGAGCGGCGAGGACGCGGCGACCGTGGCGCCGAGCGTGGTCGACGCCGACAGCGGTGCCCGCTTCTACCGCTGCGACCCGGTCACCCATCGGGTGGCGGCCCAGGAGGGCCACGCGACCTGCACCCCCGGCGGCCTCTTCGACTGGTCCCGGGGCCTGTGCGAACCGGCCGCCACGGTGCCCGAGATGGCGACCCGGCTGACCGCCGGCAGGGCCACCCTCGCCACCAAGCCGCTGAAGGTCATCGGACTGCACGCCACCCTGGTGCGAGCCCGCGCCGCCGGCCCGCAGGACGCGATCTGGAACGCCACCGTCACCTTCAAGGACACCACCGGCAAGGTGCTGTGCGTGGCGAAGACGGACGCCACCGGCCGGGCGTCCTGTGACGCCACCCACCCGCGCTCCGGCGCCGACGTGCTGAGCGGCGGCTACACCGCCGAGTACGCCGGCAACGGTGCGGTCAACGGCGGCTACGACACCGTCGCCCCGGCCACCGCGCAGGGCGGCATCCGCGCCGTCCTGCCGCCCCAGGGCTGACCGGCCGCCCGGCGCAGCGCCCCGCGGACGCACCCGTAGGCGGTGCGTCCGCGGGGCGCCGGCCGGGCGTTCGTCGTCCCGGCCCCGGTCACGGTCGCTCGCCGGGCCAGTCCAGCAGCAGCCGCTGGGAGCGCGGCAGCGAGGCCACGATCAGGTCGTAGGAGTCCTCGATCATCTCCCGCACGCGCCGGTCGGGGAGGGCGCCGGCCAGTGAAACGGTGTTCCAGTGGCGCTTGTTGAGGTGGTAGCCGGGGACCACCTCGGGGTGCTCCGCGCGCAGCCGTTGGGCCAGCTCCGGGTCGCACTTGAGGCTGACGGTCAGCGGCGCCGCGTCCAGCGTGCTGAGCGCGAAGATCTTGCCGCCGACCTTGAACGTCGAGACCTCCGGGTGCCGGGGGAAGGGGTGCTCCTCGGTCGCGCCGTTGAAGCCCAGGCAGAAGGCGCGGAGCGCGGTCGCATCGATCATCGGCACATTGTCGTCCGGGTTCCGAGAGTCGTGACGGGGCGTCATGTCGTGGGTCCCGCACCGGATTCCCGGCGCATGCAGACCCGTGGCCAGCGGTCCAGGCCCAGCTCCGCCTCGTGGGCGCGGATCGCCCGCAGGCCCGGCGTCAGCTCGGCCGCGGCGAGCCGGCGGAAGCCGAGCCGGGCGTAGTAGGGGGCGTTCCACGGGACGTCGGCGAAGGTGGTCAGGGTCAACGCCGGGAGCCCGCTGTCCTGTTCGGCCCGGTCGATCAGGGCCCGGCCGATGCCGCGGTGGGCCCGCTCGGGGTGCACCGAGACCTGCTCGATGTGGGCGCAGCCGTCGACCGGGTCCCACAGGAGGTAGCCGCGCGGCGGCTGGCCGGGGCGCTCGTCGTCGTAGGCGGCCAGCGCCCGGCCCGCGCGCTGGTACTCGGTCAGCAGCGCGAGCGGCGGGGGTTCGTCGTCGGCGACCTGCGCCATGCCGAGGGCGTGGAACGGTTCTCCGGCGGCGCGTTCCAGGTCGCGCAGGGCGGGCAGGTCGGCGGGGTCGGGGACACGGATGATCATGCGGCCAGTGTCGCGGGTCGGGGCGCGCCCGGCGAGCGGGTTTCCGCACCGCCGGGCCGCGCCCCTGGGGTGGTGCGCTCAGGCGGGCGGCCCGGCGCCCTCCGCGATCAGTTCGTCGGCCGCGTCGTTGACCGGCTGCGGGGTGCCGGTGAGGTCCATGACGAACAGCGGGACGTGCAGGGCGTCGGCGCGCGACCGGGCGTCGCGGGCGTAGCCGGCTAACGAGAAGAAGACCGCGACCGCGGAGTCGGCCAGGCCGTTGAGCCAGGCGCACTCGATCTCGCGGAGGGTGGTGGCCCGGGTCGTCGGGTCGACCTGGGCCACCACGCCGGTGCCGCGCAGGTCCACGCCGGCCGCGGTCCGCTCCTGGGTCCGGGCCACGTCGCCGAAGCCCAGCCACTTCAGGTACTGGGCGGCCGCGGTGACGCAGTCCCGGGCGGTTCGGATCGTGACCGGCCGGAAGGCGGGCCGTTCCGGCGGCGGGCCGGCATCCGGCCGGGGCCTCGGCGCCGGGCGGGGCGGCGCGGGGCGGGAGGGGCGGTTCGCCGCGGGCCGGTCGGCGGTGGGCCGCGGCGGGGCGGGTACCGGGGCCACCGGGACCCGGACGACGGTGCCGCAGGCGCAGCCGGACTCCGGCGCCGGCCAGGCGTCCTGCCGCCCGCAGTCCTCGCAGCGGACCTCCACCCAGGACGCCTCCCAGGTGCGGTGCAGTATCTCCACCGGCGCGCCGCCGCGCATCACCGGCAGCGTCAGCGGGGCACCGCAGGCGCACGGGAAGGTCGGTGGGGTGAAGGCGTTCTCGCGGCGGCATGTGGGGCACCGCACCGGCACGCTGTCGGCCATGTCGGCTCCAGGCAGGTCGGGCAGGAGGTCGGTCGGCTCTGCTTGCCGTACATCGTCTCCCCAACGGCCCCTGTCGGGGGCGGGAATGCGTCGGAACGCAGCGATCGTGCCTTCCGGCGCGGGCACGTCACAGGGCCCGGACATCCGTGACCGTACGGATGTCCGGGCCCTGTGGGTGGTTCCCGTCCGGTAGTGCGGGAGATGGGCGCGACGGGACACGCACTACCGGACGGAGTCGGTGCAGAGGGGCGGTGGTGTTCTCAGGTGGGACAGCAGGCGGGCTCCGCGGTGGGGAGGCGGCCCGGCCTCCTTGGCGGCCGGGCCTGCCACCGCACTGGATCTCCCCGGATTCCGCGGAGCTCCGCGCTACTTGCCCGTACCGGCCGACCACCCCTCAACGGGCCGGCCGGTACGGGTGCGCAAGGAGACTGACCTCCCGTCAGTCCTCGCGCAGCTCGCGGACGCGCGCCTCGACGCGCTTGCCGTAGTCCTGGTCGGCGGCGTGGAAGTGCGCGAGGTTGCGCTCGATCACGTCGTCGCGGCCGACCTGGAAGAGGCCGCCGGCGATGTTCTCGACCAGGCGCCGCTTCTCGTCCTCGGACATCAGGCGGTAGAGCTCACCGGCCTGGAAGAAGTCGTCGTCCTTGGCGTGCGCCGGGGCCGGGTGGGTGCCGACGTGGCCGGAGACGGCGAGCGGCGCGGAGAGCGGCTGATCGGTCTGGACCGGGCCGTCGTAGGAGTTGGGCTCGTAGTTCTTGGCGTGCCGGTCGTAGGCGTTGCTCGCCATGAGGCCGTCCCGGCCGTAGTTGTTGGCGGTGGTCGCCTTGGGGGCGTTGACCGCGAGCTGGGTGTGGTTGACGCCCAGGCGGTAGCGGTGCGCGTCGGCGTAGGCGAAGAGCCGGCCCTGGAGCATCTTGTCGGGGGACGGGCCGATGCCGGGGACGAAGTTGTTCGGCGAGAAGGCGGCCTGCTCGACCTCGGCGAAGACGTTGTCGGGGTTGCGGTCCAGGACCAGCCGGCCGACCCGCTGGAGCGGGTAGTCGCTGTGCGGCCAGACCTTGGTCAGGTCGAACGGGTTGAAGCGGTAGGTGGCCGCCTCGGCCGCCGACATGATCTGCACGTACAGGGTCCACGAGGGGTAGACGCCCCGCTCGATGGACTGCAGCAGGTCGGTCTGGTGGCTGTTGGCGTCCTTGCCCGCCAACTCTTGGGCCTGCTCGGCGGAGAGGGAGCGGACGCCCTGGTTCGTCTTGAAGTGGTACTTGACGAAGAACGCCTCGCCCTCGGCGTTGGTCCACTGGTAGGTGTGGGAGCCGTAGCCGTTCATGTGGCGGTAGGAGGCCGGGACGCCGCGGTCACCCATGAGCCAGGTGACCTGGTGGGTGGCCTCGGGGGAGTGGCTCCAGAAGTCCCAGACGTTGTCCGGCTCCTGCTTGCCGGTGAACGGGTCGCGCTTCTGCGAGTGGATGAAGTCCGGGAACTTGATCGGGTCCTTGATGAAGAAGACCGGGGTGTTGTTGCCGACCAGGTCGTAGTTGCCCTCTTCGGTGTAGAACTTCACCGCGAAGCCGCGCGGGTCCCGCACCGCGTCCGCACCACCGAGGCTGTCGGCAACCGTCGAGAAACGGATGAACAACTCGGTCCGCTTGCCTATGGTGTTGAGGAAGTCGGCACGGGTGAACGCGGTGACGTCGTCGGTCACCTCGAAGTGGCCGTACGCGCCGGAGCCGCGGGCGTGCACGACCCGCTCGGGGATCCGCTCACGGTTGAAGCGCGCGAGCTTCTCCAGGAGCTGCTGGTCCTGGAGAAGGATCGGCCCGCCGACGCCGGCGGAGGCGGAGTTCTGGTTGTCGGCGATAGGGGCGCCAGCCTCCGTAGTGAGAGTGCGCGCCGTCAGCGTGGGCTTCGACATGGTGACCTTCCGTACGAGAGCGCGGAAGTTGGCTTCCGCATGTCGGAGCGTAGAAAGTGCCCCGACCAGACGTCAACAGTTTGTTGAAACAAAACCTGGGTGGGTGTTCCGGGCGGTGGCCGCGCCTGGGCGCGACAGGACAGGTGTCAGCGCGACCACCGCCCGGAAGCTCTGTGGTGGGCCCTCGTGGCGGGCTCAGGTCCCGTACGCGACGGCGTCCACCGGATCCGCGGGCGGCCCGCAACGGGCCGTGGCCAGGCGCGCGGAGCGGACCTCCAGCAGCACCGGCCGCCGGGTGGAGACGGCCTCCTTGCGGGCCCACTCCACGGCCGAGCGCAGTTGCGCCGGATCGCGGACCTCGCGGCCCGCGCAACCGTGGGCCCCGGCCAGCTTCACCGGGTCCGTGAGCGGATCGGTGTCCTCGGGCTCGCCGAGCAGCACCACCACGAACGGCACGTCGTACTGCGCCGCCGCGGCCAACTCCCCGGCCGTCAGCGGGAAATCGCGGCCGTCGACGACCACCACGACCTCCGCCGCCCGCGCGCCGCGGGAGTCCAGCGCGGTGCGGACCCCGATCGCGGTCGGCACCTCCCAGCCGGGCGGGCCGCTCCGGCGCGCCACCCGGTGGTGGCGCGGGGCGGCGCCGCCGGCGGTGCACGGCACCGGCAGCCCGCTGACGACGTAGGCGTCCACCGTCGACCGCGCCCCGTAGACCTCGGCGAGCTCCGTCAGGGCCCAGTGGGCCGCGGCGCCCGCCGGGTCCGGCGGCACGGCCAGGGGGAGCACCGCTCCCGGCGCCGGGGACCGGTCGCCGTCCACCAGTGCCGGCCCGGCACCGGGAGCGGAGGGGGCGGCCGGCGCCGGGCCGCACACGATCTCCACCGCGGCCAACTCGGCCGGGACGTCGATCAGTACGGGTCCGGGCCGGCCCTCCCGCGCGATCCGGAACGCCTCACGGAAGGCGCCCGGGATGCGCGCGGGGTCCTCGATCCGCTCGGCACGCTTGGTCACCGCACCGGCCAGCCGGACCAGATCCGGCGGCCGGTATCCCGCGTGCCGCAGCGGAAGGGCGGGGGCGGTCGCCGGGGGCGCGACTCGGCCGGTGACGCACACCAGCGGGACGGCGTCCTGCTGCGCCGCGTACAGGCCGCTGAGCAACCGGACGGCGCCCGGACCCGCCGCCACCGCGGCCACACCGGGCCGCCCGGTCGTCCGGGCCCAGCCGTCGGCCATGTGCGCGGCGCCCTCGGCGTGGCCCGCGGACAGGTGCGCTATGCCGCCGGTCCGCTCCATCGCCGCGTACAGCGGCAGCAGCGCGGTGCCGGGACAGCCGAAGACGGTGTCGACGCCCTCGTCCCGCAGGATCTCAACGGCCGCCTGTGCGGCGGGAATCCGACGTGCCCCCATGATCCGGTGCTCAGCCCTTGGGGGTGGGTGTGGCGAGGCGTTCGGTGCCGCGGAGGAGGGCGGAGTGGTCCAGGCCGCCGTCGCCTTGGGCGCGGAGGGAGGCG
>NZ_JBIVXW010000126.1:0-13555 GCF_044769405.1 Streptomyces sp. NPDC090442
CGGTAAGACCCTGGTGGAGCTGTTCGGCCTCGCCCGCGAGCTGAACATCGACGCCGAGGGCATCGACATGGGCCCGTCCCCGACGGACGCCGCGCTCGCCGCCGACCTGGCGCTGCCGATCGAGGAGCTGGAGCTCACCGTCCGCTCCTACAACTGCCTCAAGCGCGAGGGCATCCACTCCGTGGGTGAGCTCGTGGCGCGCTCCGAGGCGGACCTGCTCGACATCCGCAACTTCGGTGCGAAGTCGATCGACGAGGTCAAGGCGAAGCTGGCCGGCATGGGCCTGGCCTTGAAGGACTCGCCCCCCGGGTTCGACCCGACCGCCGCCGCCGACGCGTTCGGCGCGGACGACGACGCGGACCAGGGCTTCGTCGAGACCGAGCAGTACTGATCGCCTGACGGCGGGGCGGCCGGGCAGGTTTCCGGCCGCCCCGCCGTTCCGGCCGAGGGCCTCGCCCTCAGGCTCCGGACGGGCTGATTTTTTTGTGACTTCCGCGGGGCGGCCGCCTCGTGGGAACTGACACCGGTACCTGATACGGCCGGTGCAGCAATGAAGGAGAAACACCATGCCGAAGCCCACCAAGGGTGCCCGTCTGGGCGGCAGCGCTTCGCACGAGAAGGCGCTCCTGCGGAACCTGGCGACCAACCTCTTCGAGCACGGCCGCATCACCACGACCGAGGCCAAGGCCCGTCGTCTGCGTCCGTTCGCCGAGCGTCTGGTGACCAAGGCGAAGAAGGGCGACCTGCACAACCGCCGTCAGGTCATGGAGCTGATCACGAACAAGAGCGTCGTGCACACGCTCTTCACCGAGATCGCGCCGCGGTTCTCGGAGCGTCCGGGTGGCTACACCCGCATCACCAAGATCGGCAACCGCCGTGGTGACAACGCCCCGATGGCCGTCATCGAGCTGGTCGAGGGCGAGATCGCCAAGAAGGCGACCGTTGCCGAGGCCGAGGCCGCGACCAAGCGCGCGGTGAAGGAGGCCGACGAGGCCGCCGCCACCGAGGAGTCGAAGGACGCCTGAGTCCGGCGCTGAAGCGGTGAGCGGGTCCGCCCCTTGGGGGCGGGCCCGCTTTCGTCTGTGCCCGGCCTGAGAGGATTGCTGGTGTGAGTGACGAAGTGGAGCCCGGGTTCGTCCGGGTGCGGCTGGACCTGTCGTACGACGGCACGGAGTTCTCCGGGTGGGCCAAGCAGCGCGAACGGCGCACGGTCCAGGGGGAGTTGGAGGACGCGATCCGGACCGTGACGCGGTCCGGTGAGACCTACGAGCTCACCGTCGCCGGGCGGACCGACGCCGGGGTGCACGCGCGCGGGCAGGTGGCGCACGTGGACCTGCCGGCGGAGCTGTGGGCCGAGCACGCCGACAAGCTGCTGCGGCGGCTGGCCGGGCGGCTGCCCAAGGACGTCCGGGTGTGGCGGGTCACCGAGGCGCCCTACGGCTTCAACGCCCGGTTCTCGGCGATCTGGCGGCGCTACGCGTACCGGGTCTGCGACCAGCACGGCGGCGTCGATCCGCTGCTGCGCGGGCACGTGCTGTGGCACGACTGGGACCTGGACGTGGCGGCGATGAACGAGGCGTCCCGGGCGCTGCTGGGGGAGCACGACTTCGCCGCGTACTGCAAGCGGCGGGACGGTGCGACCACCATCCGCACGCTCCAGGGCTTGAGTTGGGAGCGGGGCGCGGACGGGATCGTCACGGCGACGGTGCGGGCGGACGCGTTCTGCCACAACATGGTGCGGTCGCTGGTGGGGGCGCTGCTGTTCGTGGGCGACGGGCACCGGCCGGTGGACTGGCCGGGCAAGGTGCTGGCCGCCGGGGTGCGGGACTCCGCGGTGCACGTGGTGCGGCCGCACGGGCTGACGCTGGAGGAGGTCGGGTACCCGGCCGACGAGCTGCTGATGGCCCGCAACAAGGAGGCGCGCAACAAGCGGTCGCTGCCGGCGGGCGGCTGCTGCTGACGCGGTGCCCGGCCCGCGCCGCCACGGCGGGCGGGCCGGCGCTACGGCGTCAGGAGGTCCGACCGGCCTTCCGCTCGGCCTCCTTGAGCTGCTCCGCGGCGGCCTTGGCGGCCTGGTCCTTACCGCGCTGGGCGATCTGCGTGAAGGCGTAGGCGCCGCCGTCCCGGCTGATCTGCTGGGACGCGTCGTTCCCGCCGACGTCCTTGCCGCCGGTGAAGCCGGCGATGGTGAAGTAGGCGTAGCGGCCGGTGGCGTTGGTGGTCATCCGGCACTTGCTGCCCTGGCAGAAGTTGGCGGGTACCCCGCCGCCGGGCAGCGGCATGAGGTTGGGCTTGCCCTCGTTCATCACCGCGGCGGCCTTGGCGGGCGAGTCGAAGACCGCGACGCCGATGGTGACCGCGACCCCGCCCTGGGTGTACGTGGCGCGCAGGAGTTGCTTGCAGCCGTTGTGGCTGAGCGAGGAGACCAGGGCGCCCTGGGCGCCGGCGGTGCAGTCCCCGGTGCTGGCGGCGGTGGCCTTCGCGTAGCTGTGCTCGCCGACGACCATCGCCTTCTGCGGGAAGAGGGTGTCCGGGGTGAGCGGCGCGGTGTCCTTCTTGGGGTCGGAGATGTAGTCCTGCGGGTTGGGCGGGGGCGGGACCGAGACGTCGGGGAAGGACGGCTTGTCGTCCGGGAGGGCGGACTGGCCGGACGCGCTGGGGTGGGCCGAGGGGCTGCCGTCGGAGGAACCGCTGCTGGTGATCACGGCGGTGGCGACGATGCCGGCGACGGCGAGCGCGGCGACCGCTCCGCCGCCGATCATCAGCCAGCGCTTGCGGCGGCCGCGGGCCTCGCTCTCGTCGGCCAGCGCCTCCCAGTTCGGGGTGGAATCCCCCTGGCCGCCGAACGGCCCCCCTTGCCCAAAACTCATGCCGCGCATCTTAATGCGCACGCTCGTCCGTGTGGGGGGGCGGAGGGGATCCCGTTCGCCGGGCCCCGCGGCCGGTGGGGGCGGCGAGGGAGGCGGTCGTGGCGAGGGGCCGGGGCCGTGCTGTCGGTGGGGGAAAGAGGGCAGGTCGCACGTCCGTCCGGGGCGTGTTTTGACCCGTACGGGGTCGGGTCAGTATCCTGCTAGTTCGTTATGCGTATGGGCTTGCTCCATCTCACGTGAGGGGCCTTACGCCGGCTTACAGGGCCGCTGACCAGCAGTGGACGATCGGGTTGCGTCGCCCGTAGTGCCGCCTGGCTGTGTGAGTGGCCGTGGTGCCAGGACAGGACCCTTCCCCGCGGTCCGCCAAGGACCAGGGGATACCCAACTCACGAAGCGAAGGCTAAGACGTGCGTACGTACAGCCCCAAGCCCGGCGACGTTCAGCGCCAGTGGCACATCATCGACGCGCAGGACGTCGTTCTCGGTCGCCTGGCCAGCCAGGCCGCCTCCCTCCTGCGGGGTAAGCACAAGCCGGTTTACGCCCCTCACGTTGACACCGGTGACTTCGTCATCATCGTCAACGCCGACAAGGTGCACCTCTCCGGCAACAAGCGCACCCAGAAGATGGCCTACCGCCACTCCGGCTACCCGGGTGGTCTGCGCTCCGTCCGTTACGACGAGCTGCTGGACAAGAACCCCGAGAAGGCCGTCGAGAAGGCCATCAAGGGCATGCTCCCCAAGAACACCCTCGGCCGTCAGATGCTCTCGAAGCTGAAGGTCTACGCGGGCGCCGAGCACCCGCACGCTGCGCAGCAGCCGGTCCCGTTCGAGATCACCCAGGTCGCGCAGTAAGTCCGGCCACCCCCTAAGACGACAGAGAGAATCTGAGGAGCATCGTGGCTGAGACCACCCCCGAGACCCCGCTGGACGAGGTCGAGGTCGAGCAGTACACCACCGAGACCGAGGTCGTGGAGGGCGAGTACACCTCCGAGTCCCTCGCGTCCCGCTTCGGTGAGCCGCAGCCGGCCGCCGGCCTGGGCCGCCGCAAGAACGCCATCGCCCGCGTCCGGATCGTCCCGGGCACCGGCCAGTGGAAGATCAACGGCCGCACCCTTGAGGGCTACTTCCCCAACAAGGTGCACCAGCAGGAAGTCAACGAGCCCTTCAAGGTGCTCGAGCTGGACAACCGCTACGACGTCATCGCCCGCATCGCCGGCGGCGGCATCTCCGGCCAGGCCGGTGCGCTGCGCCTGGGTGTGGCCCGTGCGCTGAACGAGGCGGACGTGGACGCCAACCGTCCCGCCCTGAAGAAGGCCGGGTTCCTCAAGCGTGACGACCGTGCGGTCGAGCGCAAGAAGGCCGGTCTCAAGAAGGCCCGCAAGGCTCCGCAGTACAGCAAGCGCTAATCGCGCGCTGCACGAGGCAGCCCTGGCGAACGCCCCGGTGGCACTTCCGTGCTGCCGGGGCGTTCGGCTTACCCAGACCGGCGGCGTATACCTGGAATCCGGACCCCGGTCACAGCTCATCTACTCGGAGGACACCAGTGGGACGACTCTTCGGCACGGACGGTGTGCGCGGCGTCGCCAATGCGGACCTGACGGCGGAGCTGGCGCTCGGCCTGTCGGTCGCGGCGGCACACGTGCTGGCCGAGGCGGGGACGTTTGCAGGACACCGGCCGACGGCCGTGGTCGGTCGCGATCCGCGGGCGTCCGGCGAGTTCCTGGAGGCCGCGGTGGTCGCGGGTCTGGCCAGCGCCGGGGTGGACGTGCTGCGGGTGGGCGTGCTGCCGACCCCGGCGGTCGCGTACCTGACCGGGGCGCTCGGCGCGGACCTGGGCGTGATGCTCTCCGCCAGCCACAACCCGATGCCCGACAACGGCATCAAGTTCTTCGCCCGCGGCGGCCACAAGCTGGCCGACGAGCTGGAGGACCGGATCGAGGAGACCTACCGGGCGCACAGCTCCGGCGAGCCGTGGGAGCGGCCGACCGGCTCCGGCGTCGGCCGGGTCACCGACTACGACGAGGGCTTCGACAAGTACGTCGCGCACCTGGTCGGCGTGTTGCCCAACCGCCTGGACGGGCTGAAGATCGTCATCGACGGGGCGCACGGCGCGGCGGCCCGGGTCTCGCCCGAGGCGTTCGCGCGGGCCGGCGCCGAGGTGATCACCCTCGGCACCGAGCCCAACGGCCTGAACATCAACGACGGTTGCGGCTCCACCCACCTCGACAAGCTGCGCGCCGCCGTCGTCGAGCACGGCGCCGACCTGGGCGTGGCCCACGACGGTGACGCCGACCGCTGCCTGGCCGTGGACCACGCCGGCAACGAGGTCGACGGCGACCAGATCCTCTCCGTCCTGGCGCTCGGCATGCACGAGGCCGGCACGCTGCGCGAGGACACCGTCGTCGCCACCGTCATGTCCAACCTGGGCTTCAAGTTGGCCATGGAGCGCGCCGGCATCGCCCTCGTCCAGACCGCGGTCGGCGACCGCTACGTCCTGGAGGAGATGAAGGCCCACGGCTTCGCGCTGGGCGGCGAGCAGTCCGGGCACGTCATCGTGCTGGACCACGCCACCACCGGCGACGGGACGCTGACCGGCCTGATGCTGGCGGCCCGGGTCGCCGCGACCGGCCGCACCCTGGCCGAGCTCGCCGGCGTCATGGAGCGGCTGCCGCAGATCCTCATCAACGTCCCCGACGTCGACAAGTCCCGGGTGGGCAGCTCCCCCGAGGTGTCCGCGGCGGTCGCCGAGGCCGAGCAGGAACTGGGCGCCACCGGGCGGGTGCTGTTGCGGCCCTCCGGCACCGAGCCGCTGGTGCGGGTGATGGTCGAGGCCGCCGACATCGAGCAGGCGCGGGCGGTCGCGCAGCGGCTCGCCGACGCGGTCAAGTCCGCTCTGGGATAACGGAGTTCCCACCCGACGGGGGCGCCCCGGCGACGGTTCTGCCGTCGCCCGGGCGCCCCCGCCGCGTGGTCTACAGCTTCCGCAGGGACAGCCGCTGCACCTTGTGGTCCGGGCCCTTGCGGAGCACCAGGTTGGCGCGGCCGCGGGTGGGCGCCACGTTCTGCTCCAGGTTCGGGCGGTTGATGGTGCGCCACATCATCCGCGCGTAGTCCAGCGCCTCCTCCTCGGAGACCTGGGTGTACTTGCGGAAGTACGAGAACGGGTTCTGGAACGCCGTCTGGCGCAGCTTGCGGAAGCGGCCGAGGTACCAGCGCTCGATGTCCTCGGACCGGGCGTCCACGTAGACCGAGAAGTCGAAGAAGTCGGCCAGGCCCAGCCGGGTGCGGCCGTCCTTGCCGGGCAGCGCCGGCTGGAGGACGTTGAGGCCCTCGACGATCAGGATGTCCGGCCGGTGCACGGTCAGCCGCTCGTCGGGCACGATGTCGTAGATCAGGTGCGAGTAGACCGGCGCGGTGACCTCCGCCCGGCCCGACTTCACGTCCGCGACGAAGCGGGTCAGCGCCCGACGGTCGTAGGACTCCGGGAAGCCCTTGCGGGACATCAGGCCGCGCCGGTGCAGTTCGGCGTTGGGGTAGAGGAAGCCGTCGGTGGTGACCAGCTCCACCCGCGGATGCTCCGGCCAGCGGGCCAACAGCGCCTGGAGCAGCCGGGCGGTGGTGGACTTGCCGACCGCCACGCTGCCGGCGACGCCTATCACGAACGGGGTGCCGGGCTGCGAGCCGTGGCCGTTGCCGGTGTCGTCCAGGAAGGTGTTGAGCGCGCCGCGCAGATTGCTGGTGGCGCCGACGTAGAGGTTGAGCAGCCGGGACAGCGGGAGGTAGACGTCGCGCACCTCGTCGAGGTCGATGACGTCGCCGAGCCCGCGCAGTTGCTCGACCTCCTCGGCGGTCAACGGCAGCGGGGTCTTCTCCCGTAGGGCGCTCCACTCCGCGCGCGTCAGATCGACGTACGGCGAGCTGTCGGTGCGGCGTCGTGGTTGCGCGTGCGGATCCGTCGTCAAAGACACGGGCCCATTGTCCGCCGCGCGGGCGGGCGGGCTGCGGCGGGGTGGCGGTGCGGCCGGCCCGCACGGCCCGACCTGCGGGTCCGCGCGACGGGTGTCGGGACCGGGCGCGGGCCGGGTATTCCGGGGCCGGGTCGCGGTGCGCGCCCGTACGGCGCGGGGTCGAGGCCGGCGCGTAGGCTGCCCCCCATGTGCGGAATCGTGGGTTACGTGGGCGGGCAGAGCGCCCTAGAGGTGGTGCTGGCCGGGCTGAAGCGGCTGGAGTACCGCGGCTACGACTCGGCCGGCGTCGCGGTCCTGGCCGACGGCGGACTGGCGGCGGCCAAGAAGGCCGGGAAACTGGCCAATTTGGAGAAGGAGTTGGCCGATCGTCCGCTGCCCTCGGGCGCGGTCGGCATCGGCCACACCCGGTGGGCCACGCACGGCGGCCCGACGGACGTCAACGCGCATCCGCACCTGGACAACGCCGGCCGGGTGTCCGTCGTCCACAACGGCATCATCGAGAACTTCGCCGCGCTGCGCACCGAACTCATCGACCGCGGCCACGCGTTGACCTCCGAGACCGACACCGAGGTGGTCGCGCACCTGCTCGCCGAGGCGTACTCCTCGTGCGGCGAGCTGCCCGAGGCGATGCGGCAGACGTGCCGCCGGCTGGAGGGCGCCTTCACCCTCGTCGCGGTGCACGCCGACGCGCCGGACCTGGTCGTCGGGGCGCGCCGCAACTCCCCGCTGGTGGTGGGCATCGGCGAGGACGAGGCGTTCCTCGCCTCCGACGTGGCGGCGTTCATCGCGCACACCCGGGAGGCCGTCGAACTCGGCCAGGACCAGGTCGTCGAGCTCCGCCGGGACGGCGTGACGGTCACCGACTTCGACGGCGCGCCCGCCGAGGTCCGCGCCTACCACGTCGACTGGGACGCCTCCGCCGCCGAGAAGGGCGGCTACGACTACTTCATGCTCAAGGAGATCGCCGAGCAGCCGAAGGCGGTCGCCGACACCCTGCTGGGCCGGGTCGACGCCGCGGGCATGCTCTCGCTGGACGAGGTGCGGATCCCGCCGGCGGTGCTGCGGGAGGTCAACAAGGTCGTCATCGTGGCCTGCGGCACCGCCTACCACGCCGGGATGATCGCCAAGTACGCCATCGAGCACTGGACGCGGATCCCCTGCGAGACCGAGCTGGCCAGCGAGTTCCGCTACCGCGACCCGATCCTCGACGACCGCACGCTGGTCGTCGCCATCAGCCAGTCCGGCGAGACCATGGACACCCTGATGGCGCTGCGGCACGCCCGCGAACAGGGCGCGCGGGTGCTCGCCATCTGCAACACCAACGGGTCGACGATCCCCCGCGAGTCCGACGCGGTGCTCTACACCCACGCCGGCCCGGAGGTCGCGGTCGCCTCCACCAAGGCGTTCCTGACCCAACTGGTCGCCGTCTACCTCGTCGCGCTGTACCTCGGGCAGGTCCGCGGCACCAAGTGGGGCGACGAGATCCGGGCCGTGGTCCGCGAACTGGCCGCCATCGGCACGCAGGTGGAGCAGGTGCTCGGCACCATGGAGCCGGTCCGCGAACTGGCCCGCTCCCTGGCCGACAAGAACACCGTGCTCTTCCTGGGCCGGCACGTCGGCTACCCGGTGGCCCTGGAGGGCGCCCTCAAGCTGAAGGAACTGGCGTACATGCACGCCGAGGGCTTCGCCGCCGGCGAGCTCAAGCACGGCCCGATCGCGCTCATCGAGGAGGACCTGCCGGTGGTCGTGGTCGTCCCGTCGCCGCGCGGCCGGTCCGTCCTGCACGACAAGATCGTCTCCAACATCCAGGAGATCCGGGCCCGCGGCGCCCGCACCATCGTCATCGCGGAGGAGGGCGACGAGGCGGTCGTCCCGTACGCCGACCACCTCGTCCGGGTGCCCCGTACACCGGTGTTGCTGCAGCCGCTGGTGTCCTCCGTACCGCTCCAGGTGTTCGCGTGCGAGCTGGCCACCGCCCGCGGCAACGAGGTCGACCAGCCGCGCAACCTCGCCAAGTCGGTGACGGTGGAGTGACCTGGTGATCATCGGGGTTGGGATCGACGTCGCGGAGATCGACCGGTTCGACGCGGCGCTGCGACGCACGCCGGAGCTGGCGCACCGGCTCTTCATCGAGGGGGAGTTGACGCTGCCGAGCGGTGAACGGCGCGGCATCGCCTCCCTGGCGGCCCGGTTCGCCGCCAAGGAGGCGGTGGCCAAGGCGTTGGGCGCACCGGGCGGACTGCACTGGACGGACGCCGAGGTCTACGTCGAGGACAGCGGGCGGCCGCGGCTGCGGGTCCGCGGCACGGTCGCCGCCCGGGCCGCCGAACTCGGCGTGCGGTCCTGGCACGTGTCGCTCAGTCATGACGCGGGCGTCGCCTCGGCGGTGGTGATCGCCGAGGGGTAGCGGTCGGGCGCGCGTCGGCGGTCGGGCGCGCGGTGCGTCGCCCGGCACCGCCCCGGTGTGACACTGGCCGCATGAGGACTGCCTACAGCGTTGAGACCGTGCGGGCCGCCGAGCAGGAGCTGATGGCCCGCCTGCCCGAGGGGGCCCTGATGCAGCGGGCGGCGGCCGGACTGGCCGTCGCCTGCGCCGAGTTGCTGGGCCGGGTCTACGGCTCGCGGGTGGTGCTCCTGGTGGGCAGCGGCGACAACGGCGGGGACGCGCTGTACGCCGGCGCCCGGTTGGCGCGCCGCGGCGCCGGGGTGAGCGCGGTGCTGCTCACGCCCGAACGCGCCCACGCCGGCGGCCTGGCGGCCCTCCGCGCCGCCGGCGGCCGGGTCGCCACCGACCCGCTCCGGGCCGTCGAACGCGCCGACCTGGTGCTCGACGGCATCGTCGGCATCGGCGGCCGCGGTGGGCTGCGCCCGGAGGCGGCCCGGCTCGCCCGCGCCGCGTGGGACCACGCGAGGGTGGTGGCGGTCGACCTGCCGAGCGGGGTGGACGCCGACACCGGCGAGGTGCACGGCGACGCCGTGTGGGCCGACGTCACCGTCACCTTCGGCGCGTACAAGCCGGGCCTGCTGATCGACCCGGCGCGCGAACGGGCCGGCGCGCTGCGGCTGGTGGACATCGGGCTCACCCTGCCAAAGAGCGCCGAGGTGACGGCGCTTCAGCACGCGGAGGTCGCGGAGCTGCTGCCGCGCCCGGCCGCCGAGAGCGACAAGTACCGGCGGGGCGTGGTCGGGGTGGCCGCCGGGTCGGCGCGCTATCCGGGGGCCGCGGTGCTGGCGGTGGCGGGCGCGCTGCGGGGCGGAGCCGGGGCGGTGCGGTACGTCGGGCCGGCGGCGGACGCGGTGTTGGCGCGGTTCCCGGAGACGCTGGTGCACGCCGGCCCGCCGGGGAAGGCCGGCCGGGTCCAGTCCTGGGTGGTCGGACCGGGCCTCGGCGACGAGTCGGGGGCGCTGGACGACGTCCTGGCCGTCCTGGACGCGGACGTCCCGGTGCTCGTCGACGCGGACGGGCTGCGCTTCCTGACGCCGGATCGGCTCCGGCGGCGGGCGGCCGGGACGCTGCTGACGCCGCACGCGGGGGAGGCGGCGGCGCTGCTGGGGCGCGGCCGCGAGGAGGTCGAGGCGGCGCGGCTGGGCTCCGTACGGGAGTTGGCGGCGCGGTACGGGGCGACGGTGCTGCTGAAGGGCTCGACGACGCTGGTGGCGGACCCGGCGCCGGGCGTTCCGGTGCGGGCCAATCCCACCGGGACGGGCTGGCTCGCCACGGCCGGCAGCGGCGACGTCCTCTCCGGCCTCACCGGGGCCCTCCTCGCCGCGGGCCTCGCGCCGCGCGACGCGGGCTCGGTGGGCGCCTACCTCCACGGCCTCGCGGGGCGCCTCGCGGCCGGGCCGCACGGCGAGCCGATCGCGGCGTCGGAGGTCGCGGGGGCGTTGGGGGAGGCGTGGGCCAACGTGTGCTCTTGACTTCCCGCGTGGGGGTGCGGCGCGGGTGCGGCGTTGCCGGCGGCGGTTTGGTCCCCTTTCTTCGCTACGGCGAGTAATCCGGCGGTGGCGGGGTTCGGCGGGATGCGCCAAAGCGTTGGGCCGCTGATGTGGGAAGGCCCCACAAACGTGGGACGACTGTGGCGTCACCCGGCCCCTGGGGCCGGGTCGCCTGCGACACTGAGGGGGATGAACGAGACAGCTAAGCGCGCCCGTGCCGCCATCGACCTCGCCGCCGTGCGGTCGAACGTCCGTGCACTGCGGGATCGCGCCCCCGGGGCAGAGCTGATGGCCGTCGTCAAGTCCGACGGCTACGGGCACGGCGCGGTCCGCTGTGCCCGTGCGGCCCGTGAGGCCGGTGCGGGCTGGGTGGGCGTGGCGCTGCCCGAGGAGGCGTTCGCGCTGCGGGAGGCCGGCGACCGCGGCCGGTTGATGTGCTGGCTGTGGACGCCGGGCGGGCCCTGGGGCCGGGCGATCGAGCAGGACGTGGACGTCTCGGTGAGCGGGATGTGGGCGCTGCGCGAGGTCGCGGACGCGGCGCGGCGCCGCGGGCGCACCGCGCGCGTGCAGTTGAAGATCGACACCGGCCTGGGGCGCAACGGCTGTCCGCCCGTGGACTGGACGGAGCTGACCGCCGCCGCCCGCGCCGCCGAGGCCGAGGGGGTGCTCACCGTCACCGGCGTCTGGTCGCACTTCGCCTGCGCCGACGAGCCCGGGCACCCGTCGATCGCCGCCCAGCTGACCGAGTTCCGCCGGGCGTTGGCGGTCGCCGAGGCGGCCGGGCTGCGCCCAAAGGTGCGGCACATCGCCAACACCCCCGCGCTGCTCACCCTCCCCGAGGCCCACTTCGACCTCGTCCGCAGCGGGATCGGGATCTACGGCGTCTCGCCCAGCCCGGAGGTCGGTGCTCCCGAGGACTTCGGGCTGCGGCCGGCGATGACGCTGGAGGCGTCGCTGGCGTCGGTGAAGCGGGTGCCGGGCGGGCACGGGGTGTCGTACGGGCACCACTACACGACGCCGGGGGAGACCACGCTGGCGCTGGTGCCCCTGGGGTACGCCGACGGCATTCCGCGGCACGCCTCGGGGACGGGGCCGGTGCTGGTCGCCGGGAAGTGGCGGACGATCGCGGGGCGGGTCGCGATGGACCAGTTCGTGGTCGACCTGGGCGGCGACCGGGCCGAGGTCGGCGAGCCGGCGGTGCTGTTCGGGCCCGGGGACCGCGGCGAGCCGAGCGCGGAGGACTGGGCGCGGGCGGCCGGCACCATCGGGTACGAGATCGTCACCCGGATCGGGAAGCGGGTGCCGCGCGTCTATGTGGACAGCGAGGTCCCCGCGCAGGTCGGGGACCGGCGGGAAGGTGACACGGCGCTGACGGGGGGCGTGGCATGACCGACGGGACGGAGGCCGCGGCGCAGGCCGTCGAGACGGCCGCGGAGGCGGCGGGCAACTGGGCCAAGGCGGGCCGCCAGGCGGGCCTCGCGGGTCTGGCGATCGGCGTGGTCGCGGCGGGCGCGGCGGCCGGGGTGGCCATGGAGCGGCTGACGGTCGGCCGGGGGATGCGCCGGCGGGCCCGGCTGGCGCTGGACGCGGTCGGCCCGTACGGGACGTTGCGCGGCACCCCGGGCACGGCGGTCGCCGAGGACGGGACCGCGCTGTACTACGAGGTCGACGAGGTCGCGGACGGCCCGGCCCCGAAGCCGTCCCGGGGTGGCAGGGTGGCCGTGAACGGCGCGCCGGGCGCCCGTGCGGGCAAGGAGGTCCGGGCGGTCCAGGAGGCCCGGAGCGGGCTGCACAAGCGGCTCGCGGCGGCGCTGGGGCGACGTTCCCCGGCGCCCACGGTCGTCTTCAGTCACGGCTACTGCCTCAGCCAGGACTCCTGGCACTTCCAACGGGCCGTGCTGCGCGGCGCGGTCCGCACCGTCCACTGGGACCAGCGCAGCCACGGCCGCTCGGCGCGAGGCCACGGGCAGATCGACGGCACCGAGCCGGTCACCATCGACCTGCTGGGCCGGGACCTGAAGGCGGTGCTGGACGCCGCGGTGCCCGAGGGGCCGATCGTGCTGGTCGGGCACTCCATGGGCGGGATGACGGTGATGGCGCTGGCCGACCAGTTCCCCGAGTACGTCGCGGAGCGGGTGGTCGGCGTGGCGCTGATCGGGACGTCGGCGGGCCGGCTGAGCGAGGTCGGGTTCGGGCTGCCGTCGATGGGGTCGAAGGCGTTCCACTGGCTGGCGCCCGGGGTGCTGCGGGCGCTGGGGCGGCAGAGCGAGATCGTCGAGCGCGGGCGGCGGGCCACCGCGGATCTGTTCGCGGGGCTGATCAAGCGGTACTCGTTCGGCGGTCCGGACGTGGACCCGGCGATCGCGCGGTTCGGGGAGCGGCTGATCGAGGCGACGCCGATCGATGTGGTCGCCGAGTTCTTCCCGGCGTTCGCGGTGCACGACAAGACCGAGGCGCTGGTGGCGTACGACGCGGTGCCCGCGCTGGTGCTGGCCGGCGAGGAGGACCTGATCACCCCGGCCGAGCACAGCCGGACCATCGCCGAGGTGCTGCCCGACGCCGAGCTGGTGTGCGTACCGGACGCCGGGCACCTGGTGATGCTGGAGCGGCCCGAGCTGGTCAACGACCACCTGGTGGCCCTGGTGGAGCGGGCGGGCGCGGCGGCCCGCCGGTCGCGCTCGGCGCGGGCCTAGGGCGCTTCTGACGGATCTCCGCGGCGTCGCGGCGTCTGGCACGCACTCCCCCACGCCTTAAGGGCGCGGGGGGACCCCCTGCGGCGTTG
>NZ_JBIVXW010000127.1:0-12596 GCF_044769405.1 Streptomyces sp. NPDC090442
CGAAATGTCCCCATAGCTCCGCTATGAAGACATCCCGGCGCCTTGCGATCGCACGCACCAGACGCCGCTCCTTCCTCCACGGAGATCCGTCAGAAACGCCCTAGGGCGCGCCCTGCCCGGCGCCCCCGAAGTCCCCCCGGCCGTCCGGGCGTTGGTCGAGTTCGGGCAGGCCCGCGGTGAGCGCCCGCATGCCGCGGGCCACCAGCTCCGCGGGGCCGTGCGGCCCGTCCGCCCGTGCGTCGCCCGCGGCCCACTCCTCGACCGCGACCCGCATCGCGGTGTTCGCCGCCGCCGCGGCCAGCCGCACCTGGAGCCGGCCGGCGCCGGTGAGCCGTGCCAGGACCGGGCGCAGCGCCTCCTCGGAGTCGTGGTGGACGCGGTGCCAGACCGCGCGCAGCGCCGGGTCGTCGGGCATCGCCCGCAGCAGCCCGCGGGTCCAGCGCAACGCCTCGGCGGCTCGCTCGTCGGTGGGGGTCAGCGCCCGGCGGGCGGCCCGCTCCAGCGCCGCGCGGGCGGGCGGGGCGTCCGGCCCGGCGGTGGCGGCCGCCAGGTCGTCGATCCACTGCCGGACGCCGACGGCCAGCAGCGGGGCCACCGCGTCCTCCTTGGTGCGGAAGTACCGGTAGAAGGTGCGCAGCGCGACGCCCGAGGCGCGGGCGATCTCGTCCGCGGTGACCCCGGGGCCGCGCTCCGCGAACAGGGCGGCCGCGGTGCGGGCGATCTCCAGCTGGGTCTCGGCCTTCCGGCGCTGAGTGAGGGAGGGGCGGTGTGCGGTGGGCATGCGCCCAGCTTACGGAGCGTGTGCCTGATCGGCACCTCATGCGAATGTGGCACAACGTGCCAAGTGGGCGTACGGTGCGGGCATCGCCCCCCTGAGGCACTTCACGAAGGAGCAGCACCATGAACCGCTTTGACGGACGCCGCGCACTGATCACCGGGGCCGGCTCGGGCATCGGACAGGCCACCGCCCACCGGATCCTCGCCGAGGGCGGCCGGGTCGTCGCGGTGGACGTCGACGAGGCGGGCCTGGCGGCCACCGCCGAGCGGGCCGCCGCGGACGGCACCGCCGACCGCCTGCAGACCGCGCCCCTGGACATCTCCGACGAGGCCGCGGTGCGCGCCGGCGCGGCCGCCGCGGTGCAGCGCCTCGGCGGGCTGGACGTCCTGGTCAACGCGGCCGGCATCCTGCGCTCCGCGCACACCCACGAGACCACCCTGGACTTCTTCAACAAGGTCATCTCGGTCAACCTCACCGGCACCTTCCTGATGATCCGCGAGGCGCTGCCCGCCCTGCTGGAGGGCCGGGCCCCGGTGATCGTCAACTTCAGCTCCACCTCGGCCTCGTTCGCGCACCCGTACATGGCGGCGTACGCGGCGAGCAAGGGCGGCATCCAGTCCATGACGCACGCCATCGCCAGCGAGTACAGCAAGCAGGGGCTGCGCGCGGTGTGCGTGGCGCCGGGCTCCATCGCCAGCGGGATGACCACCGGTCGCGGCCCGGGGCTGCCGGAGGACGCCGACATGAGCCTGTTCGTGAAGCTGGCGCCGGCCCTCGGCCGGGGCTTCGCCGGCCCGGAGACCGTCGCCGGCGTGATAGCCATGCTCGCCTCGGAGGACGGCGCCTTCATCACCGGCACGGAGATCCGGATCGACGGCGGCACGCACATGTGACGGCCGGCATGGCCGGAAGGCGACGGCCCGCAGGGGAGCCACCGCGGGCCGGAGCGGGAGAATGGGCGGCGCCCCGTGCGTGCCGCGTCGGGAGGGGCGTGGCAGGCACGGGGCGCCGTCGTGCGTCGGGTCGGTTCAGGCGGGCAGTCGCTTCCCGCCCTCGGGCGCCGGCCCGCCGCTGCGCTCGTCGGCCGTGCGGTGCAGCGTCGCCAGGAGGACGGTGACCAGGGTGCCGCCCACCGCCCAGGCGGAGAGCACCAGCAGCGGCCCGGTCAGCGACTCGCCCTGGAAGTAGGTGATCGAGCGCGCCGCCCAGGTGCCGGCGCCCGGCGGCAGCGCGGGCCCGATCGCCCGCCAGAACGGCGGCAGCAGCGGATAGGGGTAGGCGCCGCCCGCGCTCGGGTTGCCGAGGACCACGATCAGCAGGATCGCCAGGCCGATGCCGATGATGCCCAACAGCCCTTGGAAGGCAAGGGTGGTGGCACCCACCGCGAAGACCACCAGCGCGCCCAGCCCCCACAGTCCGAAGAGGCTGCCGGGCAGCGCCCCGAGGACCGGGCCGACCACGATCGCCCCGGCCAGCCCGGCGGCGATCGAGTACAGCGCCAGCGCGGCGAGCCGGATGACCGCCCGCGGCCCGTTGGCCGGGCGCGCCCCGGCGCTGATCGCCAGGATCGCGGCGCAGAGGTAGCCGCCGACGCACCACCCCACCACGAGGTAGAAGGACGACAGGCTGCGGCTGTCGCCGGCGCCGGTCGGGAGCACGTCCTCGGTGCGGACGGTCCGGTGCTGCTCTGCCTCGGCCGCCGTCACGACCGCCTCGACCGCCTGGGAGAGCGCGGCGCCGCCGCCGCTGGCGACCAGCAGTCGGTCGGTGGTGCCACGCGGGTCGAAGAGCAGCGCGGCGTCGATCTCGCGGTCCGCGAGCTGGCGCCGGGCGACCGCCTCGGAGGCCGCCGGGCGCGGGTCCAGCGGTGCGCCCGGGAGCCGGTCCAGCTTGCTCACCAACTCCCCGCGGACCTGGGCCGGGGCGACCACCGCCAGCGTCATCCGGTCCGGCTTCGGGTGGTGGAAGGCGCCGGTGTACGACGTGATGAACGCGACCATCAGGCCCAGCACCCCGATCACCAGGAGCGCCGCCCGGGTCGTCACCGCGCTCTTCACCTCCCCGACGAAGGTGAGGCGGGTGCCGTCGTCGCTCGTGGCCATGCGCCGCTCCGTTCTGGGTTCGCAGCTGTTCCACGGGCTTTATATCCGTTTTGGTCGATATCTCCCGGTCGGTGGACCCCCTGGGCGTGTGTTCGTACGGGTGTTCGAGAAAGGCGTTATGGTGGAGGAAGTGAAACAAGGGACGCGAATACAGCCGGGGGGCGTATGAGGTGCAGGAGGTGCGGATGCCCGGGTTCACGCATCTGCACACCGCTTCGGGCTTCTCGCTGCGCTACGGCGCCTCCCACCCCGAGCGGCTGGTCGAGCGCGCCGCCGAACGCGGCCTGGGCGCCCTCGCGCTGACCGACCGGGACGGGCTCTCCGGCGCCGTCCGGTTCGCCAAGGCCGCCGCCGAGGCCGGCGTCCGCCCGCTGTTCGGCGCCGAACTCGCCGTCGCGGACGGGGAGTCGGCGCCCCGGCCCGCCGCCCGCCCCCGCACCCCGGTGCGGGGCGGCGCCTTCCTCGACGAGTCCGCCGCCCGCGCCGTCTTCCTGGCCCGGGACGGCGCGGCCGGCTGGGCCGCGCTCTGCCGACTGGTCTCCGCCGCCCACGCCGACCGCGGCGAGCGGCCCGTCCTCCCGCGCGACGCCCTGGAATCCGCCACCGACGGGCTCACCGTCCTGCTCGGCCCGGACTCCGACGTCGGCCGGGCGCTGGCCGCCGGCCGCCCGGACCGCGCCGCGCGACTCCTCGCCACCTGGCGCGAGCGGTACGGCGACGCGCTGCGCCTGGAGGTCGTCGACCACGGGCGCACCGGCAGCGGCCCCGGCTCCCTGCGGCTGGCCGCCCGCACCCTCGGCCTCGCCGTCGACCAGGGCGTCCACGCCGTGCTGACCAACGCGGTCCGCTACGCCGACCCCGGTCAGGGCCCGATCGCCGACGTGCTGGACTCCGCCCGCCGCCTGGTGCCGGTGGACCGCCGCCGCCCCGAGACCTGGGACGGTGGCGAGCGCTGGCTCAAGGGCGCCGACGCGATGGGCCGCACCGCCGAGCGGATCGCCGAGGCGGCCGGCTTCCGGCGCGACCTCGCCCACCGGCTGCTCACCCTGACCGAGGAGACCGCGGGGGAGTGCCGGGTGGACCCGCGGGCCGACATCGGGCTCGGCCGCGTGCACTTCCCCGAACCCCGCCTCGTCGGCGCGGAACACCGCACCGCCGCCCGGGTGTTGCGCTCCCGCTGCGCCGCCGCGATGGTGCTGCGCGGTTACGACCGCGACCGCGCCTACTGGACGCGGCTCCACGACGAGCTGCGCACCATCGAGCGGCTCGGCTACCCCTCGTACTTCCTGACGGTCGCCCAAGTCGTCGACGACGTACGGAAGCTGGGCATCCGGGTCGCCGCCCGGGGCTCCGGCGCCGGGTCCCTGGTCAACCACCTGCTGGGCATCGCGCACGCCGACCCGGTCGCGCACGGGCTGCTGATGGAGCGCTTCCTGTCCGCGCGGCGGGCCGCGCTGCCGGACATCGACATCGACGTGGAGTCGGCCCGCCGGCTGGAGGTCTACCGCGCGATCTTCGACCGCTTCGGCGCCGAGCGGGTGGCGACCGTCTCGATGCCCGAGACCTACCGCGTCCGGCACGCGGTCCGCGACGTGGGCGCCGCCCTCGGCATGGACCCGGCGCGGGTGGACCGCCTCGCCAAGGCGTTCCCGCACATCCGGGCCCGGGACGCCCGCGCCGCGCTGGCCGAGCTGCCCGAGCTGCGCGGGGTGCGGGAGGGCGCCGACGAGCGGCTGTGGCAGCTCGTCGAGGCGCTGGACGCGCTGCCCCGCGGGATCGCCATGCACCCGTGCGGGGTGCTGCTCTCCGACGCCACCCTGTTGGACCGCACCCCGGTCGTGCCCACCGCCGGCGACGGCTTCCCGATGTCCCAGTTCGACAAGGAGGACGTGGAGGACCTGGGGCTGCTCAAGCTGGACGTGCTGGGCGTGCGGATGCAGTCCGCGATGGCGCACGCGGTCGCCGAGCTCGGCCGGGCCACCGGGACCCGGCTCGACCTGGACGACCCGGCGCAGGTGCCGCCCGGCGACCCGGCCACCTACGACCTGATCCGTTCCACCGAGACCCTGGGCTGCTTCCAGATCGAGTCGCCCGGCCAGCGCGACCTGGTCGGCCGGCTCCAACCCGCCACCTTCCACGACCTGGTCGTCGACATCTCCCTCTTCCGCCCGGGGCCGGTCGCCGCCGACATGGTGCGGCCCTTCATCGAGGCCCGGCACGGCCGGCGGCCCGTCCGCTACCCGCACCGCGACCTGGAGGGACCGCTGCGCGAGACCTACGGGGTGGTGGTGTTCCACGAGCAGGTCATCGAGATCCTGCGGATCATGACCGGATGTCACCGGGACGAGGCGGACGAGCGGCGGCGCGCCCTGGCGGACCCGGAGAAGCAGGGGCGGGTGCGCGACTGGTTCGCCCGGCGGGCCGCCGCCCGCGGCTACGCCCCCGACGTCATCGCGCGCACCTGGGAGATCGTCGAGGCGTTCGGCGCGTACGGCTTCTGCAAGGCGCACGCCGTCGCGTTCGCCGTGCCCACCTACCAGTCCGCCTGGCTCAAGGCGCACCACCCGGCGGCCTTCTACGCCGGGCTGCTCACCCACGACCCCGGGATGTACCCCAAGCGGCTGCTGCTCGCGGACGCCCGGCGGCGCGGGGTGCCGGTGCTGCCGTTGGACGTGAACCGGTCCGCGGTCACCCATCGGATCGAACTGGTGTCCGGTAACGGGAGCGCCCCGGACGTCTGGGGGCTGCGGCTGGCCCTCTCCGACGTGTACGGAATCAGCCAGGTCGAGGCCCGGCGGATCGCGGACGGCCAGCCCTACCGCTCGCTCCAGGACCTCTGGCAGCGGGCCCGGCCCGGCCGCCCGGTGACCGAACGCCTGGCCCGGGTCGGCGCGTTGGACGCCTTCGGCGCCAACCGGCGGGACCTGCTGCTGTACGTCGCCGAACTGCACCACCACGGACGGACCGCCCCCGGCGGGCAGTTGACGCTCCACGCCGACCAGGAGGCGGGGGAGGTCGAACCGGTCGAGCCGGCCGGGCTGCCCGACCTCACCGACGTGGAGCGGCTCAGCGCCGAGCTCGGCGTCCTCGGCATGGACGCCTCCCGCCATCTGATGGCCGACCACCGGGAGTTCCTCGCCGAACTGGGCGCGGTGCCGGCCCGGTTGCTGCGGGGTGCCCGGCACGGCGAGACGGTGCTGGTCGCCGGCGCCAAGGCGGCCACCCAGACGCCGCCGATCCGCTCCGGCCGCCGGGTCATCTTCACCACCCTCGACGACAGCACCGGCCTGGTCGACTGCGCCTTCTTCGACGACAGCCACGAGGCGTGCGCCCGCACCGTCTTCCACTCGTGGCTGCTGCTGGTGCGCGGAGTGGTGCAGCGGCGCGGCCCGCGCAGCCTCAGCGTGGTCGGCAGCGCCGCCTGGAACCTCGCCGAACTGGCCGAACTCCGCCGCACCGGCGGCCTGGAGGCGGTCACCGCCCACCTCGCCGCCACGCCGGAACCGGACCGCACGGCGCCCGCGACCGCGCCCGACGGCGCCCCGGCGGACGGGCCCGCCCGGGCGCCCGAGCCCTCCGGCGCGGGCCCCGGCCGCACCCTCCGCCTGGAGACCGGCTACGAGCTGCACCCCTGGGCGGACCTCCAGCCGCCCGGCGAACGCGCCGCCACCGGCCGGAAGTTGTGGCACGCCAGCCCCGGGAGCGCCGGATGAGCCGCCCCGGTGCAGGCACGCTGTACCTCCGCTTCCGGACCGCCGCCGGCGAGCCCGTCGACGCCCGGCAGTACGAGCAACTGCTCGGACTGCTGGGGCAGTTCACCCCCGTCATCCAGGCGCTGCCGCCGGACGCCGCGCTCGCCGACGTCCGCGGCGCCCTGCGCTACTTCGACCGGGACGCGGCCGGCGTCGCCGCGCTGATCCGGCTGCGCGCGCTGGCCTGGCACGGCGTGCGGTGCACCATCGGCGTCGGCGGCACCCCGCAACTGGCCCGGTTGGCCGCCCAGGACGCCCCGCCCGGCGGGATCCGCGCCGTGCCCGCCGACCCCCGGGCCGTCGCCGCCTTCCTCGACCGCCGGCCGGCCGCCGCGCTGTACGGCGTCGGGCCCGCGGCCGCCCGCGCGTTGTCCGCCTACGGGCTCGACAGCGTCGGCAAGATCGCCGCCGCGCCGCCCGTCACCCTCCAGCGCATCCTGGGTGCCCGGGCCGGCCGGGCGGTCCTGGAGCGCGCCCGCGGCATCGACCGCACCCCCGTCACACCCAACGCGGCCGCCCGCTCGATCGCCGCCGAACACTGCTTCGCGCACGACGAGTTGGACCCGGACCGGCGCCGACGGGCACTGCTCTCGCTCGCCGACGAACTCGGCGCCCGGCTGCGGGCCTCCGGGCAGGCGGCCCGCGCGCTCACCCTCACCGTCCGCTACGCCGACCGCTCCACCACGACCCGCACCCGGCGGCTGGACGCACCGACCGCACACGGCCCCGCGCTGACCACCGCGGCCTACGCACTGCACACCGCGCTCGGCCTCCAACGGGCCCGGGTGCGCGCGCTGGCCCTGCGCGCCGAGGACCTGTGCCGCGCCGAACGCGCCGCCCGCCAGCTCACCTTCGACGCCGCCGACGACAAGGCGCACCGCGTCGAGGCGGCCGTCGACCGCGCCCGGGCCCGCTTCGGCACCGCCGCGGTGCGCCCCGCGGCCGCCCTCGGCCCCTCCCCGCGGCCGGTCCGGCCGCCCCGCCGCGCTCAGCCGTAGAGCCGCTCCGCGTACCGCGGGCCGTAGTGCTCCTCCAGCGCCGCCAGCGGTACGTCCTGGGCCTCAAGCTCCCTGACCATCCGGGCCCTTGAGGGCAGCGCCTCCGGCCGCCAGCTCTCCGGCTCCCACAGCTCCGAGCGGAGCAGCGCCTTGGGGCAGTGCGAGAAGACCTCCTCGATCTCGACCAGCAGCGCCAGCCGCGGGCGGTGCCCCTTCACGACCAGTTCGTCGAAGAACGGGGCGTCGCGCAGCAGTCGGGCCCGGCCGTTGATCCGCAGGGTGTCGCCCCGCCCGGGCAGCATGTAGAGCAGTCCGACGCGCGGGTTGACCAGGACGTTCCGGAAGCCGTCCACGCGCTTGTTGCCGGGGCGGTCCGGGATGACCAGGGTGGTGTCGTCCAGGACGTGGGTGAAGCCGGCCGGGTCGCCCTTGGGCGAGACATCGCAGCGGCCGGTCGCGTCCGCGGTGGCTATCAGGCAGAACGGCGACTGCGCCAGCCACTGCCGGTCGAGCGCGTGCAGCCGGTCGCGGGTCTTGTGCGCGGCGTGGTGGCTGGGCTCGCCGACCAGCGCCCGCAACTCCGCCTCCGAGGAGACCTCCTCGATCCCCGCCAGGACGTCCGGCGCGGGCGCCGGCTCCCCCGGGGCCGCGCGCCCCCGATCGCCGGCCGCCTCCGTCGGTCCGTCCACCGTCGCGTCCATGGTGTCTCCCCTCGTCACCTCGCCCGGACGCCCTGGTCGATCCGGTGCCCGAGGCGTTTTCGACCCTACGCGACGCCACTGACAGCCCGGCCCGGCCGGCGGCGTCCGGACGGCCGGCCGACCGGACCGACCGTCATCTCCGCGGCACGCAACCGGCGTTGCGCACCCGGCCGTGCGGTGCGGATCGGGTACGCGTTCCTTCACCGTCACGCCACTGGTACGCCTTGCTTACCCGCTCGTAACTTACTTGGCAGTCACCACGTTTGGTCCTTGCGATCCGGATCGCAGGTGAACGGCTCACGAGCTCTTCGTCAGTCCCCCTCACCCCGCAAGGAGCACCGCATGAAACAGCGTTGGTCGAGACTGCGCGCCCTCGTCCCGGTCGTCGCCCTGGCCCTGGGCCTCACCGCGGCCCCCTCCGCTGCCGCTTCCCCCACGACCACCAGCGGCTGGAACGACTTCTCCTGCAAGCCCTCCGCCGCGCACCCCCGGCCCGTCGTCCTGGTCCACGGGACCTTCGGCAACTCCGTCGACAACTGGCTCGGCCTCGCACCCTACTTGGTGGCCCGCGGCTACTGCGTCTTCTCCCTGGACTACGGCCAACTCCCCGGCGTCCCGCTCTTCTACGGGCTCGGCCCCGTGGACGCCTCGGCGCAGCAACTCGCCGGCTACGTCGACCGGGTGCGCTCCGCGACCGGCGCGGACAAGGTGGACCTGGTCGGGCACTCCCAGGGCGGCATGATGCCGCGGGTCTACCTGAGGTTCCACGGCGGCGCGGACAAGGTGCACACGCTGGTCGGGCTGTCCCCCGACAACCACGGCACCACCCTCGACGGGCTGACCAACCTGCTCGATCTCTTCCCCGGCGCCAAGAAGTACCTCGACACGTTCACCCCGGGGCTGACCGACCAGGCCGTCGGGTCCGCGGTCCTGGGCCGCCTCAACGCCGGCGGCGACACCCTCCCCGGCATCCACTACACCGTCATCGCCACCAAGTACGACGAGGTCGTCACGCCCTACGCCTCGGGCTACCTGAGCGGCCCGGACGTCCACAACGTCCTGCTCCAGGACCTGTGCCCGGTCGACCTCTCCGACCACGTGGCCATCGGGACCGTCGACCGGATCGCCTTCCACGAGACGGCCAACGCGCTCGACCCGGCCCACGCCACGCCGACCACCTGCGCCTCCGCCGCCAGTTGAGCGGTGCCCGGCCCGCGGTCGGCGCGTGGGCCGGGACCGGGGCCGGGTCGCCCGCGGTCGTTCAGCGGGTGGCCCGGCCCGTCCGACGCAGCGTCAGGAAACCGTAGGAGGCGGCCGCCAGCACCACCGGGATCAGCAGCAGCCACCCGGAGAAGGCGAGCACCCCCACGGTCAGCAGCGAGCTGGCCAGCCCGCCGAACCACAGCGGGGTGCGCCGGGGCAGCAGTACCAGCGCGGCGATCAGCCCCGCCAGGGTCACCGCGGCCAGACAGGTGGCGGTGGCCCGCATCAGCAGGTCCAGGTCGGCCGCGCCGACCGCGGCCGGCACCGCCAGCGCCGCCGCCACCACACCCAGTACCGCCAGGGACCGGCGCGGCACCTCGCCGGGCTCGCCGCCCTTGGCCAGCCAGCGCGGCGCCGCGCCGTCCCGGCCGAGCGCCGCACCGAGCCGGGAGGCCCCGGCCAGATAGGAGTTGACCGCCCCGAAGGTGAGGAACACCGCCGCGGCGGCCGCCACCGGGCGGGCGGCGGTGCCCACGCTCTGTGCGAGCAGCGCGGTCAGCGGGGTGTCGGTCTCCGCGGCGGCCGGGCCCAACGCCCCGATGGTGGTGACCGCGAGCCCCAGGTAGAGCACGGTGATCACGGCGAGCGTGCGGCGGGTCACCCGCGGCAGGTCGCGCGCCGGGTCGGCGAACTCGCCGGAGAGGTGGCTGGCCGCCTCCCACCCGGCGAACGCGAAGAACAGCACCGCCGCCGCCGACCCCACCGACGTCCAACCGCCGGGCAGGAACGGGGTGAAGTGGTCCGCGGACACCCGCGGCGCGGCGGCCACCACCGCGCACAGCAGCACCGCCGCCAGCAGCCCGCCGAGCAGCAACTGCACCCGGCCCGACATCCGCAGCCCGACCGCGTTGGAGGCCAGCGACCCGGCCAGCACCACCGCGCCGACCGCGGCCGCCCCGCCCTGGCCCCAACCGGCCGCGTCGGCCACGTACGTGCCGCCGATCCAGGCGGCCGAGACCACCCCGAGCGGCACCGCCCCGTAGAACCACCAGCCGACCGCCGCCGCGGCCCGCGGCCCGATCGCCCGGTGCACGAAGGTGGCGACGCCCCCGCCGTCGGGGTGCTTCGCGCCCAGCGCCGCGAACGACGCGGCCACGGGGACGCACATGGCCAGCAGGACGACCCAGGCCAGCAGGGAGGCGGGGCCGGCCGCGGCGGCGGCCAGTGACGGCAGGGTCAGCACGCCGGGACCCAGGACGGCACCGGCGCACAGCGCGGTGCCACTGCCGATCCCCAGGCGCCGTACATCCGGCCGTGCAGAAGGGGCGAGCGATGTTTCTTGTACGGTCACGGCCGCAGACGCTAATAGGAACGTTGATCAAATGGTGGTGTCTCCGAATAACATTCGGCGAGTGCCGGCACCATGGGGGCATGGACGACATTGATTCGGCGATTGTCCGCGAACTGCAGCGCGATGCACGGCAGACCAACCGCGAGCTGGCCGGCAAACTGAACATCGCCCCCTCCACCTGCCTGGAGCGGGTCCGCGCGCTGCGCGCCCGCGGAGTGATCACCGGCTACCGCGCGACGGTGGACCTGCGCGCCCTCAACCGCCCGGTGCAGGCGCTGCTGACGGTCCGCATCCGGCCGATGAACCGGGAGGTGATCGAGCGGTTCAAGGCGTTCCTGACCTCGCTGCCCGAGGTGCTCAACGTCTATGTCGTCGCGGGCGGCGACGACTTCCTGGTGCACGTCGCGGTCCCGGACGTGGACCGGTTGCACGCCCTGCTGATGGACCGGATCTTCAAGCGCCGCGAGGTGGTGGACTGCCGCAGCTCGGTGATCTACCAGCACGTCGCGGGCGACGTCATCGAACCGCTGCCGCCCGCGCGGTCCTGACGGACCGGCGGGCGGCGGTGCGCGGTCGGGCGGCTCAGCCCTGGCGGACGGCCCGGCGGCGGGCCACGGCGAACAGCACGCCGGCGCCGAGGGCGACCACCGTGGCGCCCCCGATGGCCAGCGGGGCGGTGCTGCCGTCGCCACCGGTCTTGGCCAGGTGCTTCCCGTCGACCGGGGTCGCCGCGCCGTCCGGGTGCGCCCCGCCCGCGCCGTTGCCGGCCGCCGGCGCGTCCTGGCCACCGGTACCGGTCATGGCGTGGTCGTGGTGGCTCATGTCCATCGAGGACCTGTCGGCGCCGGCGGCGATCTGACGGTCGGTCGGCGCGGACGCGGCCGGTGCGGGCGTCGAGGCGCCGCCGGCGCCGCCGTTGTCCTTGCCGAAGACCACGTCGGAGCAGGTGTAGAAGGCTTCCGGGCTGTCCGAGCGCTGCCAGATGCTGTAGACGAGGTGGCGGCCGGAGCGGGCGGGCACGGTGCCGTCGAAGACGTAACTGCCGTCGGTCAGCGTCGGGTTGGTGACCTCCGCGAACGGCTTCGCCTCCAGGTCGGACCACTTCAGCGGCTTGGTCGGGTCGTAGCCGTCCTTGGTGAGGTACAGCGCGAAGGCGCCCTTGTGCGGGGCGGTCGCCTTGTAGCGGAAGGTGTGCTTGCCGGCCTTCATCGGGGTGGCCGGCCAGTCGGCGCGCGGCAGGTCCAGCCCCTTGTACTCGTCGTTGCCGGCGCTGCACAGCTTGCCGTCCGGGATCCGCTGCCGCGACTTGCCGCCGGCGTTGCCGTCCCGCACGGCGTTCCAGTCGTAGAGCGCCTGGGCGCCGCCGACCTGCACCGCGGCCTTGCACGCCGCGGACCTGGGGTTCTCCGGGCCCTCCGCGTAGCAGGCCGAGACCCGGCTGACCGGGTCCGACATCGACCCGTGTGCGGCGGCCGGGGTCGCGGTGAGCACGGTGAGCGCCAACGGGGCGAGGCCGAACAGCGCGATCCCGGTGGCCGTGCGGCGAGCGGTCATCGTGGGGCTCCTTCATCGGGGCGACGGTTTCGGGGGGGGGGGGCCCCCCCGGGGGGCCCCCCCGGGGGGGGGGGGGGGGGGGGGGGGGGGGGGGCGCCCCCCCCGCGCCCCCACAACTAAAAAGTACACTACGCGTTTGCTGCTATGGTGTTGAAAA